>SCTZ01000103.1 GCA_004297765.1 Chloroflexota bacterium | reverse complement strand
GGACGGCGACAGCTATGTCGTGAACGGAATGAAGACCTGGATCAGCAACCTCGAGTACGGGAGCTGGTTTATCTCCTTCGCTCAAATGGACAAATCACGGCGGCACAAGGGCATAACGGCCTTCGTTTTCCCCAAAGACACCCCCGGACTGTCGGTGCGACCGTTCAAGAACAAGTTGGGTTTTCGGCCGCTCTCTTCCGGCGAGTTAGTATTCGACGACTGCAGGATTCCGGTGGAGAACCGCGTTGGCGAGGAGGGCCAGGGATTCGCCGTGGCCATGTCCTCCGTGGAAAACGGTCGGCTCGGGGTTGCCGCGCGGGCCTGCGGGGTGATTCGCGCCTGTCTTGAAGAGAGCGTGCGCTACGCCAAGGAGCGCATCGTCTTCGGACAGCCGATCGGACGGTTCCAGTTGATTCAATCCAAGATCACGGACATGGTAATCGGGCTCGAGACGGCACGGCATCTGACCTACCGCTTGGCCTGGCTCAAGGATCAAGGGGGAGAGCGCTCTAGGAAAGATAGCTCGATGGCCAAGATGTATGCCAGCGACACCTTGATGAAGGTCGCAACCGATGCCGCCCAAATATTCGGCGCATATTCTTGCTCCGATGAATACCCGGTTTCGCGTTACTTCCGCGATGCGAAGATATTCCAGATTGTCGAGGGGACGAGCGAGCTTCACTGCACACTGATTGCAGAGCACGCGCTGGGCCTCCGGCACGACTAACGTATAGACGATGACCTCGGCTGGCAAGCTAATTCTCGCCTATTCGCCGGTACGAGAGAACACGGTGGGAGGAGCAAATGGGGTTCACCAACGAGGACGATGTCAGCGTCAAGGTTAGCGCTCCCGAAATCGATCGAGCCAGGAAGTTGAGGGAGATCGCTGGATACGACGAGGAGAGCGACAGAAAGTACCGGGAGTGGGCCAGGAAGAAACTTGGCTCACCTGGGTCGGAAAAATACCAGTATCCGCTGATCAGAGGACTGAGCGTCGACGAGCACATTGACTACGTCCGGCAGCATGGGACAATGCTCGACACCAATACTATGAGGAAGTCACTCCTTGGTGGCATCGAGGTTAAGAGGAAGAAAGGGCCGGTACAGAATCTCATTAAAGTGGGTTGCACCGGGCTTGGCGTCATTCTGATGCTGCGCTACTACTGCTTGTTGCTGGAAAAGCTGGGCATCGACTACGGTTTTCTGGAAGAGGAGTACTGCTGCCTCTCTATTCCCCTGTATATGAGACTGTCGCAGGGCGAGGACAGGAGCATAGTCGATGAGGCATCGCGGGAAATACAGTTGGCCCATATTGATGAAGCCCACGCGCGAGGCGCCAGGAGTCTTGCTTACTTTTGCCAGTGGTGCACCATAAAGAACAAGTGGTTGTTTGGTGACACCGACGTCAACCAGTTGTATTATCTGGACCTGCTCACGGATCCAAAAGTCTGGGAAGGCAGGTCGCTTCGTCTTGATCAAACAGTTGGCTGCTACGTAGGAACCACTCATCGCTGTGGCATCTATGAGCCCACCGGGGAAGTCCAAAAACAAGTCGAATGGCCCGAATATCGCAAGCTGCTCGACCGTGTCGATGGGCTGAAGACGGTGGATATCCCCTTCACCTGTTGCCAGGTCTCCCTGGAACCCATCTGGAAGTTTGCGAGAAAGAACCAGCTGCGCACCATAGTAGTAGGCTGCAACACTTGCTATGGGAACATGTCGCGCAACGCCCCGCCCGACCTAGAGATCAAGTCGATAAGCCAGGTTCTGCTGGAAGCGCTGAACAGTGCGACGACGAATGGAACCTCAACTGACGCGCAGTAACCTGGTGGCGAACTAGCGCTCAATAGCTCACTTAAGGAGGAAACCCGATGGCGGGAAGACTGGAAGGAAAAGTAGCCATAATAACCGGGGCGGGCACCGGAATTGGTGAGTCGCACGCACGTCGATTTGCCCAGGAAGGCGCCGCCGTCGTGCTGGCGGACATCAATCTCCCGGCAGTGCAGAGTATTGCCGGTGACATCGAGAAGGAGGGTGGCAAGGCACTAGCGGTGAAGCTTGATGTCTCCCAGAAGGCGGAAGTGGAGGATGCGGTCAAGACGACACTTGATGCCTTTGGGAAGATAGACATTCTGGTCAATAACGCCGGCGTCTTCGAGCGGATTCCCTCGGTGGAGTTGTCCGAGGCGGAATGGGACCGAGATCTGAATATCAATCTCAAGGGAACGTTCTTGTGTTGTCAGGCAGTTGGCCGGCATATGGTGGAACGCAGACAGGGCAAGATCGTCAACACCGCTTCAGTCTCCGCGAGTAGGGGTGGACCTCTAGGTGCCGCAGCTTATTGCGCGGCAAAGGCCGGCGTCCTCGGTCTCACCAGGGAGCTAGCAATGGAATGGGCGCGATACGGCATCAACGTAAATGCGGTGAGCCCAGGCGCAACCATCACCAACATGATGAAATCGCATTTCGAAGAATCTGGCTTGGACGAGCAGGAGCACGCACGCAAATGGATCCCTCTCCGCAGATCCAACCGCCCGGAGGATATGACAAACGCCGTTTTGTTCCTGGCCTCATCAGAAGCGGAAACCATAACAGGCCATGATATACCCGTAGATGGTGGGATCAGTGCTGTCTTTGTGGGAAGGCGATAGCCTACAGCAGTTGTCGGATAATTTGTGCGTAGGGGCGACCGGACGGTCGCCCCTGCATAGCAGTAGTGGCTGGTTGCAGGCTTCGCTTAGGAAGCCAGCTCGGTTACTCAACGATAAGTCAAACCGCGGTAATCAACTGAAGCAAGAGAGGGGGGTGGTAGATGGCAACGGCGCACTAGCGATTCGTGCGACAGTCTTGTCAGACCGAGCCAAACGCACCGCGCTCCAAGTGACAATAGCAAAAGTAGAAAGGGTAAAGTCGGATGTGCGCCAAAGCTGGAAAAGCTATTCTGGCTGCAATCTCGGTGGTCATGGTGATCGTGGCTGCCGCGTGCGGCAGTAGTCAACCCACGACTTCGACATCAAAACCCTCCGCGAGCGGGAACCAGACACAGCCCTCGGCGTCGGCTTCGGCCTCAGCGCCGGCCTCAGCAGGTGCCTCGGCGGTTCCGGGAGTGACCGACACTGAGATCACAATCGGCTCCTTCGGTACGCTGTCAGGGGCTGCCAGTTGGATAGGGTTGGGCGCTCGCGATGGCATGAACATCGTGATCAACGAGATTAATGCGGCGGGTGGTATCTACGGCCGCAAGATAAAGATCGTAAGCTCCGATGATCAAGGCGACCCGGCCCAGGCGCTTGCCGCCGCCAAGAAGGCTGTTGAACGAGACAAGGTGTTCGCGATACTCTCGGGCGCCGGCACCACTTCCTTCATGGGGGCTATGGACTACCTCAGGCAAAGTGGAGTTCCCGTTATCAATGGCATCAGCCAGGGTGGAGCGGACACTCCGTTTGCTCCAAACATATTCCATCTATATCCCGCGGCCGGTTCCGCTGCGGCGGCCTTTCCCACGTTCATAGTAGATAACCTAAAACTGACCAAGATAGCTCTCATTGGCGGGAGTGATGCCACGGGGCAAAGCTACCTCGATGGCTTTAATGCGGAGCTAGCCCGCCGCGGGTTGAAAGCAGTCGCCATGGAGAGGTTCGCCGTTGGCGATAGCGATTTCAGCTCGCAATTGCTCAAGATAAAGGCCACCAATCCAGAGGCCGTGCTCATTACCGGTCTTGCTCGAGAGGTACCCCTCATCATCCGACAGGCTAGGGACCTTGGGCTCAAGATGCCTCTCATCACAGATGCCACGGGCACTGCCAAGAGCACACTCGATGTCGCTGGAGACGCGGCCGAAGGAGCCTACACCGGCTATCTGTTGCCGAGTTTCTTCGGCGATCCAAACGCCGAACAGCAGGAGTTCGAGAAGAAGTGGGCCGCCGCCTACGGCAAGATTGAGGGAAGGCCCAACTTTGTGGACCAATTCTACTATGGTGACGCGTACGTCCTGAAGGAGGCCTTGCAGAAGGCTGGGAAGGATCTCACTCGCGAGAAGTTTATAGCTGCTCTCGAGACGTTCAAGGATTTCCACCGGCCAGCAGGAAACCCCGTGACTTTCAGCGACAAGATCCATGTCGTCCAGATGGCAATCAGTATGAACCAGGTCAAGGACGGCAATTTCTTGGCGACGGGCTTCGTTTACCAGGCGGATCCACCCGCGTATACGACGAAGGGCGGACCCCCGAAACCCTAGAGTGACGAATGGTAGCACCACGCGTCGTGGTCCTGTGAAGCCGCACGCTTGAGCGCGGGGGGATCGGGAGTCATTTCCGATCCCTCCCGCACATACCTATCCGGGTTGATCGGTGGGGGGAAAGAAGCATGGAGATACTGCCGCAGTTGATTGTCAATGGGACGATGGCAGGCACCATATACGCCATCGTTGCTATAGGTCTGGTCGTGATCTTCTCAGCCACTGGCATTGTCAATTTTGCTCAAGGAGAAGCGGCAACGATCGGGGCGTACCTAGGTTTGGTCTTCTACAAAGTTCTCGGTTTGCCATACTGGCTTTCCTTCATAGCAGCCATAGCGGTTGCGGCCCTATTCTGGGTAGCAGTCGACAGGGGGCTAATGAGATCGATCCTGAACGCGCCCGCGTTCACAAAAGTCTTCCTCACTTTTGCACTCGCCATTCTGATACAGAACCTTCTTCGATTCATCTTCGAGGACAATCTTTTCTCCATGCCCCCGGTTTTCGGCGGCAAGGCGATTCAGTTGGGCATCGTCTCGGTAAGGCCCGCATATCTGTCAATCCTGTTTGTCGCCGCTATTGTCGTCGCCGTATTGTTCTTTTGGTTTCGTAGAGCAAAGATCGGGAAGGCGATGCGAGCCACTTCGCAGAATCAAGAGGCCGCGCAGTTGATGGGCGTGAGCATAAAGCGTATCTACTCATTTACGTGGGCTATGGGAGGGGCACTGGGCGCCATCGCCGGTCTCTTGCTGGCGCCCCTGTTTGGGATTGACCCTGGAATGGGCGGCTTGACGTTGATAAAGGGCTTCATGGCCGCCATCATAGGTGGTTTCACCAGTTTGCCTGGAGCCCTATTGGGAGGTCTTCTGCTTGGCGTCATAGAGACGCTCAGCGGCGTCTACGTATCGACTGCTTTTAAGGACTTGTTCACGTTCGCCGTGTTGGTTGTGTTTATACTGTGGAGGCCACAGGGTCTGCTTGGCAAGACTCCCTCGGTCAAGGTGTAGGATTCCATGAATGCAGATTTCGGCTCTCGGAAAAGCATCCTGAAGACTCCAGTCCTTGTCATCGTCGTATTGCTTGCGGTGGGTATTCCACTTCTTCTGGACAGCTATGCGCTGTACATGATCAGTTTGTTTCTCGTCACGATGGTAGTGGTGGCCGGCTTAAACGTGGTGTTCGGCTTCGCGGGCCAGGCTAGCCTGGGCAGTGCAGCCTTTATGGGGATCGGGGCGTATACGACGGCTGTCTTGGGCGCTAGACTCGGCGTACCGTTTCCCGCGGCCGTTGTTGCCGGCGGGCTTGTGGCGATGCTGATGGGAATTGTCATAGGGTTTCCTGCTCTGAGGGTAAGCGGCTTCTATCTCATTCTGGTTACCATGGCGTTCCTTGGGGCGGCTCAGGTTGTCTTTATACAATGGACAGGGGTAACTGGTGGGGCTCAAGGTATGGCTACTCCTACCCCGGCCTTGGGGCCCGTATCGCTTGAAGATCCTGCTTCCATGTACTACTTTCTCTTGGTCGTCGCGGTCGCGATATTTCTGGTAATCCGCAATCTGATGGACTCGAAGACAGGCAGGGCTTTCATTGCCATACGCGAAAACGAAATAGCTGCTCAATCGCTTGGCGTCAGCCTGGCGAGATACAAGGTTTTTGCTTTCGCATTTAGCTCTCTCGTTGCCGGACTAGGTGGTGGTTTGTATACAGGCATCGTCCGGTTCATCGATCCCTCCTCTTTTGGCATTCCGGCTGCCATTTCGCATGTATTGTACATGGTGGTAGGTGGACCGGGGTCCATATGGGGTCCTGTCGTCGGCAGCGCACTCGTCCTGAACGCGGTCCTTCTGCAAGGTTTCGACAAGTACCGTGAAGCCGCTTATGCCGGCGTCTTGATAGTCTTTCTTGTTTTTGCTCCGTGGGGGATAGTCGGATTGGCCAAGACCGCAAGGAACGCTTTTTCAGCGTACCTCGCGAGACAAGCCAGGAGAATGAGGATTGCCATCAATGGGAGTAAATGATACAGCACTACTAGGAGGGCCGGATGCGAACCGGCGACTCGATGGCATGGCAAGCTCACCAACGAGAGTAAACGAGACGGCACTGCTAGAAGTGGATGACTTGACGGTGCGATTCGGCGGCCTTTGCGCCGTTAATGGCTTGAGTTTTCGAGTCAAGACGGGTGAAATCAAAGGCTTGATCGGCCCCAACGGTTCAGGTAAGAGCACTGTCTTCAACAGCATTAGCGGCGTATACCGCCCTCAGGCTGGGAAAATACTCTTTGATGGTAAGAATATTCTGAAGTTGCCGCCTCATGACAGGGCCAAGAAGGGCATCCTCAGAACATTCCAAAACATCAGGCTGTTCTCGCACATGACGGTATTAGACAACGTGTTGGTTGGGCTGCACACGAGGATGACCGGCGGCGTGCTCGAGAGTTGTTTTCGCTTAAGAAGGACTGCCAAAGAAGAAGAGGTCAGAGAGGAGTCTCTTCGGTTGCTCGATCTCGTTCATCTGAGGGAATACGCCGACCGGCCGGCATCGACGTTGTCCTTTGGGCAACAGAGGTGGCTGGAATTGACAAGAGCTCTGGCGGCGAAACCTAAGCTCTTCTTGTTAGACGAGATTGCATCGGGGATGAGTCACTCGGAGGCCGAAGAGACGAAGGAGCTTCTGAGATCGATAAATCGCGAGCAAGATGTCACTCTACTTGTCATCGAGCACAACATGGGCTGGGTCTTCGGACTGTGCGACAGCGTCGTTTGTATGAATTTCGGGAGCAAACTGATTGACGGAACCCCGGAGGAGGTCAAGAACGACCGGCGGGTTATTGAAGCATATCTGGGCGAGGCTGACCATGCTGCAAATCCATGATCTCGAGGTTCACTATGGAAATGTGCGTGCACTACGCGGAGTCTCTCTCGAAGTCAAACAGGGAGCAATAGTGGCTATCTTGGGCGCAAACGGAGCGGGCAAGACTACTCTCGTTCGAACCATTTCGGGATTGGAGCGCCCGTCGCGTGGATCCATCAAGTTCGCGGGAGAGAGCATCGAAAACCTTCCGCCCGAAAAGTGCCTTGTCCGTGGAATAGCTCACGTGCCGCAAGGTAGACAGCTGTTTCCTGAGATGAGCGTATGGGAGAACCTGGAGATGGGTGCGTACTCCAGGCGGGACAAACGTCAGATCAAAGCGGATTTCGACAGCGTTTTTGAGCTTTTCCCCATACTGAGTCAGCGCAAGATGCAGAGCGCTAATACCCTGAGTGGTGGCGAACAGCAGATGCTTGCCATCGCCAGGGCATTGCTTGCACGGCCCAAGCTCTTGATACTCGACGAGCCTTCAATGGCGCTCGCGCCGACTTTGGTTAGAGAAATCTTCCGCGTAGTGCGGGATATGCCTGCTAGAGGTATTACCGTACTGTTGGTGGAGCAAAACTCGGTCGGGGCCCTGTCCATTGCTGATTACGGGTACGTCCTCAGTAATGGCACGGTCTCACTAGCCGGCACTGCCAAAGAGCTCATGAGCAACGATGACGTTAAGAGATCGTATCTTGGCTAGGGCCTCCTGAGTCTGGGACAACCTGCGTCCGGAAAGAGTAGGAACGATGATCAAACCCTCAGCTTTGGATGGATTGATAGTGCTCGACCTCGCCAGGCGCTATCCTGGTGCATACTCGACCATGTTCCTGGCCGACTTTGGAGCCAGGGTAATAAAGGTTGATCCACCGGGAACGGCCTTTCCCGTTGCCAACATGGATACGACCAGCGAGAAGTTTGCCGCCTTCTATGCCCCGGATCGGAACAAGGAAACCATTGTGCTCGACCTAAAAAGTGAGGGCGGGCGCGAAGTATTCTACAAGCTTGTGCAGAAAGCCGACGTCGTTGTCGAGGGATTTCGCCCGGGAGTGATGAAGCGCCTCAAGGCCGACTACGACGTCTTGAGCAAGCTGAACAGCAGGTTAATTCACTGCTCGCTCACGGGATTTGGGCACAGTGGTCCATATGGCACAATGCCGGCCCACGATTCCAACTTCATCGCGCTGGGAGGTGTGCTGAGCTTCGTCGGACCAAGTGATGGAGCGCCATGTCTTCCCGGCCACTTCCTGGCTGACATGGCGGGAGCAGGCCTGCACGGCCTTATCGGAATCCTCCTAGCTCTCGCTGCCAGGGAGAAGACCGGCAAGGGGCAGTTCGTGGATGTTTCATACCTCGATGGAACAATCTCAATGCTCGCCCTCGAAGCGTCTTACTACTTCCTGACCGGCCAGATTCCACGACGGGGGGAAACCATATACACCGGTGGTGCCGTGTGGAATAGCGTATACAAATGCAAAGATGGCGAGTACATCACCTTGGGATCAACCGAAGCCCACATGTGGGAAAACGTGTGTCGGCTCCTAGGACGCGAAGATCTTATTCCACACCAGAATCCCTCCTCGCCTGAGGAACGGGACCGAGTGCGATCGATCTTGACCGAGATATTCCTCGGCAAGACGCGAGACGAATGGTTTGAATTGTCACGAGGCAAGGACATATGCCTCGCTCCTGTTCTCAACATCAAGGAGACGTTTGAGGATCCTCAAGTACTGCATCGGCAGATGGTGGCTGAGATAGACCATCCCGCGCTTGGCAAGGTACAGCAGATCGGGATACCGATCAAGCTATCCGAAACACCCGGAGAGATCAGGAGTCTGGGTAAGGTGCTTGGTGCCGACTCGGACAAGATACTCCGTGAGCTGGGGTACGATGACGAAGACGTACGGAGCTTACGTAGTGCGGGCGCCGTCAGTTAGAGGAGGCAAGGCGAGTTGAGATGCTGCCTGGAAGAGGGCGCCCTCGCCCCGCCACGGCCGCTGTCCGCCTGAGACGAGCACTCCCAGGATCAGCCTTGGTTTTCGACTACGTTTCAATCAGTCACCGAAACAGGCATGGCCAAACCGCGCAGGCCGCTTTGCAAGCAATCCGACAGAAGGGAAGGACGGAAGAATGAATCAGTGCTTGGAATCATACCGGGTATTAGATCTAACCGAGGGTGGTTGCATGCTGTGCGGCCGGGCCCTGGCCGACCTGGGCGCTGATGTAATCAAGGTCGAGCCACTCGGGGGAAGCCCTTCTCGAAGTATCCCTCCGTTCTTGCACAATGTAGTTCATGCCGAAAGAAGCCTTTTCTTCTTCGCCTACAACGCAAACAAGAGAAGCATCACCCTAAACATTGAGAGCGCCGATGGGCAGGAGCTACTCAAGAGCCTAGTGAAGAGCGTCGATTTCCTGTTGGAGTCGTTTCCAGCCGGCTACATGGATAAACTAGGGCTATCCTATGAAGTCCTCAGACAGATCAACCCCCGAATAATCGTCGTTTCCATTACCCCTTTCGGCCAGACCGGTCCAAAGGTCGATTACAGGATGTCCGAGCTAACCAATCTAGCAAGCTCCGGGGCACTCTATTTGACTGGAGATCCCGACCGTCCACCGGTGTGGTTGGGACAACTCAACCACTCGGAGCTAGGCGCAGCTCAAGAAGCATGTGTGGGAGCACTGGTTGCCTCGTGGCATCGAGAGAGTACCGGTGAAGGGCAACATGTCGATGTCTCCATTCAAGCCTGCACACTCGAACTGCTCCAAACGCCTCCCGAGAGTTTTGACCTGACTGGACACGTGTTCACCAGGGTAGGCGGCAAATGGATCATCGGTGGACGAGGAATCGGGCGTGAGACCGTCTTCCCCTGCAAGGACGGCTATGTATCTTTCACGGTCTTCGGCGGCGGCATCACCGAATCAAGGTCAAGCAAGGCAATCGTCAACTGGATGGCCGAAGATGGAATGGCTCCGGAATGGCTGCAACAGCTGGACTGGCCGAATGATTACGATGCGTCGAAAGTGACCCAGGAAACCGTTGACCGAGTTGAAGCAGTGTTTGCCAGGTTCTTGCTGACCAAGGCCAAAGCTGAGTTGTTTGAGAGATCCTTCAGAGAGGGGGTCATTCTGGCACCGGTCACCAGTACGAAGGATATTCGCGAGCATCCACAGCTTGAAGCGCGCGATTTCTGGCAACAGGTCGAGCATCCCGAACTCGACGGTGCGATCATTCACTATCCGGGACCTTTCTTGAAGCTAAGCGAGACACCGATGACGGTCAGGCGTCGTCCTCCGCTCATCGGTGAGCATAACGAAGAAGTATATCTGAACGAACTGGGGCTGTCAGCAAGCGAGCTTGCCGCGCTAAGGACAGCGGAGATCATCTAGGGCTGCTGGTGGTGTCCACATCGAAAGCGCGAAAGGAGTCGATGGAGCTATGAGCAAGGCGCTGCCTCTTCAGGGTGTTAAGGTCGCTGATTTCGGGTGGCTGGGAATCGGTCCCCTCACGGCAATGAGACTGGCAATTTGGGGTGCGACGGTAGTGCGAGTGGAGAGCCATACGCGACCGGGGAGCGACCGCATTCAAGCACCTTATAAGGACGGCATTCCCGGCATAAACAGGTCCGGATCTTTTGCCCGTATGAACCGAGGCAAATACGGGATTAGCATCAACCTCAATCGCCCCACAGGGTTGGCCATTGCCTGGAGATTGATCAAGTGGGCGGACGTCATGGACGAGAATTTCACGCCTGGCCAGATGAAGAAGTGGGGGCTTGATTACGAGAGTGTCAAGAAGGTAAAGCCGGACATCATATACATGACCACCAATTTGATGGGCGGAAGCGGGCCCTATGCCGCTGCTAACGGCTACGGCTACCAAGCAGCTGGTGTGTCAGGCATTACATATCCGATTGGCTGGTCGGATCGAGGTCCATCACCGTATCATGCCGCCTACCCGGACTTCGCTAACCCTCGTTTGGGCGCAGCCGCTATCCTGGCAGCGCTCCACTATCGGGCCAAGACAGGAAAGGGACAGTACTTAGATCAATCACAGATGGAAGGCATCGGATATTGCCTGATGGCGCCGCACATCATGTCGTACGAGACAGACGGCGTAATCCTAGAGCGTAGCGGTAACTTAAACCCGAGCGCCGCTCCCCACAATGTGTACCCCTGCAAGGGTGACGACCGATGGTGTGCCATTGCCGTATCCAACTCTGAGCAGTGGCGGGCCCTGGTTGCCGCCATGGGGCGACCCGAGCTGGCCGACGATCCTAGGTTCTCGACCTTGTTGGAAAGAAAGAAGAATGAGGCTGAGCTTGACGCCCTGATCGCACAATGGACTGTCAACATGACTCGTAATGAAGTCGAGACGGTCCTCCAGAAGGTTGGCGTGCCGGCACACAGTGTGGAAGACACAAGGGATCTGAGGAAGGACCCGCAACTCGACTATCGCCAGTACTGGCAAAGACTGACGCACTCCGAGATGGGGGACGCCACCTACAGGGGCACGGGATATACGCTTTCGAAGGGCAGGGAGGTGTCCCTTGCTGCCCCATGCCTAGGTGAGCACAACGAATATGTCTTCAAGCAGATCCTAGGGATGACCGATGACGAGATTTCGGAAGCGCTGATCGAAGGTGGAATAACTACCGACGCAGACCTTCCAGAAATGAAAGGCGCGATCTGAGAGAGTTCGGTTCTCCTAGGGCTAGCAACACTGAACGGTAGAAGAGACGTTGGAAAGGACCGACTATGTCAACAAAGTGGCCGTGTAGCTCATCGTGACCCAAACATCCCGGCTGAACGACTTAGGTTGCATCAGTCCATGACCTGTTTCCGTACAAACAGACGGGGCAGCCTGACGGAGTGCTGGATTTCGGATTGGAGGACAAGGGCGCGAAGACAAGGGGGGATCAGTTATCGGCCGATGGCTAAGAACGCTCTGGTAGCATGCTAGATAGAACCAAGCAACAAAAGGAGGAAGGTATGTCCGTCGGAAGCGGAGAAGGCTCGGCGAAAGTCCCTGTTGTCACTGGTGTGGTGGGTTCTGATGCTCATATCATCGGCAATTGGCTGGTGAGCCATACTTTGGAGCAGGCGAACTTCGATGTACATAGGCTTGGCGTTCTAACATCGCAGGAAGAATTCATAGATGCTGCCAAAGAAACAGATGCCAAGGCAATAATCGTAACCTCTCTATATGGAATGGGGGTTATCGATTGCCAGGGGTTCAGGGAAAAGTGCGACGAAGCTGGTCTAAAAGATATTCTCCTCTATATCGGGGGCAATCTGGCAGTTAGGGGACAAGACTTCGGCGAGATAGAGCGTGAGCTTAAATCTATGGGCTTTAATCGGGTCTATCCTACAACTGCAGATCTGCAGGAGTTTATTGCCGATCTTAGGGGTGACCTTGGAGTGACCTTGGGCTGAGTCTTGAACTGGAATCCGTAAAGAAGGAGGGTCTTGTACGGTGGAGATTAGCAATAAGAGATGGAGTGACGATGAGCTGTTGCATAGAAGAAAGGACGTGCTCTCGAAGTGGCCGACTGGTCAAGGGGTAGATCTGGACGAGGCAATCGAATACCATAAGCGGCTGCCGAGGGAGAAACTCTGGAGCGAGAGAGTAGATAGGGCCAAGAAAGAGGGCGAAACGCTGGTTGAGGTAGGCCTCGGACACGCTACTCTCGAACAAACCACAGAGCATATCAAGGCAGTGCAAGAGGCTGGCGCTGATCTGTTGTATTTGCACACGGACACTTATACCCGAAAGAACCAAAATGAAAAGGCTCAGAAAGGGATTGAAGATAGCATCCGGCTGGGCCGTTCCGTGCTCAATGGGTTTCCGGTTGTGTGTCATGGCGTGGAAGCCACAAGGCGGATGCTGGAAGTGGCAAAGGTGCCTGTTGAGGCGCAAGGCAGCTCCGATGAGGAGCCGATGCTCCCATATGAGATTGAATTGGCAGCAGGACATACAGCCGGTTTTCAGCATGATCTGCAGGAGTTAGTACTGCATAGCAAGAACTATCCTCTGGCCAAGAGGATACAGAACTCTCAGTACATAGCGAAGCTATCAGCGTACTACACCGAAAGAGGGGCTCCAATCCTGTCCATCGTAAAACCCGTGATGAACGGTTATTGCCCTCCGAGCCTGACTATGTCCCTAGGGCTCCTCAATCTATTGCTCACGGCAGAGCAGGGCGCGAACATCGTAAGTTGCGCTCTGGGACTGCTGGGCAACTTGAAGCAGGATATAGCCAGTCTGATGGCTTTCAGGGAGCTCAGCGAAGAGTACTTGCAGCGTTTCGGTTACACGGACATGAACCTGAGCTACGGTTCCTGGCCCTTCATGGGGGATTGGCCCCGGGACATCTCACAAGCTTGTGGGTTTGCCTCGATGTTTGCTGTTGCGGCATCGTTGGCTCAACTGGACTGGATCTATCAGAAGTCAACCGAGGAAGCCCTTGGGACAACGTCATACGTGGGAAACGTGCAGGTAATCAAGTTGACCAAGCAGATCACAAGAAGCCTAAGGAACGAGGGAACGCTAGTAACCGCGGAGATACAGGAAGAGAAGGAAGCGATCAAGGCGGAAGCTAGATGCATAGTGGACAAGACCATCGAGCTAGGTGATGGTGACCCCATGAAGGGCGAGTTAAAGGCTGTCGAGCTCGGAATACTGGATGTGCCTTTCTCTTGTTGGACGCTAGTCAAAGGCAAGGTGCTTGGGGCAAGAGATGTAACAGGCGCGATGAGGTATCTTGAAACGGGTAACTTGCCGTTTACAAAAGAAATAATCAAGCGCAATCAACAGAAGATAGCAGAACGGCAAGCCAGCGAAAACCCCAAGACACCAATCGATATGGTTGTCAAGGATCTGAAGGCATACTCTCAAGATGTCGTTGGAGTGAAGTAGGGCGCTTGCATGGAACAGGACGATCCATTTCGTCCCGAACATTGCCGTTCCTATGGTCCTCGATTCTGAACAGTTGCCATGCAACCTACGTGGGGTGAAAAGCAGTGGATCTAGCTCTGCTTGTCGATTTCGGCAGTACAAATACGAAGCTGGTGTTGATCGACCTCGAGGGGGAGGAACTCATCGGCACTGCGCAGTCCGGGAGCACCGTCACCGACAATATGATGAACGGGTTCCGGAGCGCGCTTGCCAAGCTTTTGGCCAGCCCTGAGGTGGCGCGGCGGGGGATTTCGGAATCGGCGATAACCAGGAAGCTCGCGTGCAGCAGTGCTGCCGGCGGGCTACGGATGGTAGCGATCGGACTGGTCCCTCAGTTGACACTCGAGGCCGCTCGAAGGGCGGCCCTTGGCGCTGGCGCAAAAGTTGTGGGCTCATACGCCCACGAGTTGACAGGGGAAGACGTCAAGGCTATAGAGCGGGGACCTTGCGACGCCATTCTTCTCAGCGGCGGGACCGACGGCGGTAACAAGGATGTGGCCCTGCATAATGCCGCCATGCTCGCTGAATCCAGCATCGAGGCTCCATTCATCGTTGCGGCCAACCGTGTGGTTAGCCCTGAGTGCGCCCGAATCCTCCAGCAATCGGGCAAGGTCGTTGAGTTGACGGAGAATGTCCTGCCCGGTTTGGAAACCCTCAATGTCGAGCCTGCCCGCAACGCGATCAGGGAGACATTTGTGCGCCGGATCGTGAAAGCCAAGGGCTTGGACAAGGCGGAAGCTTACCTGGGCAATATACTCATGCCCACACCGATGGCCAGCCTGAAAGCGGCAGAGCTGTTGGCTAACGGCACCGATGACGAACCAGGTATCGGGGAACTGATGGTGGTGGAAGTCGGCGGCGCAACAACGAACGTACACTCGGTGGCCACGGGGAAGCCAACGGGTCAGGCATGCCTCAAGGGCTTGCCAGAGCCATTGGCAAAACGGACGGTCGAGGGCGACCTGGGCATCCGGTATAACGCGGCAACTATTGTCGAGCTGGCCGGGGAAAAACGGGTCCTCGGCAACATCTCCGCTCATCGGAACGTTCTCGGTGACTTGGGACTGGGAGCCTTCTGCGAACACCTCTCGAGCAATGTCGGCTTCATACCCCAGGACGATCGAGACTTCCTTGTCGACGTGGCCCTGGCAAAGACGGCGGCACATATTGCTGTGGAACGACATGCTGGCACGCTGACCGAGGCGTTGACCCCCTCCGGCCACATATTTATCCAATACGGCAAGGATCTGACGGGGCTCAAGACGATAATCGGTACGGGGGGGGTCTTCGCCTTCGGGCGGATGCCGGAAGAGATTCTCAAGGGCGGGTGTTACAGCCACTCAGAACCGATGTCGCTTCGGCCAAAAGAACCGACGTTCTATGTCGACCGGCGCTACATCTTGTACGCCGTCGGCCTGCTCAGTGACATTGCCCCATCCAAGGCGCTGAGGATAGCCAAGAAGCACCTGCAGCGGCTAGCGGCTCCGGTAGTGTAGGGGCAGAGGATGGGCGAGGTGCCGTGGTCTCCGGCGCCTCATGGCGGCCAGCACACGGAAGGAACTATTCTGTAAGGCGGCTGGGGTTGAGTGCAGATAGCCAAACTGCAGGAGGAGGTTATCGGTTGAGAACCACATCGGCGTCCTAACGGAGTCCGCGACCAGAATTCTCGCCCGGATGACAGCAGGATACACAGTAAAGAGAAGGAGGAGGAGGCTAACCGTGAAGAGAAGCAGTTGGCTCCCGACAATCGCAATCCTACTACTCATCTCGACCGCGATTCTCGGATGCTCGAACGCGTCGCCAGCGGCTCCGAAGGCGTCGACCGCTGGCTCTCCAGCAGCTTCGGCACCCGCTGCCTCGGCGCCAGCGACAAGCGCCAAGCCGGATACGGCCAAGGCGTCAGGAGAGCCGATTAAGATCGGGGTTATCGAATCGCAGAACATCCAGTATGGGCCCAACTATGTGACGATGCTGAAAGTAAAGGCAAAGCAGATCAATGAGGCCGGCGGAGTCAAGGGGCGGCCCATCGAGCTGCTGTTCGAAGACAGCGCGATGGACGTGTCAAAGGCAACCAGTGCCGCAAGAAGACTGGCGGAACAGGGAGTAGTCGCGCTAATCGGCGACAATATCTCTGCAACCAGTTTGGCTCTCTCCGAAGTGGCAGCCGAGTTGAAGATTCCGCACATCGGAGACGGCGCGGCTACGGGACTAACGCAACCTGTAAAACCGTGGACCTTCGCCTTGACCCCAAACAGCGATACCATGGCCAAGGCTTACATCGGCCGATCGGCACAGGCTGGTCACAAGAAGGTAGGCTACTTCTATACTGATTCAGGCTCAGGTCCGGAGTTGATCCCGCTCTTGACCAAATACGCTGCTCAGGCCGGGATTGAGGTCGTCGAGAAACAGAGCACTACGCTCAACCAGAACGATGTGATGGTTCAGGCAACGAAGCTGAAGGCGTCAGGCGCAACAAGCATCATGATACAGAACAATCCGACGGAGATAGCCGCCCTATACAGAGCGTTCGATGCGCTCGGATGGAAGCCGCACACCATCGGCGCGGCCGGCTCCATGGGTGGACTCGGTAAGACCGTTGGCCCGTCGTATGAAGGTACCGAGATCGCCGATTGGTGGATCGCCGACAACAATCCGAGCGTTCAAGCGATTCAGAAGGCGGTCCTGGCGGCAGACCCGAAGTACAATCTGGACCTGTCCATGCCCTATCTGGCCTGGGACGACCTGATGATCGTGGTCGATGCGATGAAGCGCGCCAAGACCATCGATCGGGCCGCGATAAGAGACGCGATGGAAAGCACTAAGGACCTTCCCGCCGAGGCAGTGGGCCCTCCAGGATGGAAGTTCACTTTCTCACCGCAAAGCCACTACGGCGGTCCCGATATGCCTATCAAGGTATGGAAAGGCGGGGCCTGGGTCGCGGCAAAGTAAGGGTAACCGAACTGTGGCTAGCCCGAGCGAGCACCCTCGGGCTAGCCATACCGCGAACCGCAGGACAGGTGATAGAAATGGAGATCCTACCACAGATACTAGTTACTGGAATTGCCCTCGGCGTCGTATACGGACTGATAGGTCTGACATTCACCGCAATATTCAACGCCAGCAAGATGTTGAACTTCGCCCAGGGCGATTTCATCATGATCGGTGCTGTGCTCGCTGTATTCACTATGGAGGAATGGCAAATCCCGCTGCTTCCCAGTCTTGGGATCATAGCGGTGGCGACTGGTGCGCTAGGTCTTGGACTGTTCTTCCTTGTCAAGCCGCTCTTGGAAAAAGGAGAGCTGCTGCGGGCGACAGTTTGTACGCTGGCCATATCCCTCATGGTTACGGTCTTTTTTGGACTCTTGACCAGACATACTATCCTGAGAGTGCGACCGTACTGGGCTATTCCGCCCGTGCACATAGGTTCTGCTAGTCTTTCATCACAATACATTGTGCTCGCCGCGGTGGCTGTGGCACTCGTCATTGGCTACTGGGGCTTCTCGAATAGGCTGTCCGTCGGGCGCGCGTTGCGTGCCACGGGGTTTGACAGGGAGGCGGGCCGGATTATCGGCATCCCAACAGCTTTGATGATTGCACTGGCCTTCGTCATCAGCGGCGCCATGGGCGGCTTGAGCGGGAGCATCGTCGCCCCGGTTAACTCGCCCAGTGCTGCCATGGGGTTGCCGTTGATGATCAGGGGCTTTGTCGCGATCATCGTGGGCGGTATGGGTAATGCCTACGCCGCGCTCGTTGGGGGGGTGATCGTCGGCATACTGGCGACGACGCTATCGGCCTATTCCTCCGCTATGGTGGGAGAGGTAGCCACATTCTTGCTCCTCCTGACGATCTTGATTGTCAGACCGCAGGGTATCTTCGGCAAGATTGAGTGACCTTGCGACGTGCGGAAGAGAGAAATGAAGGAAACGTTAAGCGATACACGTATTCGGACAGTCGCTATCATAGTCCTAGCTGTCGCTCTAGTGGGCTGGCCTCTACTCGGGGGGAGTAGCTATTACTGGCATATCGCCACAATTGCCCTCATTGGGGTTATCCTGTCGCTGGGGCTGAACGTCTTCTTGGGCTGGGCAGGCCAAGCGAATTTCGGAGCGGCGGCTTTCTATGCGCTGGGCGCCTATGCTACAGCGTTGATCGAGATCAAGGTAGGGATCCATTTCTTGTTGGCCGCGCTGGTGATTGCGCCGCTGGTTGCCGGAGTGGTGGCGCTCGCTCTCAGTTACCCGCTATTACGTTTGCGCGGTCATGCCTTGGCTGTGGGCACGCTGTCCCTGGCTTACGTCTTCTACATCGTTGTTCTATCCTGGACGGGTTTCACTGGGGGCGAAAACGGATTGCAGGCCGCGATACCTACTATGTTTGGCGAGTCGATAAGGGCTGGAGTTGGAGCCTACTATGTGACGTTGGCAGCGGCAGCACTGAGCGCTACCGCCTGTATATTGTTCACCTCATCGCGCCATGGCCGTGCACTCAAGGCGCTGGGGGCAAACGAGATGGTTGCCTCGACCATGGGCATAGACATTCTGACGTACAAGCGCGTTGCCTATGTGCTCAATGGCGTCCTGTGCGGGTTGGCAGGTGGGTTGCTGACTATAGAAAACGGGATGATCGCCCCAGCCTACTTCGACGTATGGCAGAACATAGTGATCTTCCTCATGGTCATCGTTGGGGGAATGGGGAGCAACGTTGGCGCGATGATCGGAGGTGCGTTCATCATGCTGCTTCCCGAGGCGCTGGCTTCCTTCAAGGAATACGCGATTATCATGTATGGAGCGGTTCTTCTGTTGGCTGTCAGGTTCACGCCGAAGGGGCTTGCTGGCCTCCTGCAGTTGGGATGGACAATTGGTACTCCAAAGACGCGTGAGCGGCGAACGGCGGCATTTGTTGAGCAAGCCACACGGGAGCATTGAGGTGGACGTTCTAACTCTCGATAACGTCAGCAAAGATTTTGGTGGGCTTCACGCACTAAGGGACGTGACTTGTGGTATTCCCGAAGGGACGATCACGTCCCTCATCGGTCCAAACGGGGCCGGCAAGTCGACGCTCACCTCGCTAATCTGTGGGATTCACAAGACATCTCATGGGCGCATTCTTCTCCGGGGCAAGGCGATTCAAGGTCTGCCAGCACACGTGATCAAGCGGCTGGGAGTGGCGCGTACGTTTCAGATCGTCCAGTTGTTCTCAAACATGACCGTCCTGGAGAATGTTCAGATCGGAGCACACGTCAAGTATGGTGACGGCTGGTTGGGCGCCTTGCCAAGACCTGGTGCCGCCGACCATCGGGAAAAGGAAATCGCAGACCGCTGTATGGAGCTCCTGAGATTCCTAGACATTGATTCCTATGCTGATAGCATGCCTTCTGATCTCTCCTTCGGTCACCAACGAACGGTCGAGCTGGCGAGAGCGCTCGTGGCTGAGCCTGAAGTGCTAATCATGGACGAGCCGTGTTCGGGCTTGGCTCCCGGGGAAGTAGAGCACCAGTTGCGCATCATCGACGAGCTTCGCGGGCGAGGAGTCACAATCCTCTTCATTGAACACAATATGTCCGTGGTAATGGAGATCTCCGACAAGATTATCGTCCTCAACTACGGTCAAAAGATAGCGGAAGGGTCTCCTCAGGAGATCATGGATAATCCTCAGGTAATTGAGGCCTATCTTGGCGAGGAAATGAAACATGCTAGCCGCTAGAGATGTTTGCTCAGGATACGGGAAGATCGAAGTGATTCGGGGCGTGTCTCTCGCCGTGGAGGCGAAGGAAGTCGTCAGCGTTCTGGGCATCAACGGCGCCGGAAAGACCACTTTGGCTCGGACTATTTCCCGTTTGCTGCCTTGCCGGGCGGGACAGATTACCTTTGAGGGGCAGGATGTTACGAATCTCTCCCCGCAAGAACTGGTCAGGCTCGGCTTGGCTCAGGTGCCCGAACACAGACGCATATTCGGTCCTATGTCTGTCTGGGAGAACCTCGATCTGGGCGCCTATGCGAAGTATCGCTCGCTAGGTAGGGACGGCAGGCAACGGCTGGCCAAGTTTGTCTATGATCTATTTCCCATTCTCTGGCAGCGTCGGAACCAGGCGGCCGGCACGCTCAGCGGCGGCGAGCAGCAAATGCTGGCCATAGGCAGAGCACTAATGAGCGAGCCGAAGGTGCTGATACTGGATGAGCCGTTTCTGGGGCTCGCTCCGATGGTGGTGGAAAGTCTGTGCTCGACCATTAAGCATCTAAACGCACAAGGCCTCACCATTCTAGTTGTGGAACAAAACGCGTCAGTGGCTCTTAAGATAGCACATCGGGTCTACCTCATGGGGCTCGGCCGCATTGAAGGGGAGGGCAAACCAGAGGAGCTTAGGAACGACGAGCGCATTCGAGCCGCCTATTTCGGAAGGGACGGTCGCCGGCCGACTGCACGAAGAGAGCGGACAGAGGAGGAAAGATGGACTTCGGGTTTACCGAGGACCAACTGAGCATCAAGCGCGCGGCGCGCGAGTTCGCCGAAAAGGAGATCGCGCCCAAGGTCGCCGAGTACGACCGCGAGGAGCGATTTCCCATTGAGATCGCCCTCAAGATGGGCGCCCTGGGTATGATGGGCGGCGTGGTTCCCGAGAAGTACGGTGGTGCCGGCATGGACTACATGTCGATGACAGTGCTCGTCGAAGAGATTTCTCGTCATTGCCACAGCCTCGGAACGATCGTCAGTTTCCCCAGCGGGCTCGCTGGGTCCGGTTTGCTGCATTATGGCACAGAGGAGCAGAAGCAGAGTTACCTTGCACCGCTTGCACGCGGTCAGGTATTCGCCGGAGCGGGGGTGACCGAG
>SCTZ01000102.1 GCA_004297765.1 Chloroflexota bacterium | reverse complement strand
ATTCGATTATAGCCCGCCCGTATGGGGTCTAGCAATTAGCAGGGGGGCAAGTATTGCCGGGAGACCGTCATCTCCTCGACCTCATGTGGTGAAACGCTGGGCGGGTCAAAAGGGGACGGCATAACTGCATTAGACTTCACGTGCCACGGTCACGCCGCGGACGCTCGCGGCGCCGGCCGCGTACAGGGACTCAGAACACGCTACCAGAGTGCTACCGGTAGTACAGACGTCGTCCAGTATTAGCACGCGCTGTCCGCACACGCGGGGGTCCTGGCACCGAAATGCGCCCCGTACGTTCTCCCGCCTGTTCTCCCAACCACCGACTTGCACTTGCGAGGGAGTATCGCGCACCCTCTGCACCGCACTCTCCAGGCAGGGCAAATCGAGGATCCGCCCCAACTCTCGCAGCACCAGCACAGCTTGATTGTATCCGCGCGCTCGCAGCCGACGAGAATGCAGTGGTACTGGCACAGCCAGATCAACGTGTGCTCGCATTGGCTCCACAGTTTCCAAGAGAAGTTGCGCCAGAGGCAGCGCAAGGGCCGTGACGTCCTTGTACTTCAGCGCGTGGATTGCCTGGCGCATCGCCCCCTCGAATCGATAGGCCGAGCGAATACCGGCGATCCTGGGCATACTCGCGCGGCAACGCCTACACGTGCCGCCCTTCTCGAGAGGCCGACCGCAGCGGTCGCAAAAGGGTGGCACCAGGGGCTGCAGTGTCGCGCGACACGCGCCACACAGGAGATCACCGACCTGACCACACCCGACGCACCGCGCCGGGAAGAGGAATTCCAGACCGCTGGCCACAACGCTACGCCAAAGAGCGCGCAAATCGTATCCCCTAGCCAATGAACCGGCAAGCGTTCTCACATAGCACGGCATCCCGGACACGCGCGGGCAAGCCGAGTTTGTCCTGTTTCGTCGAGTCAGCGATGAAACGGGTGTCCAAGCAGTTGACGATCACCTGCTCGTAAGATGAACTTCACCTATACCTCCAGCGACCAGAACATGCCCCCGACCGTTCCAAAGCTAGGCGCACATCGGGGAAGAGCCCGTTCGGCATGCATGGTATCAGGATCACGCCTGCGGGGCAAGCTCCGCCCGCCACTCGGTGGGGAGCTAGGAGGTGAAGATCAACTCATCACCAATCGAGAGACCGGTCTCATCGATTTTGCCGGCGGGGAGTTCCAGTACATTCCTGGCCTGGCGAAGGAACGGCCCCGGGCGATTCGGTGGCATGCCCCGCACGAGACAAACCACTCTGTTGTCCCGATCGAGGTACACGGCGTCGAACATGAAGCGCATGAAGAAACTGTGGATGGAGCGAGTGCGAGTGATGAGCATTCCCTCGTCCTTGCCGAGATGAGAGCGCCCAAGTAAGCCAATACCACGACGAATGAAAGAGTCCGCCACGGACACACGTTCCGCCACAATGATGTTTCCATCTCGTCTGAACACACGTATAATGCGCAAGTCCGCTGCCTCGATTCCTGCTAGCCGTCCCGCTCTTTACTTGAACCCGATCATGCTGGCCAGCTTGGGCACCATGGGACCGAAGATGACGACGTAGATGACGGGGAGCATGAACAAAGCCATGGGGATCAGCATCTTGATGGGGGCCTCATGGGCCAGCTTCTCAGCCCTCTGGCGACGGCGCATGCGCATTTGCTCGGACTGTATCTGCAGCGTCTTGGTGATACTGGCGCCCAACTGATCGGCCTGGATGACCGCGGCAATGAAGCTCGTAACGTCCGGCACGTCCAGCCGGGTGGACAGATCGCGCAGCGCCTCGCGCCGCGGCTTGCCCACACGCATCTCGGCTAGGTAGCGCTCGAACTCGTGTGTAAGGGTGTTATTCCACTTGGTGGTCACCTTATGGATCGCGGCATCGAAGCCCAATCCGGCCTCCACGGTGATAGAGAGCAAGTCTAGCGCATCTGGAAGAGCCCGCTGCACCTCCTTCTTGCGCTTCGAGATCTTGGACTGCAGCCAATAGTTGGGCACCCAGAAGCCCACGAAGCCGAGCACCACGAAGCCCGCCACACCCAGAACGAAGCCCTTCCCCACCATGAGCCCGAGGAAGAGTCCCAGCATGGCAAAGCCGACACCCGAAATACCGCGGATACCCATGAAGTCCTCCGCGGTCATGTTCGCCGGATGGCCGGCCACCGCCAGATCGTGACGCAGCTTCTCCAGTGTCGCGTGGGGGGTGCGCTTGAGCACCAACCGAGACATGCGTTGCAGGGTTGGCTTGATGATCCGATCGGAGAAAGGCTGCGCCAGCTCCATCTCTTCGAGCGTGCGCGGCCGCACCGCAAACGCGCTGAGACGTGTCTCGATCACGTTCTCGCCCCGCGGCCAGACCAGCCCCGCGACGATGGCCCCAACGCCCAGAAAGATCATCGCAGCCACGATAACTGCTGACACGATTGATTGCCTTCCTCTACGCTCTAGTACTGTGTGTCTCGTGCCCTGACCAGCGAAAGGACACGTTTCGGTCGGATCAGTCCGATCGGACGGATCGGTCGGATATGGTGATGCATATCCGCTTGTCGGTCGCGGAATCCTACACGTTGATGGACACGATCTTGCGAATAACGAGGAACCCGATGATCAGCGAGATACCCCCACCGATAGGCATGCAGATGAACGGACCCTGGAACATGCCCTGCATGTAGTCCTTGTTGATCAGGTAGAGCACTCCCCCCAGTAGAACCGGGATGGCCGAAATGATGTAGCCAGCGTACTTTTGCTGGGCCGTGAGGGAAGTGATCTCGCCCTTAATTCTCACCCGCTCCCGGATGGTATTGCCAATTGTGTCCAGGATCTGCGAGAGGTTGCCCCCCACCTCGTGTTGCACGTTGATGGCCACCACCATCATGTCCAGGTCCTCGCTGTCGATCCGCCGCACCAGATTCTCCAGCGCTTCCTCCGGGGAAAGACCCAGTTGAATCTCCCGCACGACTCGACCGAACTCTTCGGCCGTGGGCTTGGGAGCCTCGCGGGACACCATGTCAATCGCCTGAAGAAGGCTGAAGCCGCTGCGTAACGCATTCACGATGAGGGAGATTGTGTCGCCCAGTTGATCGTTGAATGTGCGGAGGCGAGCCGACTGCCGGCGACCAACGTACCACTGCGGAAGGAAGAAGCCCGCGGCTCCCGCGATGAGGAGAAAGACGATGCTGAAGCCAGAGATGACCAACCCCACCAACGCCAGCGACATCGTTGTGGCGCCTCGCACCACCAGGTACTCGGTCACCGTGAGCTTCAGATCCGCTCGCGCGAGGTTACGAGCGGTGCGCTGGGCGAAGTTCTGCTTGGCAATGGCACGCTCGAGACCTATGGTGAGAGCCGTCGTGCTCTTGGCCGGCTTGCTATCCTTGTCGGCCGCTAGGACCGGTAGCTGGCGTCCTGCAAAGCGCCCCAGGCGCTTCTCGATGTCGCGGGGCTCTGAGAGCATCACACTCAGCCCAGCGAAGACGAGCACGATCCCCCCGGCCACGATGATCGCTAGCAACAGAGGCGGCATCTTCTCGTCTCACCCCCTTTCAGGCTCCACACTTCCCATCTGGTCGACGGTCGCCGCTCGAAAAATGCTTTCCGATAGGTCGAGACCAGCCGCGCGTATCCGTGGCAGGCAGTTGGGCACGACCCCGGTTGGCTTCAACCCACCGATGATGTGCCCTTCTTCGATCCGTTCCTGCACGAAGCGGAAGATATCCGCCAGCACAATGGAGTCCCCCTCTATGCCGCGGACCTCGGTCACGTAGCTAACGCGCCGCGATCCGTCCTTGAATCGCTCCTGGAAGATGATCAACTGGATGGCCGAACGAATCTGCTCGTTCACCGCGCGCAGCGGCAAGTCGACGCCAGCCATCAGCACCATGGTCTGCAGCCGTGCGAGAGTATCGCGCGGGCTGTTGGCGTGCAGGGTCGTCAGCGAGCCATCATGACCGGTATTCATAGCGACGAGCATGTCCAGCGCCTCGTCTCCACGACACTCGCCCACCACGATGCGATCCGGCCGCATCCGCAGACAGTTGATGACCAACTCGCGGATGGTGACCTCTCCACGCCCCTCGGTGTTGGCCTTGCGGGTCTCGAGAGTGATCACGTGTTCCTGCCGCAACTGAAGCTCCGCGGCATCCTCGACCGTGATGATTCTCTCGTCCTCCGGAATGAAGGACGAGAGCACGTTCAGGAGCGTCGTCTTCCCCGAGCCAGTCCCTCCGGCCACGATCACATTGAGTCTGGCTTCGACGCAGGCGCGCAGGAACGCGGCCACGTCATCAGTCAAGCTGCCGAAGCGGACCAAATCCTCCACGGTCAGCGGCACACGGGAGAACTTGCGAATGGTGACGCAGGGTCCGACCAGCGAGAGAGGCGGGATAATGGCATTCACGCGCGATCCGTCGGGCAGCCGTGCGTCCACCATCGGCGAGCTCTCATCGCAGCGACGACCCAGGGGAGAAATGATCCGATCGATGATACGACGCACGTGTTCTTCGCTGGTGAACCGTACGTCGGTCTTCTCCAGTCGTCCGCGCCGCTCGACGTAGACCTGGTTGGCTCCGTTGACCATGATCTCCGAGACCGTGTCGTCCTGGAGCAACGGCTCCAGGGGCCCGTACCCGATGATCTCGGCCGCGATGCGTGCCTGCAGCCGCAGCTTCTCGAGACGCGCGATGACAATATCTTCCTCGGCAATAATCGAATCGAACTCGGCCTGAATGCGCTCGCGGACCTGTCCTATATTGCTCGGTGTGGTCTGGTTCCCCAACTCAGCGACCAGACGGTCTTGTATGCGGGTCTTGAGCTGCTCCATAACATCTGGCGCTGAACCAGAACCGAAGGACGGCAGACGTACCGTGGCATCATCCGCGACTGTGCGTCCCTTTTGCGCGATCTGATCCGGCGGGGCAGTATTGCCCTCGATCCTCTTCAGGAGCGACATGGAAACCTCGCTTCAAATCGATTAGCATCTCGACTGATAAGGCAAAGTCAGCGCAGAGACAGCCTGAATCCACCGAAGGATCGCTTGGTCTTCTCCACCGTCGGCGACGTCTTCGCCTCTACACCTTCGGGCAAGGCGACAGTCTGGGCCAAAGCCATGAAGTCCTTGGCAATCCTCGCCTCCGGATGAGAGATCACCAGAGGCACTCCACGGTTGGTGGCCACCGTGGTCGTCTTCCAGTCGTTGGCGAGCATGGCGGCCACCTTCAGGCGGATCTTCTCCTCGACTTCCTTAACGCCAATGCCGGCGGTGCTGTCTCCGCGATTGATGGTTAGCATAAGCTTCCGCGCCGGATAGCCGAGCGACTCCGCCATGTCCAGGAAGAGCTTGAGGTTCTTGAGCGCCGTGACCTCCAGCGTGACGACCAGAACGATGCGGTCTGCGTTGTCCAGCACCGTGAGCGTGCATTCGTCGAAAGACGTCTGCGTGTCCACAACTACGAAGTCGAACGATGATCGGAGCTTGGTCAGAACCACTTTGAGGCTATCCGGTCCGACGAGCTCGGCCAACTCTGGCCGTGGCGGGGCGAGCAAGACCCGCACACCGGACTGATGCTCAATCATTACGTCTAGTAACAGATCCCTGTCCAACTCGCCTACTCGCGGCAACAAATCCATGATCGACTTTGTTCCTGTCAGATTCATGAACACACCCACGTCGCCAAAGAGAAGGCTGCCATCGACGAGCGCCACCTTCTGATGTGTAGCCGCGGCGATCGCGGTGGCCAGATTCACGGCGATGGTCGTTTTGCCTGTGCCACCTTTTGGGCTGAAGACGGCGATGAGTGTCCCTTTGTCGCTGGCTACCGTCGCGGGAGGATGCAGCTCCGGCCGCGGCGCCAGTTGGCGCCGCTGGCTTTCGCGCTTGAAGACAGCCCGGATGCTGCTGACCAACTCCTCAGTGCTGATCGGCCGCGTGAGATAGTCCGCGGCCCCTGCCAGCATGGCCTGGCGCAACTGGCTGGGCTCGCCTTCGACGGCGAGAATAATGACCGCGATGCCTCTGTGCTGGGACAGCAGGGTCTCGGTCACATCAAGCCCACCCATATCCGGTAGCTTGGCGTCCATGAGTACGACATCCGGAGAGAGCTCGCTCGTCATCTTGACGGCGCTCCGACCAGTGTCCGCGATGCCGACTATCTCGATGTCCGGCTCGCGCAGGAGCATCTTTCGCAAGTCATCCTGGGCATCGGCATCATCATCCGTGATTAGTACGCGGATCTTTGTGTTCAAAATCGTCACCGCTAGCGCCCCATTGGTCCAGATCGGGGCTAGCACGGACCAGGGTCTGCCCTGATCACGCGTCGTTCGTCCGGGGCTCACCTTTCCTTAACATACGATACGCGCACGTGCACCATTTTTCACTAGGAAGATAGTCATGCTACCGTCTGGGAGGCATGATCGAGGCATCGAGCCTGTACTTGTTCAAGATGTACGTCATGTCCACCTTCTGGGTGGAGTAAGGCGCACCGTCGCGGTCGGCCACGGACCGCAGAAACAGGTCCGGATTGAGACTCTCCAGGAACTTGAGCTCCGCGGCCTCCTGCGGAGTAACCGCGAAGATCAGAGCCAACTTCGGTCCTTCTCCAACTGCTATGGAGTTCGAGCCGGACTTGGTCGGGGCCACGGTTCCCATTCCGTAGACCTTCAGGTTCTGATACGTCACC
Organism: Chloroflexota bacterium; assembly: GCA_004297765.1. GTDB lineage: Bacteria > Chloroflexota > Dehalococcoidia > FW602-bin16 > FW602-bin16 > FW602-bin16. The sequence continues at coordinate 365 of SCTZ01000102.1, read as the reverse complement.
ACCACGGCTGGTCCGCTGGCGCTATCCAGCTGCAAGACCACATCTACAGAATCCCCTGTCTGAATCGCGCCGGTAGACAGGATATGGTTGGCGCCACCGAAGGCCACCGCCACCAGCACTTTGCCCTTCTCCAACGCCGCCGAGGCAATACTTGTTTCCTTGGTCGTAGTGACCACCTGCGACGCCACGATCGGCTGTCCCGCGTAGACGTCGGTCACGGTAGCCAGATTCACGGCCTGGTCGATGCGGGTGAGGGCGGCGGCGGGAGCCACGCCCGTGGGATAAGGGGACAGTTTCACCATGTCAGAGGTGATCCTGGTTCGCGCTGGAATGTTTGTGGACGCCACGACGACGTTGATCTTGGG
>SCTZ01000101.1 GCA_004297765.1 Chloroflexota bacterium | reverse complement strand
CGCGCGAGCGCTCGCGCGGACGAGACGTCCGCGCTCCCAGGATACTTCGCTCTACAGCGGTATGTCAATCCTTGGACCCGCCACGCTCAGCCAACCGCAAGAAGACGCCGCAGCCACGCTCGGATCTTTTCTTCGATGTGTTCGCGATTCCGCTCGTCAACAAACACCACGCTCACCTGCGGCAGCGCCTTGATCCGATCGGCCCTCGGATCATGCGCCAGCATCATAGTGCCAAGCCATACGTGTTGGAGTCAGCGCTTAAGCAGGCGGGGATAACGGTAATAGACGCCCCTCAAGGCGTCATATCGATCAGCAGCCCAGTAGAAGGGTCCGGGTCCAAGCGTGGACCGAAGCGGAGCATGACCTCCTGAAAAACTGGTTGAGGGCCGCGCTGGCCCAGCCATGCGTATTGCTCGAACTGATCGTCATGCCCACCCTGGGCCTTGTTGCTGTATAGCCAGACAGTGGCCGCCAGGATATGACGCGGCCAGTCCGGCTGCTGAACCTGCTTGACGATCTCCAGTGTCTTGGCAAGAGCGACATCCGCAGTGTTGGATGGATGCTCCTTTCCCATTACTACTCCGCCCTCAGTACCTAGCATGGGCAAAGACTGACCAACCACTTGGCGCACAATCGAATCGTACGTCTGGAAGCGCCCAAGATAGCTATCGGTGGGACGCAGAATGTAGCTGTGGACGCCAACCGCCACGTGGTAATCCAGCAGCCACTGCGCGCCCTTTGCTGCGACCACTGCGCCCAGGTACTTCTGAAAGTAATCCACATCCGGATGGTCCCCCTCGGGAGCCAGCGGGGTTAGCACAGGATATCCGCCCTCGGCGTGGATAACCTCCGCCGCCGCTATCCAGCGCTGCGCGAAGTCGATTGGGTCCGGTGTTCTACCCGCGTTCTCGCCGATCAGATTCGGCTCGTTATACGGAATGACGTAGCGCATCCCATAACGCACCATGCGCCGTGTATCGCCACGCAGATCGCCCGGCTCGAAGATCGAGCGCGAGTAGACCCGATTGATCACGGTAATTCCGGCCTGATTGGCACGGCGGAGAAGCTCCTCACGGGCATCCAGGACCGTGATCCAGGAGACATTCAAATCCTCCCAGTCGCGAAAGGCTCGATCCAGATCGCTGCTTCCGCCTATTATGGGTGTGTCATGGAGACCGAACGAGCTACGGGGTGCCGGAACTGCAGAAAGATTCGATACGATATCGTAGGACGACGAGCCATGCGGTCGCATCGACTGCGCGAACGAAATCGTCGGCCACAGTAGTAGCAAGGCCAAGGTGGAAATCAACAGCGCGGTCACGAGCACTCCCCCCAAACCGCTTCACCGCCATCCCGCGAACCGCACCACCTCACAGACATGGACACAACGCCACGCCGTGGAGTCTGCGCCGATGGCTCGAGGAGTTGTCTTTCCTGACCCTTGGGCTTCGGCGCGCCTATCAGGCGCTCCGATTGGATGCAGAAAACAGTCGCTGAGCAACTCCTATCCACAATCCATCATAGTCCACGACGCCTGGCACGTCAATGTGCGAGTCCCGGCTGATTCGATAGCGTCCTCGCGCCCGGGGGCCATGGGGCTTAGGGCGACCTTAGCCCGACCTAGAGGCTTGACAAAGCCGCGCCTAGGGTTTATCCTAAGCCCATGCTTTACCCCTTGCAACTGCCACTGCTGCGCTCAACATCGCGAGAGCACAGTGGCCGCACCTCGCGACGAGGCGCCTGTCGCCGAGGGACGGCAAGATGGCAGAGCATAGGGAAGTTACCAGGCCGGCCCGCGCGACTAGTCTAGTGTTCGACCACAGAGAAGACGCTACCTGTCATTCTGAGCGCCGCAGCGCGAAGAATCCGTATCCCCAGGGCGCGGATTCTTCGGCGTGCGCGCCTCAGA
>SCTZ01000100.1 GCA_004297765.1 Chloroflexota bacterium | reverse complement strand
CTGAGCACGGCACCCAGCCCCCTTCGAGGGGGCTTCGTTGGATTAGCCCGGCGGCTTCAGCCCCGGGTGGGCTGGCCGTGATACGAGGCGCGCGGAGAACGCGTAAGCCCTGCAGAGCGTCCCAATAGGAGAAACGGCGTGATGGTGGGAAAGGGACGAATCGTTATTCTTCGGCGGCCAGGTAGCCCATGCCGCCGAAGACGATCACCAGGATGGGTAGCAGGATCTTGAACAAGGTGGTGTCGAAGCTAGCGATGTCTCCGCGGAGCTGACCGACGCCCATGACGATCAGGGTGCTGGCCAGTATGCCCAGTAACCCGAGGACGAAGGCTGAGACGAATCGCATCTAGTATCTCCCGTTGTGAGCGAGATGCACGATCTCGCGCATGCGCTGCTTGAAGACTTCTTTGTCGAAGCGAGCGGCGTTGGTCTCGCAGGCAGCGGGACTGTAGCTCGCATCGTCGAAATGGCGAAGCTGCTCGATCAACGCTTCGGCCGTTTGGGAGGCGAACAGCTCTCCAGTCTGTCCCGGGATCACTGTCTCCAGCGCTCCTCCAGCCGCGTATGCGATGACCGGGCGGCCCGCGGCCTGCGCCTCGAGCAGGACGAGCCCGAAGTCTTCCTCGCCGGGGAAGATCAGCGCGCGGCAACCCTGGTACAACCTGGTGAGCTCGGCGTCTGGGACTCGCTCCAGAAACTCCACCGTCGGTCCGGCCATACCGCGCAGGCGTGCCAGCTCGCCACCGGTGCCTACTATTTTAAGGGGTAGACCGAGTTCCGTAAAGGCCGTCACGGCCAGATCCACGCGCTTGTAGCCGCCGAGGCGCGATACGACCAGGAAGTATTGCCCGGGCGAGTGTGACGATTGCCGAAAGGCCGCCGTGTCCACCGGCGGATAGATCACCTCGCTGGGCCGTCGGTAGGCTTTGGCCACGCGTGCCTGCACGGTCCTCGAGATGGAGACGAACTGATCGACACGATCGGCCGCGATCTTGTCCCAGAGGCGGACGCCGGAGGTGAGGAAGGGCAGGGCGATACGGGCCAGCGGGTTGAAGCTGGAGCGGTGCAGATAGGTCTCATAACCCCACAGAAACCGCGGCGGTGTGAGACAGTAGCAGATGTGGCGGGCCCGCTCCGTCGTCAGGACGGCCTTGGACATGTAGCTGGAGATGGAGAGCACGACGTCGTACTGGCGCAGGTCCAACTGCTCGAAAGCGAGCGGATAGAGGAAGAAGTAATGCTTAGCCAGGCGCGTCGCTCGCGGCAGACGCTGGAGGAAGGTCGTGTGAACGTCCATCTCACGGATGGGCGCGGAGATCGCGTCCGGATCGAAGATGGAGGTGTAGACGGGTGCCTCCGGCCAGACCTCGTGCAGGACCTCCAGCACACGCTCGGCCCCACCGTACTCGTATAGATAGTCATGGGCGAAGGCGATCTTCATGTGGGGCTCCCTTCGGATGTGGTCGTTAGGTCGAGCGGAGGACGACGTGGAGCTGTCTCGATCTGCTCGACGGCGGCGCGGTAGACCTCTTCCGGGGTGATGCTCGTCATGCAGGCGTGATCGCCCCTCCAGCATTCGGCGGTATTACGGAGGTCGTAGCATGGGCTACAGGGCAAGGCGCGCCGCACGATGCGCGCGTGTGGTCCGTAGGGACCGGAGAGGGCCGGGTCCGTCGGACCATGGACGGCCACGGTGGGTACGCCGAGCGCCATGGCCAGGTGGAGAGGCCCCGAATCGCCGCTGAGCAGGATGGTGCACTGATCCATGACCGCCAGTAGAACGGGGATAGGGGTCTGTCCAGCCAGAACCAGGGGTTGCTCGGACATTTGTTGGAGGACGTCGTCAATGAGCTGGCGCTCGCGCTCGGCGCCCACGAAGACGACCTGCACGCCGTGCTCCCGCATCAGGCGCCCGGCCACCGCGGCCCACCCCGACGCGGTCCAGCGCTTCGCGCCGCCGTTCAGGGCGCCGACGTGGATCGCCACGAGTGGACGGTCCGGCGTTGGGTTCTTACCCAGCAGGTGTCTCGCTATCGTCACGGATTCGGACGAGAGGATCGGTCGTGCGTCAGTAGTCAAGTCGGTCGCGCCGGCAGCGCGGGCCAGGTCCAGGCAGTACTCCAGCTCGTGCCGGTGCACGCGATAGCGCTGACCGGGCACTGGCAGGTTATGCATGAAGCGAAAGCTCTCTCCGGCGTAGCCGACGCGCCAGCGGGCGCCGCTCGCGAAGGCTAGCGCACTACCCCAGCAGCCGTAGAGCGACACGGCCAGATCGTACCGCTCGTCCCGCAGATCGCGGACCAGGCGCAAGAGCTCACGGTAGCATGTCCGATTGAACATGTCGCCGGAAGGACGCAGGGCGTTGACGTCGAAGGTTCTGACGTGGTCGACCAGGTCGTAGCCCGAAAGCAGAGGGGCAGTGTACGGTAGCACCAGCATGTCGAGCTGACCGGTCGGGTAGCGCCGGCGGATAGCCTGTACGGCCGGCATCGAAAGCGCCAGATCTCCCAGGAGATCCAGGCGGATGACGAGGATCTTGCGGACGCGCGTGGAATCCAGCGCGCCGGGACGGTCGCCGAGCAGCCGGCTCACAAAGCCCGCCCCCGCGAAGGCTCCGCCGATGGTGGACGTGGTCAGGTTCCTGAGCAGTCGTTTCAGGCTAGTGAGTTGCATAAGTAGTCCGCCATGTGAATCTGTGTGGTCGAACACCGACTGCGTCGTTCCACGAGTGAGGTGTCCTTTGTGGCACGTTCTTCGGAGAAAGAATCAAGAGTGTATACGCTTTGGTCTTGATGACATCCGGAGAGCTAACGCACCATTCCCTCTCCCTTCGCAAAGGGAGAGGGCGAGGGTGAGGGTCCACCGGGCCTCCATTGGTCCGGGATGGCGATCTATCGGCATCAGGGGCTGAACCCTCACCCTGACCCTCTCCCTTGTGCGCAAGGGAGAGGGAACAGCCTCGCCAGTTCGCCGTACTTGAGAAACGACGCACTATCGTCCCTCCCTCACGGTCTGTCGCAGCACTTCTTCGGCCGCTCGCAGAACGCTGGTCGGCTGGATGTCTCGGACACAGCGGTGGCTGTCTAGCTCCGCGATAGGAAAGTCAAGGCGGTTGCACGGAGCGCAATCCAGACCGGCCGTTACCACCCTATGGAGCTGAGGCTCGCCCCAGGGGCCGAACAGGCGCTGATCGACCGGACCGTAGAGATGGACGGTTGGGGTTCCCACGGCTGTGGCCAGGTGCATGATGCCGCTGTCTGTCCCGACGGCCAGAATCGAGCGGGCGAGGATGGCGGCCACCTGCCCAAGGCTGAGACCTGTGGCCTGGATCGAGCTACCGCGCATCGCGTGCGCAACCGCGTCCACCAACTGCTCCTCGCCCGGCCCGCCGATGATGACGATGCGGGCGCCGTGCGCCCGGGCCAGAGCGTCCGCCACCAGGGCGAAACCCTCGGGCCGCCAGTGCTTGACGGGCCAGCCGGCGCCGGGGTGAAGGCAGATGATGGGGGATCCCGCTACTGGATCGATACCCGAGACCGCCGCGGTTTCCGAAACCGCGGCGGTCTTGTCCGATTGGATACTGCACTTGCGGAACGAGGCACTAAGCCAGGCGGAGGCTGAACGGGTGTCCTCGTCGGTGGGATAGAACTCGAGGCCGATGGGCTCCGATGAGGGCGTGCTGCCAAGAGCGAAGCGGGCCAGGCGCAGGTTCTGCTCCACCTCGTGGAGACCCGGCTGATAATCCAGGCTGGCGGTCAGGAAGGGCCGTACTTCCGGAACGTCGTAGCCGAGCCGCCAGGGGACGCCGGCCATGTAGGCGAGCAGCGCACCCCACCAGAAGTCGAAGCGCAAGGTGACGACCAGATCGAACTGGAGCTGTCTGATCCTGCGGGCCTCTCGCCGGAGGAGCGCGTAGGGAGCCAGCAGCGAGCCTTTCGGCCGGCGACTGAAGCCCGGGAAGTCCAGTGTGAGGATCTCGTCGAGACAGGGGTTGTTCTGGAGCACAGCTCGGGCCCAGGGACCCACGGCTAGCGTCAGGTGCGTCTCCGACCAGGACTGACGGAACAGCCGCAACGCGGGCGTGCAGAAGAGCAAGTCGCCGATGTGGTCGGGCCGGAGGAGCAGTACGCGCCGAGGCGATCCCATCGGCGGCCGGTGTGGTCCCCTGTATAGGCGCGCGAAAAGCCGCAGTAGCGTAAGCCTGATCGCTGTTCGGGCCGTCATGGCTGGATCGTAGCAGCTTTGGGGCGGGTTTTCAATGCTCAGGCAGGTTGACGCCGAGTTCGCGCAGCACTTCCAGGACTCGCTGGACGAGATTGGGCAGGGCCGCGGAGACGGCAGGAGAGACGGATAGAGCCGGTCGTAGGTCCTCAATCTCGATGCCCAGGACAATGATGCGGGCAGGAAGCTTTTCCGGGCTGGTCAGGCGGCCCAGGGTGAGGGCATCTACGATGTTGAATTGATGCAGGGAAAGGGGAAAGAGCTCTCTTGCGGGCAGGTTGTCGGCCGAAAAACAATGCAGCGTGCCAGGGGAGCTACCGGAGCAGATGGCATCGAGGATTATGGCGGCGTCCGTGTCCTCCAGGATATTCAGAAGCGACAGACCGGGGGTACCGGCCTCGACGATCTCCACGCCGGAGCCCTCCAGATGGCGCTTAAGGGCGCGAGCAGCTAACAGGCCGATGGCGTCGTCGCCCATGAGGGGGGAGCCACAGGCGATGATTCTGATGGTCGTCCTCGATGGGCTTGTCATGGCATCTCCGGTACACTGCACGCGGCAAACGTGACGTGGCGACTACGATAGCATCCGTGATATAGCCCCCACGCCTGAGTGTCATTCTGAGGAGCGGGGCACATGAACGACCGTTATGGCCTGCCTGGCGCATGGTCTGGGGCCAGGGTACTTGGCGGTCCCAGGCAGCGACGAAGAATCCGCGTCTCTTGGCCCTCCGAAGTGCAGGGGCGCGGATTCTTCGTCGCTGTGCCGATCGGCAACAGACCGTCGTTCCCTCACAAGCGCCAGTCTAACAGACGGACGCTCTACTATTGCCTCGCTCCTCAGAATGACAGATGAGCGTGGGAGCTATATATCGAGCGCTGGATGGTCTCACGCCAGTAGCCGTGCTGGTACCGCCGATAATCTGGCCATTTCGTTGGCATGAAAGAGCACAACAAGGCGTAGGAGCTATCATAGCGCTCTTCTTATGGCTCCTATGGTCGGCTGTCATTCTGAGGAGCAGTGCATACGAACGACCGTTATGGCCTGACTGGCGTATGGTCTGGAACCAGGGTACTTGGCGCTCCCAGGCAGCGACGAAGAATCCGCGTCTCTTGGCCCTCCGAAGTACAGGGGCGCGGATTCTTCGTCGCTGTGCCGATCGGCAACGGACCGTTGTTCCCTCACAAGCGCTAGTCTAACAGACGGACGCTCTACTAGTGCCTCGCTCCTCAGAATGACAGATGAGCGTGGGAGCTACATATCGAACGCTGGATGACCCGCGTCGGCAGCCGCGATGGCGTCGTGGCGTACGTGGCGAACCCCGCAGCCTGAAAGGGAACTAAGCACATATCCAAAAGAAAGGCACGTTCTGGGGACACGCCAGACCCCGCCAGGCGCTGCGCCCTGGACCCGCCGACTTTTGGCTAGGTGCTTAGCTTTTCACTCTCACCAGTCGGCGCTTAGATCTGCCCACGTCGGGTTCATCGTCTCGATCAGGGCGATCTTCTTGCTTCTCCGCCAGCCTTTTATCTGCTTTTCGCGTTCGATGGCGACGCGGACGTCGGTGGTCGATTCGAAGTACACTAGGCGCCCGACGCCATACATGCTGGTGAAGCCTGACCCAAAGCCTAGCTTATGCGCTGAAATGCGTCGTTCCAGGTTGTTGGTTACTCCAACGTACAGGGTTCGTGAGGCGCTGCTAAGAATGTACACATAGTATTGTTTCATTTAGCATGCCGCTGTAGTAATGAGGAACCCCCTAGTGTTCGACCACAGAGAAGACGCTACCTGTCATTCTGAGCGCCGCAGCGCGAAGAATCCGTATCCCCAGGGTGCGGATTCTTCGGCGTGCGCGCCTCAGAATGACAAAACCAGTGTGGTCGAACACTAGTACTACAACCGTAGTTCATCGAACTTCTCATCTTGAGCACCGCCTCTGTTAGTCATTCTGAGGCGCGCACCCTTCGGCTCGGCTCAGGGCAGGCGCCGAAGAATCCGCGCCCCCTCGCCCCCTGAGGTACGGATTCTTCGCGCTGCGGCGCTCAGAATGACAAAGTACGGTTGTAGTACTACTCCTCCCCACCGAAGGGTAGAATGACGAACTCGCAGGCGGGGTCGCCGCGGAATTCGCAGGCGATCTCTTCACAGACTACCTGATGACCAAGCGTGTTTGACATTAGTCCGGCAAGCATGCCACGGGTGTAGTGATCCACCGCACGGGGAGAACGGTAGATATCCGCTTCGCAGGCCGCGGACGATTCGAGCAGATGGGTGCCGCGCAGGCGGGCGCGAGGAACGGACAGGTCGTATTCCAGAACCTCCAGATTGCCGTAGCCAGCTTGCTTGTAGGTCTCAACGAGGAGATGGAACGATTCTTCGGGTGTTTCCGACTGGGACGGGCGAGCGGATGCCATTTGATTACCCGCACGATAGCCCATGTCGTAGAGGGCGTATTTCAAAATGTGCGGAGCGTTCTCGTGCAGCACCCGCAGCAGGAAGACGAAGGCCGACTCTGTCATCACCACGGCCCGCGTGGGACCTAGGTGCAGGATGCCCTTTTCGGTGGTTAGAATCTGCTTCAGAGAGTAGGCACCGGCGCGTGACTCTTCGTTCTCGTCCACTGGTTTCTCCTCAACTCTGCCGCTGCACGACGATGCCGGTGCGCGGGTCGATGGTGAAGGACAGTTGTTTGGCGGTGAACTGGCCGCTGCGGAGCTTTCCGAGCTGCACGTACCTCATCGCGTCACCGTCTACCTGGCGGTAGCCCATCTTCACGATGAGCGGGTAGGCATGGGAAAGCCCGGCGATAGTCCTTTCCTCCAGCAGTCCGGTGACGTAGTTGTCCATGGTTAGCACGTGCTTGGCGCGCAAGTAGCGCAGACGACTGCGATTGAACTCGAGGATGGCCGTCGGGTCGGCCGTACCCATCATGGTCGAGATGGAATCGACCACTAGACGTAGCGGCCGATCGCCCAACTTGTCCAGAATATCGCGCTCATAGGCGAAGAACTCGTCGAAGTTGTCCGGGTTGGGAATGCGGTAGCGCTCGGTCGAGCGCTCTCGAGCATAGGCGTCTACGAATACTAACCGATCGAGCTGCTCGTAGACCGCCGTGCCCAGGCGAAAGTTGGCTATATTGCGCCGCATCAGCTCGGGAGGCTCGTCGCAGGCGATGAAGACGCAGGTATCGCCGACGAGCAGACCCTCGTACATGAATTGTGCGGCGAGGACCGTCTTGCCCACGCCCGTGTCGCCCAGCACCATGATCTGAGTGTCGTAACTCAGCCCCACCGGCAGAAGATCGTCAAGCCCCTCCACGCCGAAGTAGCCACGACCGGTGGGCCCCCAGGCCGCTCTTTCCTGCCCCGGGGCGAGCGCTCTGGTCGTCATCGCAGCACCTCCTCGGCACGCGGGTACACGTGCACGCCTTCGCTGGTGATGGTCATGGTGTGGTCGCCGGAGGCGTGGTTCACGCCGCGCAACTTATATATCTCGATGAGGCGGGTCCGTGCCCGTTTCTCTTTGACGGTGCGTAGGAGAATGATCCCGTCGGCTATCGATTCCTCCACGCCAAAGGAGCTGATCCGTCCCGAGCCGGCCGGAGGATCGGTGACGATGAAGCCGGTGCAGCCGGCGTTGCTCAGCAAGGTTGTGAGCTGATAGACGTGCCGGCGGATAATGTCCGGCTCCTTGATGCCGTGCATGAGCATGGTGAGCGAGTCGATAACAGCTCGTCTGGCGCCGGTCTCGGCCAGGGCGGCCTGGATCCGCATCAGCTCCCGATCGGCGTTGACCAGTGGCAGCGGAGTATGGTAGAAGCGCACTTTGCCCCGCTCGATCAGTGGCGCTAAGTCCCAGCCGAAAGCGCGCGCGTTGGCCATGATCCGCTCCGGAGGCTCCTCGAAGCTGAAATAGAGCCCCGTTTCATCGAATAGTTTCGCGCCGTTGTAGATGAACTGAGTGCAGAGCGTGGATTTGCCGACCCCGGCCTCGCCGCTCACGAGCAGCGGGCTTCCCACCGGGGTGCCGCCCCGCAGCAGCTCGTCCAGGCCTGGGATGCCGGTCCTGACCAGTTGTTCGCCCTGCCCAGCGGATTTCGACGCTGGCATGACGGCCGGGACGGCATAGAGATCGATTCCGCTGGCGTCGATGTTGAAGCTGAAAGGGGTCGCCGGGTGATTGACGCCGCGCATCTTGAGGACGCGCAGGCTGCGCTGCGCCTTCGCTTCACCCGACTCCAGCGCAAGCCAGATGATGCCATCGCCCACCGCGAACTCCGGCAGCACGGGGATATCGGGCAGGTCGTACTCCCCAACCAGAAATGAGGTGCACTGCACCGCGGATAGCTCGATGGCCAGGTCGTAGACGAAGGTGCGCACGTCCTTGGGCGAAGAAGCCAGATCGTGGATGACCTTGAAAGAGTCGATGACGACTACGCTCGGCTGGGTCTGCCGCAGAAGATCGGCCACGACGTCGACCGTCCTCAGCACACCCTCACGGCGCAACGTCTCGCCGATGTCGACGTAGACGACCGACTCGCCGAACTTGGCCGGATCGAAGAAGGCAAACTCCGATTGGTAGCGCGCCGACTTGATGGGCGACTCGGAGAGGGTCGTCAGATAGAGCCCTTTGCGTCCCCGCTCGGCGTTGGCAAAGAGCATCTGCTGCGAGAGAATGGTCTTGCCGGTGCCGGGTCGCCCGGCAATGATGATAGTGGCATAGAGGGGAACCCCACCGCCCAGGATGCGGTCCAGGCTGGGTATGCCGGTGGGAAAGCGCTTCAGACCGCGATCGGTCCATTTGCTCATTCTTCTTCTCCCGCGCGAGCCAGTTCCTCCGCCTCGCGGAACAGCTTGCCCACGACCAGTTTGCCGATCAGGTTAGCCACGGCCTCGAAAAACTCATCCAGAAAGGTCTCCAGCATGGCCTGCGTCTGCTCGTCGCTGATCTCGCCCAGATGCGCATAGACGTCGTCCCATAGCAGACCGTCCGGACCGACCTTGAGGTAGGAGAGTGGCGGGTGGTTTTCGGTCTGCCGAACGATGACGTTCTTGGCGATGGCGTTAATAGTGCGGATGCCGAAGGTCGGAGAGAGACGCTGCCAGATGATGTTGGTCACTCTCCGGAACGTGTCCACGACCTCTTTCGATCGATCGGGCAAGGGCTACCTCCTTGTATCCGGTGGGCGCAGTCCGGGGGTTACCAGACCCACACGGTAGACGGGCTTGCCGGCACGCATCGACTTGACGACGTAACCCGTTTCGGTCAGCTTCTCCAGGGTCGAGGCAACTTCGTCGCTGTTCATGCTCAGGGCCTGCGCCAAATCCTGAGGGGAGGCCTGCCGCATGGATAGCAAGATGTGCATGAGCGATTCCTCGCGCTCGGTCAGCCCGGCGGTGAACGGCTGCGGACCTAGCACGGCCCTGAGGGTTGGGATCCCGCTCAGCACGCCGCTGTAATCGGTGAAAGGCTGCTGGACCGCCACACCATTTGGCGTGATGTGATACTCGCGCATCTCCTTGTCGTGGTCGGAGGTGCGCATCTTGATCACCATGAGCACCTTGCGCAGTGCGGAGGCGATCTCCACGTAGCGCAGCAGGATGATGTCGTCGGCAATGAACGAGATGCCGTGCTCTGAGATATGCACGTCTCCCATCAGCTCGGGAACCTCGACCGTCAGCAGCACGTTGGCGCCCTGTGCGGTGAGGCTGGCTACCATGCGGTAGAGTCCCTCCCGGAAATCCGATTTCTCGCTGCCCGGCAGGGCGATCTCCAGCCCGGAGACGCTGTTGATGACTACGCGGCAGGCGCCGATCTCGGCCACGGCGGAGGCGATCTCGCCCAGCACCTCATCGATAGAGAGGTCCACCGGCCGCAGGTAGATCATCTTCAGCAGCTTGTCGCGCTCGAGCTTCTCCAGATCCCAGCCGAAGGAGGCGGCCTTTCGGATGTGCTCGCGCGGGTCCTCCTCGAAGGTCACCATCACGCTGGGCGAGCCGACCCGTGCACCCTCGACGATGAAGTGGAGCCCGAGGAGCGTCTTGCCGGTCCCGGAGCTGCCGGCCACGATGCAGGTCTCGCCGCGCGGGAGTCCGCCGCGCATCATTTCATCCAGACCTGGCACCCCGAACTTGGCCCGGTCCAACGGGAAGGCCTGCCGCGGTGGTGGCAGAGCCGCCAGGCGCGGGTAGATATGGATGCCTTGCTCCGAGATACGGAAGGAATGCCGTCCGGACTGAGGCGCCAGACCGCGCATCTTGACCACCCGCAGCTTGCGAATGGTAGCGTTTTGATGGACTTCCTGACCGAGAAGCAGGAGGTTGTCGGCGATGGTCATCTCCGGGCCGACATTCAGCTCCTCCTCAACGTACTCACCCACGAGCAGTGCCGTTGTCTGCCACGCGGCCAGGGTAAGCGCCAGATCGTGGATGAAGACGCGGCGCGAGTAGCCCGACGTCTCGCGAGCGACGTCCTGAACCGCCCGAATCGAGTCGAAGACCACCAGGGCCGGGGAGAACTGCTCCAGGTATTTGCGAACGCCCGCCAGCACACCTTCCAACCCATCGGCCTTGGCCGCCTCGGCTAGATCGATGAAGTGGATGGCCTTGCCGACCTTGCGAGCGTCGAAGAAGCTGAATTGCTGCTGATAGCGCAGTAGCTTCACCAGCGGCTCGCCCAACGCGGACAGGTAGATGGCAGGGCGCTTTGATGTAGCCTGGTGGAACATGATCTGCTGGGCCAGAGTGGTCTTGCCGCTGCCGGCCGGCCCCGCGATGATAGAAAGGGAGTATGTGGGCAACCCACCTCCTAGCACGGCGTCCAGGCTCGGCACGCCGGTTTCCAGAAGCTCGATGGGCACGGGTTTTGCTTGTCTTGCCACCTAATCCTCCCGTTTCGAATCCTGGGTCTGCAGAAAGACCGTTTCCAGCAATGGAGCAACCAGGTCCGGACCGATCAACGTGCACAGGACGTTCAGCACAGCGTCGGCGAAATCAGTCATCAAGTGTTCCATACTGTCCGCTTCGAGCTGCGTTGCTTGCTCCCGGACGGGGCCTAGATCCAAACGCTCTGACAGAAGCTGGATGCCCTGGAGTCGCGGGGACTTTCGCACGGCGATCTGCATCGCGCGGCCGATCACGGCCCGCACCCCCAGGGGACCGAACAAGAGCGCCATTCGGTCCACCAATCTATCCAACTCGAGCTGGTAGGCGTCAACAATCTGCATGGGCTCAGGTTGGTCGGGAAGCTGTTGCCGAACACGCCCAATCAGAAGCTCGAGCGGAGGTCCGTTCCCATCGTCGATGGGAACTCCAGACGGAAGCTCACCGGCCATGTTTCAATCCTACCAATTGTCTCATCCACTATCTGTCAAAGCTAGCTGACAATGCAGTATTCTCCAGTTCGCCAGCGCATTGTACTTCCACGCCGGGCCGGCGGCAAATGGCTGGGTTTAGCGACGCGGCAGGGATGTGACTTATAATAGTAAGCGACTCGCGTCTACTAATTGTAACTCCAAGTTGGTTGCGTTCGCCAACGAGGGAGCAGCGAGGGGGACCTGGGACTGCTGTGGACGGATTTGGGATCGGATTGAACGGATGGCAGCGGCAAGACGCCCGGTCCCACTTCATGGTCCTGCTTGTCTCAGGAAGAATGTGAGAAGAATGACAGGCAAGTACTACAACGTCACTTCCTGTCATTCTGAGCGCCGCAGCGCGAAGAATCCGGACCCTTTGCCGCACGAATGGCGATGGGCACGGATTCCTCGGCGTGCGCGCCTCGGAATGACAGGGAAGAGGGCAAAGCGGCAAGCCAGAAGTAAGGTTGTAGTACTTGTTCCGGTGTACTTAGTGCGTCGTTCCTCAAGTGAGGTTACCTTTGTGGGACTTTCTTCAGCGGAAGGACCACGAGTAGACGCGATATGGTCTCGATGACATCGGGATAGCTGGCGTGCCATCCCCTCTCCCTTCGCAAACGGAGAGGGCGAGGGTCCCCCGGGTCTTCATTGGTCCGGGACGGCGACCCATCGGCGTCAGGGGCTGAACCCTCACCCTGACCCTCTCCCTTGTGCGCAAGGGAGAGGGAATATCGCCTCCCGCTCGCTGTACTTGAGGAACGACGTACTTAGTGGTCATGGTCGGGAATGTCTGAACTGCAGATTACGCAGATGAAAGGATTAGGCAGATTGGGCATCCGCACGGTCGAAATCCTCATCCCGATCCCGAAATCCGTTGACAGCAGTCCCACGTCCACACAGCCGTCGCGGAACAGTGACGCATCCCGGCGACGAGTCAATCGACACGAGGGGAAGGAGATCGAGCTCATGGAGACGTCAGTCCCATGCCAGACGCAAGCGTCCATGATGGATGCCCTGCCCGCGGGGCTGTGTTTGATGGACGTGCGGGAGCTCCGTGTGATCTTGCACAATTATCTGTACCAGTCACTGTTGGAGGAACCATACCGTCAACAGGGCGTGGTCGGATTGCGTCTGGAGGAATATATTCCGGGGGCAGACGTAGCGCGCGTGTTGGATCTGTATCGGCAGGCGGCTGGCGGCGAGACGCTGGAGGTGTCGGAGGTCCCGTATTACTGCGACGAGCAGATGTCGTTCTGGGACGTGCATATCGCGCCCGTACGTAGTCCGAGCGGCGTAGTGGAGTCGCTTGTGACCACAATGTGGGACGTGACCGGGCGCGTTCTCGCTCGGCAGGAGTTGCAGAGGGCACTCAACCGCGAGCGTCTTATCAGCGAGTCCAGCCGGGCCCTGGTCGAGGCCGTGGACGTCGATACGATGCTAGAGCGGTTGGCCGATTGCGCAATGGCCACAGTAGCGGATGGATGCGCGATCTATCTGTCCCGTGATACGTTGCTGGGAGCGACCGTGGTGCGGCATCGCGACGCGTTCAAGCAGGACGCCCTGCGAGGTGCTCTGACGGATAGGCCTGTGCCTCTCCATGAGACCATTGTGGGACCTGGCGCTGCGTGTGACCGAGGCGAGTTGCTACGCGACCTGCGCGTCGCGGACGTCGATGCGCGCTACAGGGGGACGGTTGCCGAGCTGGAGCTGGGTTCATTGGTAGCGGTGCCGCTCCGGACCCAGGAGACAACTTTCGGCGTGCTCACTCTGCTCAGAGACCAGCAGAGTGAGCCGTTTTGCGAGAAAGACCTGGACGCGGTCCGTTCCGTCGTGACTCGGATCGAGCTAGCCATCAACAACATGCGCCTACTCGAAACTATGCGTGGCATGAATCAGCAACTAGTCATCTCGACGCTGGAGGCGCAGCAGACGACCGAACGCGAGCGTGAGACACGGCAGGAGGCTCAGCGCCTGGCCTTACAATTGGAAGAGGATCGTCGGCGGATGGAGGAGATGATCCACCTGATCGCCCACGACGTGCGGCAGCCCATCACCGTGGCACGCGGGCAAGCGCAGTTTGCGTGTCGCAATCTGGAGCGTGGCGACATGGCGCGGGCGAAGGCGAGCATCGAGGCCGTGGAAGTCGCGACCAGGCGCCTGGAGACCATGATCCGGGATCTGGTCGATAGCGCTCGGCTCGAGGCGGGGAAACTGCAGCTTGACCGGCAGCCACTGGATGTGGTATGGTTCGTGGGTGAGGTGATCGGTCGTCTATCGTTTGCCCTAGATGTTAGTCAGATTAGGGTGGAAGCTGCGGCGCCGGTGGTAGCCTACGCCGACCCAAACCGGCTGGAGCGCGTCATCGGGAATCTGCTCTCCAACGCCCTGAAGTACGGCACGCCGGGAACTCCGGTGACGGTGCATGTGGACGAGCACGATGGGGATGCGCTGGTGACCGTAGCCGATCACGGACCGGGAATTCCACCGCAGGATTTATCGCGGCTGTTCGAGCGTGGCTTTAGGAGCGCGGGTGCACATAAGGCCGAAGGGCTTGGTCTGGGGTTGTACATCGTGCGGCTCCTGGTCGAAGCCCACGGCGGACGCGTTTGGGCCGAAAGCGAGCTTGGACAGGGAAGCACCTTCTGTTTCACACTGCCGCTAGCTCTGTGATTCCTGATCGACTAGTGTTCGACCACAGAGAAGACGCTACCTGTCATTCTGAGCGCCGCAGCGCGAAGAATCCGTATCCCCAGGGCGCGGATTCTTCGGCGCCTGCCCTGAGCCGAGCCGAAGGGTGCGC
>SCTZ01000099.1 GCA_004297765.1 Chloroflexota bacterium | reverse complement strand
CGCGCACCCTTCGGCTCTGCTCAGGGCAGGCGCCGAAGAATCCGCGCCCTGGGGATACGGATTCTTCGCGCTGCGGCGCTCAGAATGACAGGTAGCGTCTTCTCTGTGGTCGAACACTAGAGGGGTCTGAAAGACGACCCAATGGTCTGATTTCGCCGTCATCCCCACGAAAGCGGGGATCCACAGACCGTGGGATACACACCAGCGCCATGGATTCCCGCGGAAGCGGGAATGACGAGCCCAGGCCAAGCTTTTCAACCACCCTCTGGGAGTTGGGCTCAGAGCAGCCAGTATGTAAGGGTGTCGCTGAGACCAGCCAGGATGAGGATGGCCGCCGCCGCGACCCGCAGAAAAGGATCGATGGCTCGCATCCTACGGAGGAACCCGCGGGCTGCCTTGGCGCTGACCAGCAGCAAGCCGATCAGGATGAGGAGGGGAATGGATGTCCCCACCGCGAAGACGCCGGGAAACAGGAGACCGCCGCGGGATGCCATGGCTAGGGGGATGAGAAGGCCAAAGAACAGGGCGAAGAGAGTTGGACAGAAAGCCAGACCGAATGCAATCCCAAGAGCAAAGGCCCCTGAGGTGCTGTCCGGTTGGATTCTGCGCTCCAGCCAAGAGACCAATCCTTGCCCCACCCCGAACTGCGCCTTGCGCAGGACCAGCCAGAGTCCCAGGAGCATCAGCATGGGGCCGAGGAACTTGCGGAATAACGCCATGGCCGGCGTGGAACCGGAGGCCAATTGCAGTCCGGCCAGGATGATCAGGGAGCCGAGGAGTGTATAGACCAGCGCTTTTCCGGCCAGATATGCCAGGGCCGCGCGTAGCGTGCAGCGTGAGTTGTCGAGCTCGCGCGAGAGGAGCGCCAGGGCGCTTGCGTTGGTGGTAAGCTGGCATGGGCTGAACGAGCCAAGCAGTCCGAGCAGGAGCGCGCTGAAGAACGGGATGTTGATAGCGTCCCCGGCTGTCATGAATGGCAACGACAGCGCAGCGCTGGCGGAGCTCAATAGCGTATACCATGCGGACAGCAGTTCAGACATCGCTTGCCCCACTCTCACTTCGCGAGCTGTATACTTGGATTCTATCCCGTCGAGATTAAGATACCATGAAAGACGCTCATTCTTCATGGGTTTCTACTGTTGGTGGTGGGGATGCGGCTCCCAAGTGAGACACGCCGACCGGTTGATTCGGTAGCTCACTGGCGGGAGCCAGAGCGTTGTATTATACTGGTCGCACCGTCAGAACGACCGGAGACAATCGCCCATGGAACGCACACCAGACGCCAGGCGCCAGAGACCACGTCCAGTTCGATGCCCAGAGTGTGGAACCGAGGTGCTCTATCCGCTCCAGACGCGCTGTCCGGAGTGCTGGACGTGTGTGGAGCCGGATCCATGCGGTGCGTGTTGGGGGGGCTGTGTCAAGAAGCTGCCTCCTGAGCTTATCCCTCGCCGTGATCACTAAAGTGCGATCCCGGTCTGTTGTCCTCGTCGGACTCTTGAGCCTGGCCGTCGTGCTGGGGATTCTGGTCTACCCGTCTGCTTCTGTCGATTCGCCCCTGTCGTCACGGCTTGCCCTTCCCGGTGCGGAGGCCGCGGGACTGCAGGCGGCCGCCGCGCCTAGCATTACCGGGCGATCCGCCGTGGTTCTGGATGGTAGCACCGGGCAGGTTTTGCTAGATCGGCAAGGGGATGTACGCCTGGCTCCGGCGAGCCTGACCAAGATCATGACCACTCTGATCGCCGTCGAGCGCGGGCGATTGAGCGACGTGGTCAAAGTCAGCGTTGATGGTGCGGAGCTGGCTCGCACCACCGGGTCCAGCATCATGGGGCTCACACCGGGCGAGGAGATCAGGCTCGAAGATTTGCTCTACGGGATGATGCTGCCGTCCGGTAACGACGCCGCTCTGGCCGTGGCGGAGCACGTTTCTGGCAGCGTGGATGCTTTCGTCATGCTCATGAATCGTCGCGCAATAGAACTCGGGCTCAAGAATACCAACTTCGCCAATCCGCACGGGCTAGACGCGACGGGACATTACTCCAGCGCACGGGACATGGCCGTACTGTCGCGCTACGCCATGAGCAATCCCACCTTCGCCCGTATCGCCGGGGCGCGTAGCTATGCTGCCCAGGGTCAACTGCGCAGCTACTCCCTCTGGAACCTGAACCGGTTGATCGGCCAGTATCCGGGAGCGGATGGCGTGAAGATCGGGTACACGGACGATGCTGGACAGACCATAGTTGGTTCTGCCACGAAGAACGGCCGTCGCCTCTTCGTATCGGTCATGGGCTGCACGAACATGTTTGGCGATGCCACAGCTTTGCTAGACTACTATTTCAGGTCACTTCCGCCTGGACCGGCCGACCCGACTGTCACATCGACGTCGTCCCCGAGCCCGGTACGCCTGTCTCCTACGCCAGTGGTGCCGAGCGTCACGCCCATTCCTCCTACTGTGGTACTGCCGAGCGCCACGCCCATTCCTCCCACTCCGATACCGCCCAGCGCCACGCCTGTCCCTCCCACGGCCACTCCTTCGCCATCTCCGGGTTCCGTGTGGCCGTCTCCTTCATCGGTGCCGCCCAGTGCCACGTCGATTAGTCCGACTGCGTCTCCTTCGCCGACCGAGAGCACGCCAACGCAGCATCCGGCGACGGTGGATGGGGAATCCGTATCGCCTACCGGTACTCCTCTGCCCACCACTTCGCCGACTCCGTCCGCCGTCGAGTCCAGCAGTCCACCGTTGGCGGCTACTGAAGCGATCAGTCCATGGCCGCCGACGGAGACCCCTGTGGTCGTGGTTCGTCGAGCCGAGAACGCAGCTCAGGCACAAGGAGATACCGGCGTCCTCGGCCTATTCGTGCGAGCCTGGGACGCCATTGGATCACTACTTGGGCGGCTGATGGGGCGAGGGGGCTAGGGCAACATCGCTGGGAAAAAGGGGAACAGTTGAAGAGCGCAAAAAGGGAGAAGCGCACCCCCCTTTTCACGTTTTTCCCCAGCCCCAACCCCTAGTTCCCGCCCCCGGTCCGCGCGCCGCGGATGTGCTTGTCGACGATGTTGAGAAGGTCTGCGATATCGAAGGGCTTGGCCAGGTAACCATCAGCCTGGACTTGCTCGGCCCAGGCGCGGGCGTCTTGCGCGGCAGTGAGGATGATGACGGGAGACTGATGGTTGTGAAGTTGACGGTAGCGGGCCATGAACTCCCAGCCGTCCATCAGGGGCATCTTCATGTCGAGGAGGATCAGAGCGGGGTGGCCCTCCTGCACGCGCCGCAGAGCTTCGATGCCATTCATGGCTGGTAGGACCGCGTAGCCGGCGCTCTCTAGCACCAGGCCGACCATCTCCAGCAGGTCCGGATCATCGTCGACGACAAGGATGGGACCGGGCGGCGATCTACGTACTTCGAAGGCGCTAGCGGCGCAGTCGAACAGCAGGCGTGCTATAATGCCCATGGCGGTGCGAGTATTACCAACGCGGGCCAGATGACGAGTGAGTAACTCGGCGCGGGGGAGCGCCAGTCCTGGATCTAGGTGGAGAGGTATGGACGAACTAGCTGTATGGCGGGCACCGATGCATACAGTTGGCATCGTGGCAAATGATTCTCCCAGGGCGAGGTATCGCTAGCACTGTCGCAATATGTGTGCCAGAAACGGGCCGCGGCCCATAGGAGAAACGTCCTGTGGCGCAGGGGGAGTCCTGGCCCTAGACTGATGAATGGCCGTCAGCAGAATCAAAGCAGCATTATCACTGTGGCGGACCAGTAGTCTGTCAGAAGAGGAAGAGACATGAGACGATACCTGGCTTTACTGATGTGTGCGCTAAGTCTGGCCGTTAGCATGTCCGGCTCGCTCGGGCGGGCCCAGGCCGAGGTGCTCGCCGGAAATGCGGCGGTTCCGTCGGTCGTCAATGCTGCTGGCGCTCCCAGGATCGCTGGCATGGGCTTCCTCGTCGGTGTGAACTACGTGGGACATGCTGATCGATCCTGGGCGATGTGGCAGGACGGCAAGTTTGACGCGGGTCTGATCGAGAGAGACTTGATTCAGGCCCGCGAGGCCGGGGCGCAGGTCGTGCGCATATTCGTGGACGATGCCCTACGGAAGGACCTGACAGCGGGGCGTTGGAACAAGCTCGACGCCGTGCTAGCCAGCGCGCGGCGTGTGGGTGTGAAGCTGATCGTGACCTTCTACGACTATCGAGAAGACAATCTCTCAACCCTCGCGGCCACGGATCAAGCCATCGCGCAGCGCTACGTCAATGAAACCGCCATCCTGGCCTACGACCTCAAGAACGAGCCCCATTACCAGGATCTCGCCATCGGGCAGTACCCGGGCCAAGCGCCACCGCTGCAGGGCGATGCGCTGATTCGGCAATATGGCGAGCGCATGAGCCAGAGCGCGGCGCAGACGTGGCGACAGGGGGAGGGCAAGAATCTTGTGCCCTCGCGGTTTTCTGCCCGCGAGGCTTATATTTACGCCAACAACTACAAGCTCTATCTGGAGTTTCTCTCCAACGCGGCCATGTGGACCGCGGCGCGCGACTACAAGGTGTCCACGCTGGACTACATTGACTCGGGCGACTCTGCCAAGTGGCAGACGATGCTGGGGGTTCTGGACGATACCCTGGGTGCCTGGGTCAACACCCAGGTAGCCGCGATTCGTCAGGTTGATCCGGGACGTCCGATCACCGTCGGCTACAGCGACCCGATACTAGCCAAGCTATCGTCGAATCGAAACCTCGACTTCGTCTCCCTACATCGCTACCCGGACACAACCAACAACTCAGTGCAGGGAACCTTTCGCTTGCTCAATAACCTGAGATTCAACTTCTCCGACCGCCCCGTCGTATACGAGGAGTTTGGTTTTTCCAACAATACCATCGACCCGGCCATCGGAAGCCTCTACGAGACCGCGGTTCTGCTCCAGTTGCTGAACGACGGCCTGGCGGGCGGCATGAAATGGATGCTGTTCGACGTGGCGGGCGGCTACAACCCCCGCGAGAACAACTTCGGTATTTATCGTACAGATGGCAGCGCCAAGCCGATCGCGCTGGCCATGCGTTCGCTGAGCGCGTATCTGGCTCGCAATCATCAGCCCGCAGGGCAGTTGAGCGCTAGTGGCGAGGGCACCAACGTCCAGTACGTTTACCGCGCGCCCGATGCTCTCATGGTGGGAGGGCAGCCTTACCGGAGTGATGCCATTACCGTCGACGGTGATGCCCCGCTGCAGGTATTCGTGAACTGGGCGGGAGCGAGCATAGAGCTATCCTCCACTGTGAGTGCGACTGTCCAACTGAACGTCACAAAGCTGCTGGGACGCAGCCCCGGGACGGCGGCTCTGACGCTGAAGAAAGATGGCACCGACGAGACGCGGCAGGTGACGTCCAATGGCGATTGGGTAAAGATCGGGTTGGCAGGTGGGAGCTTCTATAACCTCACCCTCCCGCGCACGGCCGCAGATGCGCGCATCGAGATCGTCTGGCCGCAGGAGAATAAATCGGTGTCGGAGGCCAGCCGCGCCAACATTGCCGCGTATGTCTTTGAGGCCGGCAGCATGGTCTCTCTGTCCCAGAGCTTGAGCGCGCCGGTGCGGCTGTGGCGGTCCGTGAACAACGGCGTGGAAGAGCAGGTGGCCGTTGGACAGAAGACCGGGCGTACGGTGGGCGGACGGCAGTTCCCGGCCTGGGAGTTCAACGACTTGGACGTCAGCGCGGCCCAGGATCCGCAGAGCAAGCTCTACTTCCGCGTGTCGGTGGATGGTCTGGATACCCATGGCAACATCTGGAGTCACGGCGCCGACGCCCGCACCTACTTTCCCCAGCAGGATCAGCCCACTGGACTGCTTCCGTCGGTTCCGCAGCAGGTGGATGGCAAGATCGAGATCGTCTGGCCCAAGGGTGGCATGTCAGTCGACCAGGCCGACAAAGCCAACATCGGCGTGATGGTCTTTGGACGTGGAAGCCTCGACGCCGTGCCGACCAACTTCGACAAGCCGGTCAAGCTCTGGCGGGCCCTCAACAACCAGCCGGCAGAGCTGGTTGGCGTAGGCACGCGGGTGGTGAGAAGCGCCGTCGGGCTCTCGTATCCCATCTGGGAGTTCAACGACGTAGACGTCAGCGCGGCCAAAGACCCCCTGAACAAGTACTACTTCCGTGTCACTATCGACGGCATAGACGCCGCCTCGAACATCTGGAGCCACGGCGCCGACGCGCGAACGTACTTCCCCCAGCAGGACGTGCCGGTGGGGGTGTCACAGTGACCGCCTAGATGCGATCTCCGCAGCCCCTCGCCGCATCGTTCGTTGCCGCGCGCGGGCGGGCGCATCTATAATGGAGATAGAGGGGCCTTCGCCCCTTCCGAGCACGCGGGAAACGGCCCGGGAGGTCGGATGCGGCCTCATCGTGAGCCCTGGTTCCCGAAGAGGCAAGTGGACGATGGGAAGAATAGTGGGGAAGCAACTGCCTGATGTGCTGATGCATCGACTGCGTCACGCGGGTAGCCGTCCGGTGACGTTGTCCACAGTGGATGAGCACGGTCGGCCGAACAGCGCTCCAATTTCCTGGATCGTGGCGCGGGACGAGCGCACTTTACGGGTCGCGGTGACCCACCACACGGAGACGCTGCGCAATTTGCGGCGCAACGGACGCGTCTGTGTTTCTGTGCTGGGATCCGGCATCGCGATGACCGTGACGGGACGGGGCAGGATTGTCCGGGACATGATGACCTCGGTACCGTTTCCGACGGCCATGATCGAGATAGATGTGGAGAGTGTCAAGGACGACGGCGAGCTGCGGACCGGTCCGTCCGAATCCGACGAGGTGTCCTGGTCCAAACGCCGGGCCGCCATGTCGGACGCGCGGGTGCAATCCGAGTTGCTGGAGGAAGAAGCTGCAGAGCGAGAACCCGAGAGCAAGTCGGCGTAGGGACAGTTGGAGTTGTCGTGCTGGATTCCGGTCCTTCTACAGAAGGACCGGAATCCAGCACGACAACTCTCCTATTCCATGTATCCTTGCAGGACGCGCATCTGGCTGGGGTGTCTGAGTTGGCGCAGGGCCTTGGCCTCGATCTGCCGAACTCTTTCGCGTGTGAGACCGAGTTCCTGGCCAACCTCTTCCAGGGTGCGGTCGCGGCCGTCATCGAAGCCGAAGCGTAGCTCCAGCACGCGGCGCTCGCGTAGGGGAAGCAGGGAAAGCACAGTGCGGACGTCGTCCGAGAGCATCTCGCGCGTGGCGGCCTCTATAGGCGCCAGGTTGGCCGAATCCTCAACGAAATCCCCCAGCCGATCGTCGTCCGTGCCGACTGGCGTCTCCAGGGACAGCGGCTTGCGGGCAGCCTGCATGATCTGGGCGATCTTGCTGGATGGCAGCTCCAACTGCTCGGCCAGCTCGCCGATATCTGGCTCATGCCCGGTCTCTTGAAGCAGACGGTGTGACACCAGGGAGAGCTTGCCTACCGACTCGACCATGTGCACCGGCAGGCGGATCACGCGTCCCTGGTCGGCGATGGCCCGCGTCACGGCCTGACGGATCCACCAGGTGGCGTAGGTGCTGAACTTGAACCCGCGATGGTAATCGAACTTTTCGACGGCCCGCATCAGTCCCAGGTTGCCCTCCTGGATGAGATCCGAGAGCGGTACGCCGCGGTTGACGTAGCGTTTAGCTAGGCTGACGACTAGCCGCAAGTTGGCCCTGGTTAGTTGGGCCTGGGCCTCGCGTCCTCGCTGGATGGTTCGCCGAAGCTCGACCTTCTCCTGGTCCGAGAGTCCGCTCTGTCCCAGGCTTGCCAGTGCCGCAGTTCCATCCTCGATAGCCTTCGCCAGGGCAACCTCCTCCTTCGCTGAGAGTAGGGGCACGGTGGAGATCTCCTGCAGATACATGGTGATGCCGTCTGTGCTAGCGTCCCCTTTATCTGATGCACCATCGGCGGGCTGTTCGTGAGGCTCGACCCATGGCGACTCCCAGTCTGCTACAGGTTCCTCCAGGTCGCTGATGCGAGACGGTCGATCTGCTATCACCATCTATTGTGTCTCCCTTGCGTAGGATGTCGCCCCCTGTTGGATGTTTGGCAGCACGTCTGACGCCGGCAAGTTTCACCGCAATTTCTGTGCCGGCTCCGGCGCCTTTCCTCGGGGCATACTAAATGCGGCCCAGTGTTTCTCGGGCTGCGCTCTTTGACAGCTAGCAGGCGATGCGCTTCCCCCGCAATATGCATGCCAGCGCACCGTGGGCTATCCCTGAGACGTGATGTCCAGGGCCTTGACGCGAATTCTACTAGGATGTATAGTGTTAGGTGTATATTAAACTTATGACAGCTTATCCATACACAGCCTATGGCGCGCATGGCGAAACCGCTTCAGAAACACAGGCGAAAGAGGCTTGATCTTGCTCGACAACGTGAGGAAGGAGCAGGGATGATTGATGAGCGAGCAGTTTATATTATCAGTGTTGCAGCCAGACTCGTCGAGATGGATGCCAGCACGCTGCGCAAGTACGAGCGTCTCGGCTTCCTGAAGCCTTCCCGCACAGGCGGCAACCTGCGGCTCTATTCAGCGGACGACATCATGCGTCTGCGCCAGATCAAGTATCTGGTGGACGATAGAGGGCTGAACCTAGGGGGTGTGGAGCTGGCGCTAGAGCTGACACAGCGGCTGCGCCGCTTGCAGTCCAACCTGGCTCGCAAGGTCTACGATGCGAGTGAGCTTCAGCGATTGGTGTTCGACGAGGTCGATGAGTTGCTTCATTTGCTGGGAACAGAGAGCGGATAAAGTGAGGTGTGCATGGAAGAAGCTAGAGACGCTGATCAGGAGGGTAGTATGACGGAGCCGGAGGACGAGGTGAAGACGTCCCCAAAGGGTGAGACGGATACTCTGCGGGCAGAGCTGGATGAGGCTAACAAGAAGGCAGAGGAGTTCCTGAGCCTTCTGCAACGGGCGCAGGCCGATTTTGCCAACTACCGAAAACGTGTGGACCAGGAGCGGGCTGACGCGGCCACGAGCACCAAGGCCAACGTTATTCTGAAGTTTCTGCCGGTGCTGGACGACTTTGAGCGTGCCCTGCAAGCCATTCCCACCGAGGATCGGCAGGTGGATTGGGTTCAGGGTATCAACCTGATTCAACGCAAGCTGCGGAGCATCCTGGAGGCCGAGGGCGTTACCCGCATGGAGCCTCTGGGTAAGGAGTTCGATCCATGGGAGCATGAGGCTGTGCTCTATCAGGAAAGCCCCGACCATCCCGAGGGTGAGGTGATCGCCGTCTTTCGTGACGGATACAAGCTCAACGGCCGGGTCATCCGTCCCGCGCAGGTGGTGGTGGCTAAGGGAGCGAAGGATTAGGACTGCACTGCGGTGGAGAGCCTGTTAGGAGGAGTTTAGACAATGCCGAAAGTATTGGGAATCGACCTGGGTACGACATTCTCCGTCATGGCCGTCATGGAAGGAGGCGAGCCCACAGTCGTCGAGAATGCGGAGGGCTCACGCCTCACGCCGTCTGTCGTCGCAATCAATCCCAAGACCGGGGAACGCCTGGTTGGTCAGGTGGCGCGTCGTCAGGCGATCACCAATCCGGAGAACACCATATTCTCAATCAAGCGCTTTATGGGGCGCAAATACGCCGATTCGGAGGTGCAGCGCAGTCTCCAGTCGGTACCGTATAAGGTCACGGACGCGCCCAACGGGGATGTGCGCGTCATGATGGGTGGAAAGGCCTACTCGCCGCCCGAGGTCTCTGCCATGATTCTGCAGAAGCTGAAGTCGGACGCGGAGGCCAAGCTGGGCGAGACTATCACCCAGGCCGTTATCACTGTGCCCGCCTACTTCAACGATGCCCAGCGGCAGGCGACCAAGGACGCCGGGAAAATCGCGGGGTTAGAGGTACTGCGAATCATCAACGAGCCGACGGCAGCCTCGCTGGCATATGGCCTCGACAAGAAGAAAGATGAGACTATCGCCGTCTATGACCTGGGCGGCGGCACCTTCGACATCTCCATCCTGCAATTGGGTGAGGGCGTGTTCGAGGTGAAGAGCACAAACGGCGATACGCACTTGGGCGGAGACGACTTCGACCAGCGTGTCATCGACTGGATCTGCGATGAGTTCAAGAAAGAGCAGGGTATCGATCTGCGTCATGATCGCATGGCCCTGCAGAGGCTCAAGGAGGCTGCCGAGAAGGCCAAGATCGAGCTTTCCTCGGTCCTCCAGACAGAGATCAACCTTCCGTTTATCACGGCGGACGCCAGCGGTCCAAAGCATCTGACCATGACGCTGTCACGCTCCAAGCTGGAGCAAATGACCGCCGATCTGATCGATCGAACCATTGGACCCTGCAAGCAGGCCCTGGCGGATGCGGGCGTGACGGCCCCGCAGATCGACGAGGTTGTGTTGGTGGGTGGACAAACCCGCATGCCGGCTGTCGTAGAGAAGGTGAAGCAGGTATTCGGTCGGGAGCCGCACAAGGGCGTCAATCCGGACGAGGTCGTGGCGGTTGGAGCTGCTATCCAGGCCGGTGTGCTGAAAGGCGAGGTCAAGGACGTCCTGCTTCTGGATGTGACGCCTCTCACACTTGGACTGGAGACGCTGGGTGGGGTGATGACGCCGCTCATCCCGCGCAACACGACCATCCCGAGCAGCAAGAGCGAGATGTTTACCACGGCCGCGGATAGCCAGACGAACGTGGAGATTCACGTTCTGCAGGGCGAGCGGCCCATGGCCAACGAGAACAAGTCGTTGGGGCGCTTCATCCTGGATGGGATCGCGCCAGCTCCGCGTGGCATGCCGCAGATCGAGGTGACCTTCGACATCGACGCGAATGGCATCCTGAATGTCCAGGCGCGCGACAAGGCCACCGGTCGCGAGCAACGAATGGTGATCCAGCCGTCGTCAGGTCTCTCCAAGGACGAGGTTGAGCGGATGGTCCGCGAGGCTGAGACCCACACGGAAGAGGACCGCAGGCGACGCGAGGAGATCGAGGCGCGCAACCAGGCCGACTCGATGGCGTACCAGGCGGAGAAGACGCTCCGCGAGCATGCCGATCGTATCCCCGCCGATCTCAAGAGCGAGGTGGAGGGCAAGATCGCTGCAGTACGCTCGGCCATCCAATCAGGCAACACGCAGTCCATGCGCTCGGCCATGAGCGAGCTTTCGGATGCGCTGCAGAAGATCGGCGCGGCAGTATACAGCAGCACGGGCGGAGGCCAGCCTGGCGCCGGTCCAGAAGGTCCGGCCGGACAACAGCCAGGACAGGAGGGAACGGTAGAGGGCGAGTTCCGAGAAGTCTAAGGGAACCAGTGCCGGCTTGCAGAGGATCAACTCATACAGGACGCGCTGTCCTGTCTCCCAGAGGGAGAGGGAGCAGTCCATGCCCCTGAGTTGCGGTTATGCGGTTTGACACCGGTGTCCCCGGGGGAAACTAACATGAATATGAACAGGTTCACCGAGAAAGCACAGGAGGCCATCGTCGGCGCTCAGCGGATGGCTGAACAGCATAACAACTCAGAGGTGGATGTCGAGCACCTGCTACTTGCACTGCTGCAGGAGCCGGAGGGAATCGCATCGGCCGTGATTCAGCGTCTGGGGACCGATCCAGCCCAGTTGCGGTCCGAGGTGGCCGCGGACGTGGAGCGCAAGGCCAAGGTCTACGGGCAAGGGCAGCTCTACGCCTCCTCGCGCTTCCGGAAATGTCTGGAGGTCGCAGAGGCGGAGGCCCAGCGTCTGAAGGATGATTACGTCAGCACCGAGCACCTGCTGATCGCGATGACCGACCCGCAGGTGAACGGCGCGGCGGCCAGCATCCTTCAGAGCCATGGCATCACGCGCGATCGGGTCTACCAGGCCCTGACGCAGATTCGTGGTGCGCAGCGCGTGACCAGCCAGAACCCGGAATCCACCTACCAATCGTTGGAGCGCTATGGCCGCGATCTGACTGAGCTGGCCCGCCAGGGAAAGCTTGATCCGGTCATCGGGCGCGACGACGAGATCCGACGCGTGATCCAGGTGCTCTCGCGTCGCACCAAGAACAATCCGGTGCTGATCGGCGAGCCTGGTGTTGGCAAGACTGCCATCGTCGAGGGACTTGCCCAGCGCATCGTGCGCGGTGACGTCCCGGATGGCTTGCGGAATAAGCGGCTCGTGTCGCTGGACCTGGGCGCCATGATCGCGGGAGCCAAGTATCGAGGCGAGTTCGAGGAGCGCCTGAAGGCCGTGCTTAAAGAGATCCAGCAGTCCGCGGGCGAGATCATCCTCTTCATTGATGAGCTGCACACGGTGGTGGGCGCTGGCAAAGCCGAGGGCGCTATGGACGCCTCGAACATGCTGAAGCCTATGCTGGCCCGAGGCGAGTTGCACTGCATCGGCGCCACCACGCTGGACGAGTACCGCAAAAATATCGAGAAGGATGCCGCGCTGGAGCGCCGTTTCCAGCCGGTACTGGTAGACGAGCCCTCGGTGGAGGATACCATCAGCATCCTGCGCGGGCTGCGTGAGCGCTACGAGGTCCATCACGGCGTTAGGATTAAGGACGCGGCCCTGGTGGCGGCGGCCGTGCTTTCGCACCGCTACATCAGCGATCGCTTCCTGCCGGACAAAGCCATCGATCTGGTAGATGAGGCGGCCTCCAAGCTCCGCATGGAGATCGACAGCATGCCAGTGGAACTGGACGAGGTAGAGCGGCGTATCATGCAGCTGGAGATCGAGCGCGAGGCGCTGCGGAAAGAGACTGACCCTGGCTCCCGCGAGCGGCTGGCCAATCTGGAGAAGGAGTTGGCGGATCTCAAGGAGCAGAGCGCCGAGATGAAGGCGCATTGGCAGCGCGAAAAGGACATCATTCAGGGCATCAATCGCCTGAAGGAACAGATCGAGCAGGCTCACCTGGAGGTCGAGCAGGCCGAGCGCGGCGCGGACTACGGTCGCGCCGCCGAGCTGAAGTACGGACAACTGGTGCAGTTGGAGCGCGAGCTGCAGCGGGCGCAAGCGGAGCTCGAGCAGTTGCAGAGCCACCAGCGCATGCTGAAGCAGGAGGTGGACGAGGAGGACATCGCCGAGGTCGTCTCGCGCTGGACGGGCATTCCGGTCAGCCGCATGATGGAGGGCGAGATCCAGAAGCTTATCCAGATGGAGGAGCGGCTGCAGCTACGGGTCGTGGGGCAGGACGAGGCTATCGGCCTGGTGGCGAATGCGGTGCGCCGGGCTCGCGCTGGGTTGCAGGATCCGAATCGACCTCTCGGCAGCTTCATCTTCCTGGGTCCGACCGGCGTGGGGAAGACGGAGCTGGCTCGGGCTCTAGCAGAGTTCCTCTTCGACGACGAGCAAGCCATGGTGCGTCTGGATATGTCGGAGTACATGGAGAAGCATACGGTTTCGCGTCTGATTGGCGCTCCTCCCGGCTACGTCGGCTACGAGGAGGGAGGACAGTTGACCGAGGCCGTCCGCCGCAAGCCTTACAGTGTGATCCTGTTCGACGAGATCGAGAAGGCCCATCCGGACGTCTTCAACGTCCTGCTGCAGATCCTGGACGACGGTCGTCTGACGGATGGGCACGGACGGACGGTGGATTTCAAGAATACCGTGGTGATCATGACGTCCAACGTCGGCAGCCAGTACATCGCCGAGTTGGGCCTGCGCGATGCGGAGAGCATGCGCAATCGGGTGATGGAGTCCCTTAGGCAATCGTTCCGGCCGGAATTCCTGAACCGGGTGGACGAGATCATCATCTTCAACAG
>SCTZ01000098.1 GCA_004297765.1 Chloroflexota bacterium | reverse complement strand
CAGCGCGAAGAATCCGTACCTCCGGGGGCGAGGGGCGCGGATTCTTCGGCGTGCGCGCCTCAGAATGACCGACAGAGGCGGTGCTCAAGATGAGAAGTTCGATGAACTACGGTTGTAGTATTAGCACGGGCCTGAATTCCACATCTACTTGCTACTGTACTCATAAAAGCCCTTGCCGGTCTTGCGACCATACTGCCCGGCCAACACCAGGCGCTTGAGGAGGGTCGGTGGCGCGAAGCGCGGCTCCTTGAATTCGTCGAACATGATGTTGCCAATGAAGTACAGGGTATCAAGCCCCACGAAGTCTGCCAGAGTGAGCGGACCCATCGGGTGGTTGCATCCCAAGCGCATGCCATCGTCTATGTCTTCCCGCGTCGCCAACCCTTCCTCGTACACACGTATCGCGTCGAGAAGGTACGGCACCAGCAGCCGGTTGACTATGAAGCCCGGGGTGTCTTTGGCCACGATGGCCGTCTTGTTCAACGATTCGGCAAACCTCTTGACGGTCTCGACGGTGCTCTCCGACGAGCTGATCGTCTTGACCACCTCGGCCAGTTGCATAGTGGGCACGGGATTAAAGAAGTGTAGCCCGACGAAGCGGTCCTGACGCTTGGTGGCCGCCGCCATCTCGATGATCGTTAGCGAAGAGGTGTTGCTGGCGAAGATGGTGTGAGGCGGGCAGATCTTGTCCAGCTCGCCGTACAACTGGCGCTTCTCGGGCATGTTCTCGATGACGGCTTCGAGCACGATATCGCGGTCTGCGAAGGACTCCAGCGAGACTGTGCCGTGGAGTCGCCCCAGCACCTGTTCCATCTCGGACTCGCTCATCTGACCCTTCTGGACGTTGCGGCGCAGGTTGCCTTTGATGCGGTCCAGCCCGGCGTTGAGCAACTGCTCATTTATCTCTCTAACCACGACGTCGTAGCCCGATTGGGCGGCTACCTGTGCGATTCCTCCACCCATCAGCCCGCAGCCGACGACTCCGACCTTCCTGATCTCCATAGCAGACATTTCCTCCGTGCAGATATTGGGTTCGACTGTGCCAAACAAGCTGAATACTTCCGATACAACCGCGAGCGCAGACCTTGCCAAGGTTGCCCAAGGTCGCCAAAGACCTCGCGGAATACTCAAAGAAATCGGCAAGCAGCGCGATTATACCATGCGGATAGCCGGAGCAGAACCTCGCGCGGTGATGCCTCAAAAGAAGTGTTACCGATGCGTGGTCGCCATCGTGGTGCCGCGTCGGGAGAGTGCGGAGAAACTGAGCACCGAGGAGTTGATCGGCTATTGCCGGAAGCGTCTGGCTAGCTACAAGAAGCCCTCGGCGGTCCATTTGGTCAACGAGTTGCCACGCTCCGATCTGGGCAAGGTGCGCAAGGACGTCCTGCGGGAACAATTCAGCGCTCGCTAATTGCGTCCTTGCTATAGTGAAGTTTGCTGTCGGGCAAGACCTCCTTGGGCGAGTCCGCCGCGGAAGGGCCGCGGCGGTCTCCGGCTGCGGTCCACCCTCATCTGGTTCATTGATCTCTTGCATGTGGCATACCATTAGTGTTATACTGGGCTCGTGAGCACGCGGCTCCAGACGACGGAGAATCGGCACAGCAAGGAGAGTAGGGAGGATGATGAGCGAAGAGAGAGACCTGCAGCCCGATCTTGAGGGGGATTATGCGGCCCACATCGCCGAGATGGAGGCCACGGACCCCGCTTTCCGTGAAGCCCGGGACCGCCTGCGCCCCTTATTCGAGTTCCGCCAGTCCCTGATTGGGGCACGGCTTGCGGCCGGCCTGACGCAGAAGCAACTGGCGGAACGTATCGGCACAACCCAGCCGGCCATCGCGCGCTTGGAGCGGGGGGAGCGGTGGCCATCGGTGGAGACCCTCTATCGTCTCGCCAAGGCGCTCGGCGTCGCCTTCGTTATCAGCGAGCACGAGCATCTGGCTGTGCGCCCCCACAGGGCAGCATAGTATTACAGTCCCCCATTCGTCGCAGCGCATCCTGGTGCGGTTCCGGTGCCGGCCGCGTTAGGAGAGAATCGCGCAAGAGTGCCACCGGCGCCGCCGTGTGAGCCGCAAAAGGGAACTGACACCCGACGACCTGCAGAGGCTATTGCGATGAGGACGTACACTGTGATCCTGACGCCCGATACCGAAGTAGGTGGGTATACCGTCCGTGTGCCGGCTTTGCCCGGCTGCAACACACAAGGCGACACTTTGGAGGAGGCTCTTGCCAACGCTAGGGAGGCTATAGAGTTGTATCTCGAAGACCTTCGTGCGAGCGGCGAGCCGATCCCCGAGGATACCGGTGACCAGGCGATTCGCGTAGAAGTGGCCGCCTAGGATTGGACCCTGGAAATACCCGGACGAGAAGAAGTTGCCCATGTCAGCATTTCCGGCGAAGTCAATTGATGCTGTTTTCAGCCCGCCGGGTACGAGCCTCTTTCGTCCGTTGGGGAGCGCCTACGGCCGTGGGCTTTTCGTGGGTACAGTCGAGCATAACAAGGGAGAGGTAGGCGTATCTCCAAGCCCTTCGGCAGCGTCTATGACATCGCTCATCTCCATGCGCATATCATAGCGGTTGATCGGTCTAAAGGCCAATGTCACCGCACGGCTTCTTCACCTAACGGTCAGCCGCCGGGTACTCCTCACCCACCTCTCCTGGTCGTCCCCACACCATTCAGCGAATCCTACTCACGAATTTGGGTGCAGGGGCTTGACACGATGTGTTATAATGGCGCTGTAAGATGAATAATTGATCCGTGCGACGCTGGGTTGGTGATCAAACGCGACATCTCCAACGGATTGCTTGGATTCTATCGCGTCTTGCCTGGTCTGGCACGCGCACGATGGCTCAGTCGTTTCAGAACCCCTCATTTCCTGGCGCGGAACCCAGGAGCCCGTCCTACTCTGGTGCCTTGAGCTGCAAAGGGGGAGGAAAGCGTGGTCTAGTGTTGAAAGCTTGATGTAGGCCTGGCGCATTGAGGACGATTCCCGACGATATGCTCGCTGCTCGTACACCATACCCAGAACGTGGCTGTAATCTGGTGATTGTTATTGTTAACGAGAGGAACAACGATTCAGGATAGGCAGGCTAAGCCCTTGCCCTCATCAGACTGACTAGCTGGAGGTAATCCGCCATGGCGATTCAGACAGGCAAGCGCTACGTGTGCGCCAAGTGTGGCTCTGAGATCATCGTGACAAAGGCGGGAGTTGGAGCACTGAAGTGTTGCAGCGAAGAGATGCAGCAGAAGAAATAGGCGGTAGGCTTATGATCGGAGCGACGGAGCGGGCATGAATACCTACGAGTTCGTGAATATTGCGGCGCAGATCTTCCCCGAGCGCGAGGCCCTGGTCTTCGAGGACCAGCGCGATGACTACGCGACCCTCCAACAGCGCATCGTGTCCCTTGCCGCTGGGCTGCGAGAGCGCGGCCTCGGTCCGGGACGGCGGCTCGGCGTGATGGATACCAACAGCAGTCGCTTTATTCAACTCTTTTACGCCACGTCCTTTCTCGGAGCCACCTTTGTCCCTCTCAACTACCGGGCCAAGCGCGAGGAGCTCGAGTATTTGTTGAGCACGGCCGAGGTGAATTTCCTCTGCGCCGGGGCGCCGTACGTCGATTTGGCCCGCGCTGCACGCTCAGCCGCACCTTCTGTCGAGGAGTTGATTAGCATCGATGGCCCCGCAGAGGGAATGCGCAGCTTCGATGAGTTGCTGCTGCAAGACGCGGAGATCGAGCCGACCGAGGTCGACGATGGGGATCTCAACGTGATCATGTTCACCGCGGGCACCACCTCGCGACCCAAAGGC
>SCTZ01000007.1 GCA_004297765.1 Chloroflexota bacterium | reverse complement strand
GCAAGGCCGCTATGGCGATCACGATGACGGCGCCGCCGATAAGGTAGGCTTCCATGACCGATGCCTTGCTGAGGAAGATAGCGCTGAGCCCCAGTGCGCCGCAGGCCAGGTACAGGGTCATGACCGCTTCGCGGTGCGTCATCCCCATCGCCACCAGACGATGCGAGATATGATCCTTCCCCGGAGAGGTGAACGGGTTGAGACCGCGGCGGGCGCGTGAGATGGTCACCAGGGTGGTATCCAGGATCGGGATGGCTAGCACCAGGATTGGAATCATCCAGGTAACCAACGTGGTATTCTCGAAGCGCAGCTTGATGCCCAGCGCCGCCAGCATGAAGCCGAGAAAAAGGCTGCCGGTATCGCCCATGAAGATGCTGGCCGGGTTGAAGTTGTAGCGCAGGAAGCCGAGCGCGGCTCCCAGAATGGCGGCCGCTAGACCGGCCACCAGGAACTGTCCGCTGGTTCCCGCCAGGACCAGGAAGAAGGCCGCGGAGACCGCCGCGATTCCACCGGAGAGCCCATCCATGTTGTCCAGGAGGTTGAAGGCGTTGGTGATGCCGACGATCCAGAAAATGGTCAGGGCGATGTCGGGCCAGGCAGGGTTGCCGAACAGACTCACCTGCACGCCGGACAGGATCAACACTACCGCCGCGGCAGCCTGCCCTAGCAGCTTGACCAAGGGCCGCAGACCGCGACTATCGTCCCAGATGCCGAAGAAGCTTACGAGGCTAGCGCCGAGCAGGATTCCGACGAGTTGCTGGAAGTTGAAGCGGTCGTTGAAGATCAGGAGCACCGCCATGAAGGCCACGTACATGGCGAGTCCGCCGAGCAGAGGCACGGCGTTGCGATGCAGCTTGCGAGCGTTGGGGTTGTCGACGATGCCGGTTCTCAGCGCCAGCCAACGCGCTGCGGGTGTGAGGCTAAGTGTGGCGACCAGCGCCGCGGCGAAGATCAGGATGTAGGTAGACATGGGACCCCCCGTTCGTGCACTCGTGCCCCGCCAGTCCGGCTTGAGGCGACCCTACAGGAGATCCCCTACTTCCCGCGGTGCGAGGCTGGCTCCAATCGGAATAGATCACGCGACCATAAACTAGCCCTTGTTCTTCTGCAAATCGTCGAGAAGACTCTTCAGCTCAGCTTGTTGGCTGGCTGGTGCATAGCGCAGCGCCAACTGAGTCTCCGCGATGGCCTTGTCGTTTATTCTTAGATCGCGATAGAACAGCGCGAGGTTTCTGTGTATTGTCGCGTCCGTTGGTGCATATCGGGCGGCCTGCAGCAT
Source organism: Chloroflexota bacterium (assembly GCA_004297765.1). Lineage (GTDB taxonomy): Bacteria > Chloroflexota > Dehalococcoidia > FW602-bin16 > FW602-bin16 > FW602-bin16. The sequence continues at coordinate 39,751 of SCTZ01000007.1, read as the reverse complement.
GGCGTCTACCGCCTGGTTCAGCTGCCCCTGCTGGTAGTAGACCATGCCAAGCCCGGCGTGGGCCGGCACCGACGAGGGATTGAGGCCAATAGCCTTGCTGTAGTACTCCGTTGCCTGGGGGAGATTCTTGGCGGTTCTGGCCAGTTCCGCCATTTGGACCCAGGCGTCGGCGTACTTATCATCGAGCTGAATGGCTTGCTGGAGCTTCTGTGCGGCCTGGTCGTTGAGCCCTTGCATTCTGTCGAGCCCTGCCCACTCAACGTAGAGATAGGCGATGTTAGGGCTGAGCTGAGTGGCCTGTTCGAAGTAGGAGTTGGCCAGATCCATGCGCTCCTTCTTCTTGGCGGGATCGGCTGTCATCTCGGCCCAGGTCTTATACAGACGCCCAAGATTGACCGTGTTGTCGGCGTTGCGCGGAGAGAGATCCCGCGCGGTGGTGAGCACTACTAGGGACGCTTGTGCGAGATCCTCGCGCCCCAACTGATCGAACCGTAGCGCGGCCAGATCGCCGATGGACGCGGCTTGCCGCGTTTCGGGCTTGTCGGGTGCGGCTCCGGCCGTCTCCAGCATGAGGCGGCCGAGGAAGACGTAGTAGTAGTCCATGTACGACGTCCAGTTGATGGCGCCGAGGTATTCTGGCAAGGACTGCTGCTTGCGGCCACCCTCGTCGAGAGCCTGTGCCTTTTTGAAGTAGACGTCGGCTGTGATGGGGGACAGCAGGTAGAACACGATCGAGAAGCTCGCGATCAGCATTATCAAGCCGTACAGTATCAGGTAATTGGGGCGCCTGATGCTAGCCCTGTTGACAGCCGAGGCGTTCAGTTGCCAGGCGCCCACAAAGATGCCGAGCGCGATCCAGACGAACGTACCGACTACCAGTACTACCGGCTGCAAGCCGCGACCCCCGCCGAATGGCACGATCCACAGTGCCAGTACGATCGTTACTGCAAGATAGACAGCTATCGGGAGGGCGCCCGTCCATCCGGTAGTGTCGGAAGACGACCTGCGCTGCCGCTGGGGGCGCTCGACGGCCCGACCTCGCTCCGCGGCCCGTATTCTCCGAGTTCTGGGCTGAGCCGACGCGGCGACAGGCGATGCTGGCGTAGCCCTGGGAGCCTTCAGCGGGCTCCACTGCAAGCGTCCTACGGCGATCGCGGCCACGATGGCAAGATCCAGCCAGAAGTAGGTGCGCGTGGCGGCGATGGCAATGCCGACGAGGACCTCGACCGAGTGCGCCACGACGGCCGCCAGGAGCGAGAGCAGCAGCAAACGCTGTCCGAAGTCCTCGGCGCGCCAGACGCTGCGCACGGCGATCACGGCGAAGGCGCCCAGCACGAACAACTGCGCCAATAGCCCGATCAGCCCGGTTGTCACGACAGAGTCCAGGTAGTCGTTGTGCGAGCGGTCTGGCGACGCGTTGCGCGCCTCCACGTGGGCTAGCTCGGGCGGGTAGTATTTGCCATAGGCGATCTGCATGGTCTCCGGCCCGTAGCCGAAGATGGTGCGGAAAGGATCAGCCGTGATGAGACCGAGTGCTCCACTGCCGACCCCATCGCCGGTCCAGATGAGCAAGCGGACTTTGCCGGTGGCCGAATCGGTCTCGGCGATGCTGCCCAGACGCTCCAGGTACGGCGAGGTCGTCTTGAGTCCGGCGAGCGGCGAGCTGGGAACGTTCAAAACTGCGATAAAGGCCAGCCCTGCCAGCAACACCGCGACACTGATCCAGAATTGCTGAACACGGCGCTCGCGGAGAAGAGCCAGGAGAACGAACACGGCTAGGCCCGCGATCAGACCGAGCCACGGTCCGCGGCTCTGGGTGAGCACAGTGGTCGTGAGCTGTAGTAGCAGTAGCAGCCCGTAGAATCCGGGCCGTAGAAAGGACAGAGCGTTCGCCGGGGTGGTGCTTTTCGTCGCGCCAACCGACGAGACCAGGCGTCCCAGCGTTAGCGGCACGACCATGATTAGATAGGCTGCCAGGAAAATGGCGTTGCCCATGGTGCCCGTCACGCGAAAGACCACGTCGCCGGACCAGGGCAGTGGATCTCTTCCGAGACTCTGCAGGATGCCGTACAGAGCTATGGGCAGGCTCGTCAGGAGAATGGTAGTGATCAGCCTCTCAACCTGCTCGCGTCGAACCAGGAACTGGGACGCGAAGAAGAAGATACCGATGTAGGCCAGGACGCTGAGCAGTCCCTGCAGGCGCTGGTAGGAACCCCAGAAGCTAAAGACCGGGGCGATGGAGAGGATGGTCGCCAGGACGTACGCGCCCAGCATCAGTGCGGCGCCCAGGTTGATGGGGCTCTCCAAAACCAGAGCGCGCAGACGTGAGCGAAGGTCGCCCGCCCCGGAGGACGTGCTCTCCAGGAAACGGATCAACCAGGCCGCTGCCATAAGCAGCACGATGGCACGCAACAGGCTGAGCTTGTCCGGCTCGAAGACGCGCGAGCTGAAGACGTCGAAGAAAAGCGGTACGACGACGACGGCGGCCAGCCATCCGGCCTCCAGAATCTTCTCGCAGAAACTACCTAACCTGGACTGCATGCTGTTCCCTTACTGAATCTGTTACTAGTGCAAGATCAGGGACCTGTTCGCGAATCCCCTCGCCCCGCGCAGTGTAAAAACGGAGTTTTCTCGGGGGACACCCCCGAACCCCCGGTCTGACGACGCACTAGCTACTCGCCCGCTCTCGGAACCACTGGATGGTGCGGGCCAAGCCTTCCTCCAGTGGGGTTGCGGCCTGGAACCCGAGCAGACGACGCGATTTCTCGACGTCCGGCACGCGGCGTCGGGTGTCCTCGAACCCTGCTCCGTAGTCGGCCTGATACGGCACGTGCTCGATGCGCGACGATGAGCCGGATAGGCGGAGCACGAGCTCGGCCAGCTCAAGGACCGTGATCTCGCGGCTCGATCCGATGTTGAACGCTTCTATGGTCGTGGTGGCCTGGCGAGCGGCCGCGAGCGTGCCGGCCACCGTGTCGTCGACGAAGGTAAAGCAGCGCGTCTGTTGCCCATCGCCGTGCACGGTCAGAGGGGCGCCCGCGAGGGCTTGTCCGATGAAGCGCGCGACTACGCTGCCGTAGCCGGCCGGATGCATCCGCGGCCCGTAGCTGTTGAAGTAGCGGACGATCGCGCCGGGCACGCCGCGGCTAGCGTAGGCGTACAACAAGTGCTCATCCAGGGCCTTGGCGGTACTGTAGGACCAGCGGGCGACGGAAGTGGCGCCCAGGACGCGATCGCCGTCCTCGCGAAACGGCAGTTGATCGCTCTTGCCGTAGATTTCGGATGTGGAGGCGAACAGGACCGGGCAGCCGCTCTGGACCGCTGCCTCGAGGATATGCTCGGTTCCGCGCACGTTGTTCATGATGCCGGACAGCGGGTCGGCGACGATGTTCCGCACCCCGACGGCGGCCGCCAGGTGAAAGACGGCATCACAGCCGCGCATCAGCTCCGCTACAAGGGCCTTGTCGAGGACCGTGTCGTAGTGAAATGTGAAATGGTCGTGAGAGAGGTTGTGTTGGATGTTGGCACGGCTACCGGTCGATAGGTCGTCAACCACCACCACATGGTGGCCTTCGGCCAGCAATCTATCGACCAGGTGTGAGCCGATATAACCCGCACCGCCTGTCACCAGGATCTTCAAGTTCGTGCACTCCTGTTTCCGATCGCCTTGACGATAACTTACGGCCAGATTTTATCATAAGGAGTGGCAAAAGTAACTCGGGTGTTTTACCTAGGGTGCACGACGGTCTCTCGACATCTCCTGGTATATGGAGAGCACCTCATCCGCCATCCGACGCGCGTTGAAGTCGCGGCGAACCCTCGCCAATCCGCCCTGTCCGAGCCGCTGGCGCAGCTCCGCGTCGCGCAGCAGAACGTTGAGGGTCTCGGCCAGCGCGGCGGGATCCCTGGGTGGGACGACCAGCCCCGTCTCGCCATGCCTGTTGACGTAGGTGGTGCCGGTGCCTAGCTCCGTGCAGATGACGGGCAGACCGCAGGCCATGGCCTCCAACTGGACCAGTCCGAACGCCTCGCTGCGGTGGCTGGACGGCAAAACGAAGATCTCGGCGGCGTGGTAGCTGGCCAGAAGCTCCTGGTCATCCACCTGTCCGCAGAAGCGCACCCGATCCCCCAGCCCCAGCTCGGTGGTGAGCTGGCGCAGCTCGCCCTCCATTGGTCCCTGTCCCACCAGACGCAGGTGGGCGTCGACGGTGGGCATGGCCCGCAGCAGGTAGTCGAGCCCCTTGTAGTAGCGCAGGAGTCCCACGAAGAGCACGATGGGCTTGCCAGCCTGCTGGCGTATCTCGGCTGCTCGGGCGCGGACCTGCGCGGTGATCTCGAACTGGGACAGATCCAACCCGAATGGTATCGTGACGCACTTATCCGCCACAGGCGTTAGATGCGGAGATGTCTCCAGGAGACGCGGGTTCGAGATCAGGATGCGATCGGCTCGGCGCAGAATAGCCCGCATGAACGGGCCGTAGACTAGCAGCAGCTTTTTCTGCTTGACGATGTCAGCGTGGTAGGTGATGACCAGCCTGGCGTGATGGCCACAGAGCAGGTAAGCCAGCTCCCCGATGGGGTAGGGGAAGTGCAAGTGTACCAGATCGGGACGCTGGATCTGCATCTGGCGAAAGAGGCTGAGGCTGAGCGGCGTCGAGGCGGCGAAGCCAATGCGCCCGGCGCGGGTGACGCGGACCCCGCCTACCTGATCGACCTGGGTGCGGCGGGATGTGTTCGCCACCAACACCGCCGGCTCCACATCCAGCTTCTGGAGTTCGTGGCAGAGCAGGCGGACGTGGTTCTCGATACCGCCAACGGTAGGGAAATAGTTCTTGTACACGTGTAGAACGCGCATCATGACCGCCGTTTGGCAGCGCAGTGGTAGACCCGCGACGTCTCCGCGGCCATGCGTTGCCAGGAGAATGATTGGGTGCGGGCCAGCCCACGCTGCGCGAGCACCAGGCGGAGCTCTCCGTCCTTTAGAGTCAGGCTCACCGCGTCGGCCATGTCCTTTGCGCTGAGCGGATCAAAGGTAACCGCGGCATCGCCCACCACCTCAGGGAGGCTGGAGCTATTGCTGCAGACGACCGGCACGCCGCAGGCCATGGCTTCCACGACGGGCAGACCGAAACCCTCCAGCAACGAGGGAAAGACGAAGACCTCGGCCCGTGCGTAGAGATAGGGCTGATCCTCCTCGTCGACCGCGCCGAGGAACTGGACGTGCTTTTCGAGTCCGAGCTGGGCCACGCGCTCGCGGACCTCCGGGAATCTGTTGTCCTCATGACCGGCCAGAACCAGCGGCACGCCCGTGTCGGATTCGTTCCAACGATGGCGCTCCACCAGCAAGGACCAGGCTTCTATCAGGCGAACCAGGTTCTTCAGCGGCTTGTTGATGCCCACGTAAAGAGCATAGCGCGCGGGCAGTCCGAGTCTCCGAACGATCGCCGCAGCCCGGGCATCCGCCGCGAGGCCCGACCGGTAACGTGCATCCGCGGCTTCATAGGTGACGGTGATCTTCTCGGGCGGCACCCGGTAGTAGTCCATCAGATCGCGCTTGGCGAAGAAAGAGACGGTCAGGACAGCTTTGGATGTCTTCAGGGCCAGCCAGGTTGTGACCTTGAAGATGCGTCGCGACATGCGCGAGGGGATGGTCTCCGGGTAGCGTGCCGAGTTGAGGTCGTGGATAGTCACCACGGCCGGGCATGGCAGGAGGTAGGGCATCACGTAGTAGGGCGAATGAAAAAGGTCCAGCTTATCCTTTGCGAGCTGCAGAGGCAGCATGGACTGCGTACGGGGCGAGAAGACCGGGATCCTGACAGGCACGATGGTCAGGTTGGATGCCCTCAAAGAGCTGAGGTCAAAGCGAGAGTTAGTCTGCTCGGGGTCGACGTAAAGCAGGTATTCGTGGACCGGATCGGCCAAAGGCAGCTCGCGCACGAGGTTATAAGTATAGCGCCCGATCCCGGGGAAATGATCCTGAATGTAGCGGCCGTCGATCCCGATGCGCATCTATGTTCAGCGCCTCTCCGCGCTCCCAGCCCCGCGTGCACAGCCACGGCGGGTTGGCGTTCCTGGCTAGTCCGATATTACGCGGTGGGGTGGGGTGTGTCAAGATAAGTGCGACCTTAGTCACATACGCGTTCTTTTCGCTTGCCTATACTGACACTAGCATATGAATGTGGTGGCGCCGATACGCCACGTCGTAGGAGGCATGAGATGACGACGGGAAGCACGATTACGCCGGAGATGACGATCGACGAGGTTATTCAGAAACATCCGAAGGCGCAGACGGTCTTCACCCGCTACGGGGTCGATACCTGCTGCGGAGGGTTCCGGCAGCTCAAGGATGGCGTCAAGGTTTCGGGGGCCAACCTGGAGCAGGTGCTGGCCGAGCTGAACGCGCTGTAGAGCGGCTTTTGGGACGCTGTGGCGAAGGGGTCTGAGATGGGTAGCCGGGACGAGACGATCAGAGGCGAGATGACGGTCAGAGAGACCATCGCGCGCTATCCGCAGGTGCGGGTTGTCCTGGAGAAGCATGGCCTGGGCGAGTGCGGCGGGCCGAGCGGCTCTCCGGAGCCCATCGCCTTCTTTGCCCATCTCCATCGGGTCGATGCGGACGAGCTGCTGCGCGATATGAACGCGGCCCTGCAAGATAAGACTCAGCCCACGCCCGCGCGCCCTGTGGCACAGGCTGCGCCGCCCCCGGCGGACATCTATCGCATCTTCATCAAGACGGCTCTGATCGTCGCGCTCACGGCGGGCTGGACCCTGGGGGCTGTGTCGCTGTCCCTGCTGGCCTGGGGTCCCGGCCTCTCCGTCAACTGGGTGGGACTATTTCAGGCGCATGGCTACGCGCAACTATTCGGCTGGATCGGGCTGTTTATCATGGGCGTGGCCTACCACGTTCTTCCGCGCCTGAAGGCGACGGAGTTGTACAGCCGCAAGCTGGCTCTGGCGTCCTACTGGCTGATGCTGGTCGGACTCGTCCTGCGCGCGGTTGGGCAGCCGTTCCTCGCGGGAGTGCCGGGCGGCGTGGTGCTGGTTGTCGGTGCCGTATGCCTCCTGGGGGGAGCGTCGGTCTTCGTGTACGTGCTGCTGCGGACGATCGCCCGCAGTCCCCAGCCGCGGGCCTTCTTCGAGAGTTACCTGCTGGCCGGTGCCGTGTGGTTCTGGCTGAGCACGCTTCTGGGCCTGGCTGGGTCTGTCGAGGCTGCCTCCTTGGGGTTAGCCGTCCTGTCGGCCAGTTGGAATGCCGCCTTCCTACACGCTAGCATGGCCGGATTCATCACGATGTTCATTTTGGGGATCACGCTGCGGACGGTTCCGGCCTTCCTGGGACTGCGCGCTGGCAACCAGAAGGCTTTTGGGGTGATCTTCTGGGTCATGAACGCCGGCGTGGCGCTCACGGTTGGTTTGGACCTGGCGAGCGCGGCTCTCGGATTCTCGGCGTCCAGTCAGTTGCTGGCCGCGGGCCCCATCCTGGAGCTCGTGGCGGCCTGGGGCTTTGTGTACAACCTGAACCTTTTTCGCAAGCCGGCGGTCACTTTTGGCGATGCCTCCTTGGATCGCTCCTATGAGCCTTTCATCAAGGTGGCGTACCTCTGGTTCCTGTACGCCACGGCGATTCCCGCGGTGGTGGCTGCCGCACAGCTTGTCGGCGCGGGGAGCGCTCTGGACTTCCTGACGGCCAGCTATCGGCACGCTCTCACGATCGGCTTTATCTCGCTGATGACCATGGGAATGGCGTCCCGCATGGTGGCCGTGTTCGTGGGTGTGCGTTTGCACAGTCCTCGGCTGCTGTACGCGGCCCTGGTGCTGGTCAACGTGGGCGCGATAGGGCGCGTCTTGATCCAGCTCGTTCCTGGTCCGTTCGGTGGGACCGCCAATGCGATGTTAGGAGCCTCCGGTCTGGTCGCGCTGGCTGGACTGGCGCTCTTCGTCTACAACATCTGGCGCACCATGGATGTGTCACAACCACAGAAGGAGGTAGCGGTGGAGACGCCCAAGCAAGAGCAAGCTATACGCGACGACATGCCAGTCGGCGAGATGCTGCACGAGTTTCCGCAGTCCCTGGGCGTGCTGGTGGAGCACGGAATGGCACGTCTGAAAGATCCCCTGGAGAGAGGAAAGCTGGACGAAGGACTGACCCTCGCGGAGCTGGCGAGGAAAGAGGGCTTGGACCTATCTGCGTTGCTGACGGATCTCAACCACGTCTTCGGCATCGTGCGGGCCAACAGTAACGTGAACGGAACGGGTCGAAAGACGGGGACTATCTCCGGCGAGACCATCGTGGGTGTGCTGCTGGAGCAACATCCGGAGTTGCTGCCGGTCTTCGTCAGGCATGGCTTCGCCCACCTGCAGGACGAGAGGATGCGCAGCACCATGGCGAAGACCGTCACGATCGCCATGGCCAGCCAGATTCACGGCATCTCCCTCCCGGATCTGCTGTCCGATCTCGAGGGAGCTCTGAACAGTGGAGTGACCGGCTAGTGTTCGACCCCAGTGCACGTATGGCTCATACCAATTGTGTTTGCCCTTATCCTGATTTGCCGACGCAACGCCGCCGATCGCCCATGGCTGAAGCCGCCGGGCTGAGTCAACAAAGCCCGCCGAGGCGGGCTGAGTAGCGCGCCCAGCCCCTTGGAAGGGGCTTCGTTGCCTCAGCCCGCTCGCTTTAGCGGCGGGCTGTGGACAACAGGATGCAATCAAGGACAATCGGTATGAGTGACCCCGCCGCCCGCCTGGGGTGGGCGCTCTCAGGATGGCTGCCGGCTGACCGGCGTATCCCTGTAGCTGACTTCGCGAGTGACGTGTCTGAACCGGCGCCATCTGCGCGCTGGAATCAGACAAATACGGTGTACTACATACACTATTTAGAGGAGGACGACAATGGCCGAGGGAAAGATCGAGGTTTTGGACGTGCGACATATGCCACCCTGGGAGAGGCATCCCCGGATCTTTGAATCGTTCGATGCGTTGCAAGCCGGGGACACTCTGAAGCTGATCAACGACCACGATCCGCGCCCGCTGCATTATCAGTTCCTGGCCGAGCGCCAGGGGCAGTTCGAGTGGGATTCGCGTGAGGAGGGCCCGCGGGAGTGGGTGGCCCGCATCAAGAAGGTCGCCTAGCATTCGTCATAATGGTACTTTGTCATTTTGAGGCGCGCACCCTTCGGCTCGGCTCAGGGCAGGCGCCGAGGAATCCGTACCCCTTGCCGCACAAGAGTCGCAAAGGCGCGGATTCTTCCTCGCCTAAGGCGAGGAAGAATGACAAACTACAGATAAGGGAGGAGAAGGAGGCATGGACCCATAGCAGAGAAAAGCATTCCGCAGACCGCGACGTAGCAGAGGCGGATCACCCGCCGATCGAAACTTAACGTAATGAGGTGAAGCGATGGCGAAGTTCCTGGTCGGCCAGGTGGCCTTAGCTGTCTACTGCGTGTTCATCGTACTCATTAGCACGCTCACGATCTCGAGCGGGGTTAATGCGTCCAAGATCGGTCCGTCGTACGCGTCTGACCCAGTCTCGCTAGAGGGACGCAAGCTATTCCAGACCAAGGGGTGCGCCGTGTGCCACTTGCTGGATCGGCAGGGCAACGCACCTAACGGCCCGGATCTGGCCCTGACCAAAGTAGGACAGCGACGCGACGTTCATAGCATCGTTCAACTGGTCAAAGATCCCCAGTCACAGTATCCCGGTACCATCATGCCGGCGCAGTCGGGCATGAATAACCTGTCCGACGAAGAGCTGACGAAGATCGCTGAGTATCTGGCCAAGCTGAAGTAGCTAGTGCAAGATCAGGGGACCTATTCGGGAATCCCCTCGCCCTGCGCTGCGTGGGAACGGGGAATTCTCGGTCGCCTGAGGCGACCGAACCCCCGGCCTGACGGCGCATTAGCACGGCGAACAAGGCATGGGTTCTACCAAGCAGGGCTGCATCAAGCGTCGCAAAGGACGTGAGAAGAATGAGGAGGAACACCTATGGCACGCGTTGCATCGAGGGGCATTGACACGCTCGAGCCCACGTACCAGGTCGCTGATAGCGTGACGAAAAAGTTCATTCTAGGTTCCGTGGTCGGTCTGGTCGTCGTCACGCTACTGGGGCTGATTCTGTCCCTGGAGCGGACCGGCTCATTGAATTCCGGCTTCGCGCCACTTAGCTTCCTGCGCTTGCGCCCGCTGCACATACAGGCGATTATTTTCGCCTGGCTATCGATGGCGCTGATGGGCGCGATCTACTACGTCGTCCCGCGCATGGTCAAGCGTGATCTACTCAGTGGGGCGCTGGGCAATCTGCACTTCGTCCTGCAGTGGGTAGGCATCGTGCTGGCGATTGTCACTCTGCTGGCGGGTTATTCCGAAGGCAGGGAGTATCTGGAGCTTATCTGGCCTATCGACGTGGCCGTCGTCATCGTCTGGGCCGTCTTCGCGGCAAACATCTTCGGCACCATTCTCAAAAGCAAGGCAACCGACATTCATCCGGGACTCAAGTTCGTCTCCGCGTCGATCCTCTACCTCGGTCTCAACTATCTCATGGGCAATTTCATTCCGCTGAACGGCATCCAGGACGACAACATGATCTGGTCGTGGGCGCACAACGCGGTCAACGGCTGGTTCATGGTCGGCCTGATGGGCGTTATGTACTACGTCGTGCCGATGTTGATGGGCGTGGGTGATCGCCCTAACGTCAACAAGACCCTCAGCACCATTCACTTCTGGTCCTTGATGCTGTTCATTCCGCCGTCGGTCCTTCATCACCTGCTGTACGATGAAGCGCCCGTGGCTGTCTTCTGGAAAGAGGTCGGACAGTGGACCAGCGTGGGCATGCTGATTCCGACCGGCATCTGGGTCTACATGTTCTACAACTGGGTGCGCATGCGGAATCGTCCGCTGAACGCCGCCGGTCACTTCTTCTTCGCCTCTATCGTGTTCTACGCGCTGAACTGTGTACAGGGGGCCACGCAATCGGTCATCGCGATCAACCAGGCCGTTCATCAGACGCAGTGGGTCATCGGACACGCCCACCTAGCGCTGGTCGGCTGGATTAGCTTCGGGCTGATAGGGACCATCTACGCGGTCGTGCCGCTTCTGTTCGGACGAGAGTACAGCAAGAGCCTGGCGGGATGGCAGCTCGGTACGTCCGTGGTCGGCTTTACCGTGATGTGGCTGGCACTGTCCATGGCGGGGGTTGTCGAGGGTGGCACCCTACAAGAGCAAGGCTACCTGTCCTACTACACGCTGAAGAGCACGCTGGATCCGTACCTGCAGGCCCGGACCATCTTTGGTGCATTGTTCACCGTGTCCACTGTCATCTTCCTCTGGAACGTCTACCGCACCGTCCTTGCCCCGGCGCGTGAGCCGCTCTACGCGGAAGCGAAGCGCATCGTCTAGCATCGTACCCTCATCTGGCTGGGGTTCATGGGGGGACAGCTAGTTCCAGGTGCCTCCCCGCTCCAGGCAAAGGGGATCGCGCCTGCTCCCTCGACCCAAGGGAGAGGGAGCAGGCGCGAGGTGGTAGACAACTGGACTACCCTCACCCTAACCCTCTCCCTTTTGCGGAAGGGAGAGGGGACAGGTCGCCGTGGTGCTCGGTGCGAGGGGCTGGGGCGAGTCCCCGCGCGGCACGTGGGAACTGGTAGACAACAGGACGACCCTCACCCTAACCCTCTCCCTGTCAGGGAGAGGGGACAGGTACGCTTTGGTGCTCGGTGCGAGGGAGAGGGCTGGGGTGAGGGGCCTGTCTGGCACGCGGGAGCCAGTAGGCAACTGGACTACCCTCACCCTAACCCTCTCCATGAAAGGGAGAAGGAATTGGAGAGACTCCCAGTGCTGACAGGAAACTGTCCGCCCCTTAGCTCCCAGAGGGAGAGGGGACGGGTACGCTTTGGTGCTCGGTTAGCGGAAACTGTCCGTCCCTGAGCCGGGCGGAGGAGACCATGAGCAGGCTACTTCTACTGCGCCGCACGACCCAACTCATAGCTCTGGCGATCGTCGCTCTTCTTCCTCTCCTCGACGTGTTTCGCCTCGACCTCCCTGGTGGGCAGGTGATCGTTCTCGGCAACCATCTGTGGCTGCGGGAGTTCCTGCTGGTGATTCTCGGCTGGGTCTGGCTGGTGGTGGGGCTGGGCATCCTGGCTGCCTTCGTCGGACGCGGCTTCTGTGGGTGGATCTGTCCGCAGACCCTGGTCTGCGAGATGGCCAACGCTGTGCTCGGGCCGTTGCGTGACCTGACCCGAGGCAAGCAGGGCGAAGTCGATCTGGAGCTCGCGGCCCAGAAGCGGCTTCTGCACAGCCCGGGCGCCATCGCGCTGTTACTGGTGACGGCCCTGGTTGGGGGGCTGATCGTGACCAGCTACTTCGTGCCCTGGACGATGATGCTGGAGGCTCTGGACAGCGGGCGTCCGAGCACAAGTCTGCTCAAGGCGATCGCGGTGGGCACGGTCTTGATCGCCGGTGACCTGCTGATCCTGCGGCACACTATCTGTCGGTTCTTCTGCCCGTATGGCTGGTGGCAACGCCTGTTCTGGAGGCGCCCGGCCCTCGCCATTCGCTTCAACCGTTCCAGGTCGGTTGATTGCACCAACTGTGGTGCCTGCTGGCAGGTGTGCTTCATGGGACTGGACCCGCGCAAGAAGGAGTTGGAGAAAGCTTGCGTCAACTGTGGCAAGTGTATCACGGCGTGCCAGCGACAATTGTCCCCAGCGGGAAAGCCCGGCCTGCTAAGCTTCGATCTTGGCTGGGGATCGCGCAGCCTGCTGGAAATCGTGCACGGCGCATCGCCGACCGGACTGGCGCGGGCGGCTGCGCTGGTTGTCCTGCTGGCGGCGGTCACCACCGGCCTGGTGTGGGGCATCGCGGCTCGGCAGCCGGTGTATGCCACCATGAGCGGATTGACGCGGCTCGATAGGGACCCGGATGGATCGCTGCGTGGCTCCTTCGTGGTCTGGGTGTACAACAACACCGAGAAGGAGCAGACCATCCGTCTGAGTGCAGAGGGGTTGCCGCGGGAGTCCGTGGATTTCGGTGGGACACAGTTCCGGCTGGAGGCGGGGCAGGTAGATCGGATGACTCTTAGCTTCGCGGTGACGCGCGACTCCGTGGTGCCGGGTCCCCATCGGCTGTACGTCTCTGTGCAGAACGCCGCGGACGAACGGCTCCTGTCGCGCACCTCCGCGCCGTTTGTTTTCCCGCCGTCCATGATAAGCTCGTTGCCCACCACGGGGACGGGTACCGCGGCGCAGTGAGAGAAGATGGCGATAAGGCGTCCGCCATGCCTGCCCGGGGTTGAAGCCACCGGGCTGAGTTAACGAAGCCGGCTGAAGCCGGCTGGAACTCTGGTGCCAGACCGCTTACGGTTTTTACTGATCGCTGCGTAGAATCGTGAAAGGAGCACGGGGAGTCCAGAGGGGCGGAGCCCCTTTGGCGGGGTTTGGGGTGTCCCCAACTTCTACTCTTTTACCTCCCAGTGCAGATATCTGTAACAATGAAGGAGAAAGAACATGTCTCGCATTACCATACTTGCCGGAGCCATCTTGTTGACGACCGCCATTATGCTGACGGCGGCCTGTGGCTCGTCGAGCTCCAGCACGAGCGCATCGCCGAAGGGTAGTAGCCAATCTAGCAGTCCGGCCAGCGCCACGTCCTGGACCGCCCCGGCCGAGGCGAAGAATCTGAAAGCCCCCAGCGGCGACAAGGCACAGTCGGCCGCGCGCGGGAAGACGCTGTTTGGGACCAGTTGTGCTAGTTGCCATGGGTCGGCTGGGAAGGGTGATGGCCCGGTTGGAGCAGCCCTTAAACCGAAGCCGACCGATCTAACGACCTCGGCCAAGAACCAGACGGAAGGGGAGATCTTCTGGAAGATCACCGAGGGCAAAGGGGCCATGCCCGGCTCCAAGAGCCTGAGCGAGCAGGATAGATGGGATCTGGTGGCGTACATCCAGTCTCTATCGAATTGAGACAGCATCAGCGCGATGATGTGGGACTTTGATCACAGACCTGCCCCGCCGCGGTTTCCTATACTGAGACTAGTCGAAAGCCTCTTGCGGGGCGACCGCGATCGACTTCACAGCCATCGGCTAAATAAGGAGAAAAGCAATGCGACAGATAGCGCACAACTACAGCACCGAGAGCCTGGGTGCTGAGCACCAGTCCGTTCTGCAATATTTGGACAAGCTGGAGAAGCACAGTCAGCAATGGGGAAGCGGCGGCGCCTCCGACGCCGAGGCCAAGGCAGGATTGGAGGAGGTGCTGACCTTCTTCGATCAAGAATTGGAGCTGCACCTGAAGAAAGAGGAGGTCGCGCTCTTCCCGGCGATGGAGGCCGTGATCGGCACAGACGGACCCACCCACGTGATGCTCATAGAGCACGAAGAGCTGCGCAAGAACCTGGCCCAACTGAAGACGCTGGTGCCCACCCTGAGCGAGCCGGACGGTGTTCTGTCCAAGCAACTGAAGAAGACGGGCGACTACGTCTGCCGTTTGCTTCGCGAGCACATCGAGAAAGAAGATGCGGTTCTCTTCCCCATGGCCGATCAGATAGTGCCACCCGCCGAGATGGCCAAAGTGGACCAGAAGGTCCGCGAGCTGGATGCTGGGAGGTAGGTCATATGCTCACTCAGCGCAAGGAGAACCTGATCGTCGAAGGCATGTGATGCCATGGCTGAGTAGAGACGATCGTGTATCGTCTGTCAGGCGATCGAAACAAGTACACCCTTAGCTTCGACTACCAAGGCGACTTCGTGCCCTCCCCTGTGGAGGTGACCATTTACGACGACAGCACCACGCTGGCGGAGATCGCCGAGAAGATCTACCGCGTGGCGCTCCACCCGGTCAAGCATAACGGACAGTACATCGCCGGCACCGCGGCGGACGCGGAGCGGCACAAGCCACGCTAGTGGTCGACCACAGAGGAAGGCGGCAGTGGGTATTCCCAGTTGCCGCCTTTTCTTATGCGGCCGGGTCAGATATTAATCTTCGGATGTCCCGGTCGAAGTCCTCGCTCGTGTACGCGGTTCTCATAGCCAACGTGCATCCTGAGTCAGATTGATCTTCTCGATCCCCGTTACCTGAAAGCCTGTGATCATTGTACCACTGGAACAGATGCCCGCGAATCCCGCGATGCACGAGCACCGGCCTGGACGAGAAGGGCGCCTTGGCCACGTGATCGAGTATCCTCTTGATCTCGTTCTCAGATGGCACGCGCTGTGGGTCCAGCAGTTCCCTGATCAGTCTGTCGGGATCGTCCTGCATGCGCTGCGTCCTAGCGGTCTACGCTAATCAAGCCATGGATTGGGCGATCCGTAGTATATCACGTGGCATTGGCCCATGCTGGCTATACCCTGGGCACTCGGCATGTGACGCCCAATAACTCCATTGCCCGGAACGAAACAGCAACCGAAGGTATTTACCATCGCATCTTTGCGTGCTATAATGAGTGCCGATCAAGCGTACCATTGCATGCATTCACGTATGATTCTTCCATTGCGGTGGTCTCCAGGCTTCATCTGCGCACGGAAGGTAGGCAGGAAGCGCAAAGCAGGAGGTTTGTGATGCCTTACGCCCACTCTCGAAACGAACATGGCGAGCGGCAGGATCTGGTCGCTCATCTGAAACAGGTGGCGGACTTGGCCGCGGGCTATGCTGCGCCTCTGGGAGCGGCAGAGATGGCCAGGTTCCTGGGGCTCTGGCATGATATCGGGAAATTCGATCAGGCCTTTCAGCGTTACCTTCTGACCTCAGAGGCGAATCCACGGCATCGCGAACACGTGGACCACAAGGCCGCGGGAGCGGGCGTTGCGCAGCAGCATCAGTCCATTCTCTCCCTGCTCATGCGAGGACACCACGGCGGCCTGGGGACACCCGGCGAGACGCAAACCTGGCTAGAGAAGTGGGGTGGTCTGCCTGGGTCCATGGAGGCGCGGAGACAGGCCGAACGGGCTCTGTCCGACCTACAGCCGATCGGTGAACTGTCCTTCCCAGACTGGGCACTGCGGGATCCAACCGCGGCTGAGCTTTTTCTTCGTCTGCTCTTCTCTGCGCTCGTGGACGCCGACTTTCTGGACACGGAGCGTCACATGCGCCCAGGCTCAAGCGTGCGACGTGGTGGCCAGACCGATCTTGCGGAGTTGTGGGAGCGATTCGAGCGAGACCAGGGACAGCTTTCTGGCAAGCGCGGGGATCCAGTTGGCGAGGCTCGGCACGCTATCTACCAGACCTGCCTGGCGGCAGCGGAAGATCCGCCCGGCATCTTCCGGTTGACTGTGCCGACGGGTGGTGGGAAAACACGGGCGGCGATGGGCTTTGCACTCCGCCATGCCCTTCGCCATGGCCACGAACGCATTATCGTGGCCGTGCCCTACATCAGTATCACCGAACAGACGGCTGACGTGTACAGGTACATCTTCGAGACGGCAGGAGATCGGGCGCCTGTCGTATTGGAGCATCACAGCGCGGTGACGCCAGCGGAGGGGGAGGAGTTCGAGCCGGAGCAAATCTGGTCCCGTCTGTCTGCGGAGAACTGGGACGCGCGGATCGTGGTCACTACCACGGTCCAGCTCTTCGAGAGTCTCTTCGCCAAGAGCACCAGCCGCTGCCGCAAGCTACATCGGCTGGCCCGCAGCGTCATCATCTTGGACGAAGCCCAGGCGCTGCCACCGCGTCTCCTCACGCCAATCCTGGATGTCTTGCAGCAACTCTCGGCCCATTACGGTACGACGGTGGTTATCTCAACCGCAACCCAGCCTACCTTCGACGTGATCTCGGCCTTTGCCGCGGTGCAGACCAGAGAGATCGTGCCCGACCCAGGACGGTTCTTCGCTGTCCTCAAGCGGGTGGCGTACGAGTGGCGCACCGATCCTGCCTTGAGTTGGGCGGAGGTAGCGGCTCTCATGCGCGAGGAGCCACAAGTTCTCGCGATCCTGAACACGAAGAAGGACGCTCTGGCGTTGCTCGATGCGCTTGACGATCCGATGGCGTTGCACCTCTCTACTCTGCTATGTGGAGCGCATAGACGGCGCGTGATCGCCGACGTGCGGCTACGGTTGGCGGCCGGCGAGCCCTGCCGGGTGGTCTCGACCCAGGTGGTTGAGGCTGGCGTGGATTTCGATTTTCCGCTGGTGCTGCGAGCTATGGGACCGCTGGATGGGATCATTCAGGCCGGGGGGCGCTGCAATCGAGAAGGACTTCTCACGACCGGGCGCGTGATAGTGTTTCAACCGTGCGATGGCAGTATGCCGCGCGGGGCTTATAGTATCGGACACGGTCTGGCGGTGGGTATGTTGAAGCGTGGAGCTGTCGATCTGGATGATCCCGGCACAATCGGGACTTACTTCCGCGAGCTCTTTCCGATGGTAAAGACAGATCGCGGAGGGATTCAGCAGCTACGGGCCAGGCTGGACTATCCAAAAACTGCCAGCGAGTTCCGAATGATCGACGAGTCGACCAGTGTGGTGGTCACGCAATATGGAACAGCCGAGGAACGGAAGAGCGTTCGGGATGTGCTGGAGCGCTTGCGCATAGGCACGGCGGAGGCTGGTGCGCTACTGCGGCGGCTGCAGCCGTACCTGGTCAGCATGGAGTGGCACCGCGCCCAGCGCCTGGAGAGGCAAGGGCTGATACTGCCGGTCATGTCCGGGTTGGGGGAGTGGATGGGAGATTATGACCGCGTGTGCGGCCTAGTCGGCCAGGACCCGGAGCCTGACGCGTTGATCATCTGATTTGCTGATACACCGAGATGCGTTTGACAGCCATGCTGTTTGGATGTAAGATGGGAGAGGCGCTGTATATTGCAGGTATTGGAAGAGTACAGCGAGGATTGAAACCAGGTCTTGGAAGAGTGAGCGGGGCGCCGGTTGGACCGGCGCCGCGGGGTATCACCAAGTGCATCGTTCCTCAAGTGAGGTACCCGGTCGGACAAGACCGCCGCGGTTTCGAAAACCGCAGCGGTCTCCGGAGTCGGTCCGATCGCGTTGCCGCGACGCGGCACCGACTTGCGGAATGACGCACTAAGAGAAAAGGAGGCATCATGAGCATCGACGATCCGCCTGTGGAAGTGAAGGTGTGGGGGTCCTTTGGCTGCTTCACACGGCCGGAGATGAAGGTAGAGCGGGTGACCTATCCCGTCATGACCCCGTCGGCCGCGCGGGGTGTGTTGGAGGCCATCTTCTGGAAGCCCGAGGTCGTCTGGCGCGTTCAGGAGATCTGGGTGCTCAACCCGATTCGCTACTTCTCGATCGTGCGCAACGAGGTGAACAATCGGGCGAGCTTCCGGGCCGCGAGCGGGTGGGAGAAGTCAGGGGGAGGCTACGACGCTGCCGAGGATCGGTCGCAGCGTCACACCCTAGCCCTCCGGGAGCCTGCCTATCTGATTCGGGCCCAACTGGAGGTGAAGTCCCACGTGAACGAGCACCCGGCCAAGTACCGTGATCAGTTCCGGCGCCGGGTGCAGGACGGTCGCTGTTTTGCCACACCCTATCTGGGCTGTCGCGAGTTCTCGGCGGCATTTGCCCGGCCCGGCGGTCGCGAACAGCCTATCGATCGAACCGAGGATTTGGGCCCCATTCTTTTGGATCTGGATTACCTCCCGGGGGGCTCCGCTACTCCGCGCTTCTTCAATGCCCGGCTGGAAAAAGGAGTTCTGTATGTGCCGGGACCCGGCGGTGGGAGGATTAACTGAATGCTGCTGCAACGCCTGAATGACTATGCCGACCGTCTCGATCTGCCGCCCACGCTGTATGTGGAAGCTCCGGTGCGGTATGTGATCGACCTGCACGGGTCCGGACGCCTCCTCAATCCGCGGCCTATCGACACGGCTGACCCGAGCGACCCACGCACACGTCGTGGGGAGCGACGTTTGGTTCCCCAGGTGCAGCGTGCGTCGGGCATCAGGCCTTTGCTGCTGGCCGACAACGTAGAGTACACGCTCGGTTTGCCGCGAGAGACCTCCAAGCCCGAGCGCGTCGCGGCGTGCCACGCTGCCTACCGCGACCTGGTTGGGCGCTGTGCGGCCCGGAGTCGTGAGCCGTCCGTGGAGGCTGTCTGCGCTTTTCTGGATGGAGACCCAACCTCGCAACTAGATCTGCCGGAGGACTTCGACCGAGGTGCCACCACCACTTTTCGTGTGGACGGTGTCTTCCCCATCGATTTGCCCGGTGTTCAGAGCTTCTGGGCCGCGGAGAACGATCCATCGCTCAAGGACGCTCGTGTGATGCAATGCCTGATCTGCGGGCAGGAGCGCCCGGTCCTGGAACGTTTGCAGGCCAAGATCAAAGGCGTGCCCGGCGGGCAAACTTCCGGCACGTCTATCATCTCGGCCAACGCCGAGGCCTTCGAGTCGTATGGTCTAGAAGCCTCCTTCATCGCCCCTACGTGCGCTTCGTGTGGAGAGCGCTTTACGAAGGCGGCTAACGAGCTTCTCGCCAACCAACAGAGCCGCATGGTTCTCGGCGGGGCCGCCTTCATCTTCTGGACGCGTGAAGAGGTGGGGTTTGATCTGCGCAGCTTCATGACGGATCCCAAGCCCGAGCAGGTGCGTGATCTGCTGGAATCGGTGCGCACGGGCAAGCCTGTCTCACGAGTGGATAATACGGCATTCTACGCCACCACGCTCTCCGGTAGTGGCGGACGGACGGTGGTCCGCGATTGGATCGACACCACGGTGGGCAATGCGTGCGAGCAATTGTCGAGGTGGTTCGAGCGTCAGTGGATCGTGGACGCATACGGCGATGAGCCACGGCCGTTGGGTCTGTACGCTCTGGCCGCGGCCACGGTGCGCGATGCACAGAAGGAGTTGGCGCCTCCGACCCCACGGGCTCTCATCCGTGCGGCACTGATAGGCACCCCTCTGCCGTTGAGTCTGCTTCATCAGGCGGTCAATCGAAACCGAGCAGAGCGGGATGTGATGCGCCCACGCGCTGCCCTGATCAAGCTCGTGCTGCTGAGCCAGCATACAGATATCCCAAAGGAGGATAGAATGGTCCGGCTAGATCCTGATAACCCTAGTTCCGCCTACCAATGCGGTCGATTGCTGGCGGTACTGGAGGAGGTGCAGCGCCGGGCGGTGCCCGGCATCAAGCAGACGATCGTGGATCGCTTCTTCGGCACCGCCTCCTCCGCGCCCGCTTCGGTTTTTGGTCGGCTGGTGCGTGGCGCTCAGCCGCATCTGGCCAAGCTGGAGCGCGACCAGCATGGAGCGTATGTAGCTTTACAGCGGCGATTGGAGGACGTGCAGGCAAACCTGAGTAGCTATCCTCGCATTCTCAAGCTGGAAGATCAGGGGCTGTTTGCTCTAGGGTACTATCACCAGCGAGCCTATGATCGGGCCCAGGCTCGCGAGGCCAGTGAGCGGCGCAAGGCAGGTCTGACCCTGCCTACGGACGACATGTTGACTGACGATGAGATGGAAGTAAGGCAGTCTGAGTTGGAGAAGGAGAGTAACTGAGATGGCAGACGCAGCACAGCTCGACGTAACGCGGCGACATGACTTTGTACTGCTCTTCGACGTCAGCGATGGCAATCCCAACGGCGATCCGGATGCCGGCAACCTGCCGCGGGTGGACCCGGAGACGATGCAGGGGCTGGTGACTGACGTCTCCATCAAGCGCAAGGTGCGCGATTGTGTGGATGTTGCCCGCGGCAGGGAAGGCCGTTTCAAGATCTACGTGCAGAGTGGGGGAGACGCCCTAAATGCGTTGCACCGGCGTGCCTACGAGGCGTTGGGGCTGAAGTCGACAGGTGCGAAACAGGCCAAAGGTGACGTGGAGCAAGCGCGGGAGTGGATGTGCCAGAATTTCTACGACATTCGGCTCTTCGGCGCTGTGATGACGACAGGGGTCAATTGTGGGCAGGTCCGCGGTCCGATCCAGATCACGTTCGCGCGGTCTTACGATCCCATCGTTCCGCTGGACATCTCCATCACCCGGGTTGCCGTCACGCGCGAGGATGAATCTACAGTTGTCGTGAGCGAGGATGGTGCCAAGGGGACCGGGGGCAAGAATACCGAGATGGGTCGCAAAGCGGTGGTTCCCTATGGCCTCTATCGGGCCCACGGCTTCTTTAATCCTCATTTTGCTAGTCGGACAGGAGTGACGGAGGAGGACCTGGAGTTGT
The DNA here is from genome assembly GCA_004297765.1 of Chloroflexota bacterium. GTDB lineage: Bacteria > Chloroflexota > Dehalococcoidia > FW602-bin16 > FW602-bin16 > FW602-bin16. Next base: position 18,645 of record SCTZ01000007.1, on the reverse strand, counting down.
TCTGGCAGGCGCTGCAGCAGATGTGGGACCTGGACCGCTCCTCCTCCCGTGGCATGATGGCCTGCCAGGGGCTCTACGTCTTCACCCACGAGAGCAACCTTGGCAACGCGCCCGCGCATAAGCTCTTCGAGCGGGTGGTGGTGGAGCGCAAGTCCGGGATCGAAGCTCCGCGACGCTTCAGCGATTACGAGGTGCGCGTGGCCGGGAGTGACCTGCCATCCGGCGTAACCTTGACGGCGCTGGTGTCATGACCGTGGAGTGCGAGGGGGAGGATGGGAGTGAAGGGAAATCAGGGCTAGACGAGGTAGCCGAGGCTCTTGGAGCGCCGATTGGCGAGGAGCAGATCGAGGTCTTGATCTCGGCTATCGAGCATTTCTCGTACTGTCCGCGCCAGTGCGCGCTGATCCACGTGGAGCAGGTCTTCGAGGACAACGTCTTCACCGTGCGCGGGCAACTGGCCCACGAGCGGGTGGATGAGGGGGACGAGGGCGTGGCGCAGGGGGTGCGGGTCGCTCGGGGGATCGCGCTGTGGTCCAGGCGGCTGGGCCTTTTCGGGAAGGCCGACCTGGTGGAGTTTCGGCCGGAAGGGCCGTATCCGGTGGAGTACAAGGTGGGGCGCAGGCACGGACCGCATGCGGACTTGCAGTTGTGCGCGCAGGCGCTGTGCCTGGAGGAGATGCTGGGGGTGATCGTTCCCCGGGGCGCGATCTTCTACCGCGGCGTGCGGCGTCGGCACGAGGTTGCCTTCGACGACGAGCTGCGCCGACAGACGCGGGAGGCTATCGAGGGACTGCGGGCCATGTTGGAGATGGAGCGGCTGCCCGCGGCGCCCAACGACGCGCGTTGCCCCAACTGCTCGCTGGGTGACGTATGTTTGCCGGCTGTGGTGGCGGAGAGAGCCCGGCTGCGTGGACTGCAGGGAGCTCTGTTTCATCCGTATGATGCCCAAACGGCGTTCGGACCGGATGAGGAAGACGGCGGAGGAGAGCGCGATGCGTGAGCTGCTCAACGTTCTGTACGTTCAGACCCAGGGGGCCTTTCTGCATCTGGACCATGACGCCGTGCGGGTGGAGGTGGAGGACGAAATGCGGCTGCGGGCGCCGCTGCTGCGGTTGAGCGCGCTGGTGCTCTTCGGGCAGGTGAGCGTGAGCCCGTTTCTGATCCACCGCTGCGCCGAGGACGGACGCGACCTGGTCTGGCTGACACGCAGAGGGCGCTTCCGAGCCCGCTTGGAGGGCAGCACGCACGGGAACGTGTTGCTGCGCCGGGCCCAGCATTTGGCGCTGTCGGATCGGCAGCGCACCTGCTCTCTGGCCCGCCAGGCGGTGGCGGGCAAGATACAGAACAGTCGGCAGGTCCTACTGCGATCAGCTCGCGACGCCACGACTGATGAGGACCGGACGTCCCTATCGGGAACTGCTGAGCGGCTAGCCGGGATTCTGGTGCGGCTGCGCGAGACCCACGACCTGGACACAGTTCGCGGAGCGGAGGGCGAGGCGGCACGGGCGTACTTCGACGTCTTCGGACACATGGTGCGCAGCGACCGTCCCAACTTCAGCCCCGGCGGCCGCACGCGCCGTCCGCCGCTGGACCGCACCAACGCCGTGCTCTCGTTCCTGTACACGCTGCTGCGCAACGAATGCGCCTCAGCCCTGGAAGGGGTTGGGTTGGACCCACAAGTCGGCTACCTGCACGCGCTACGGCCTGGTCGGCCGGCGTTGGCGCTCGACCTGATGGAAGAGCTGCGGCCGGTGGTTGCGGATCGGCTGGCTCTCACGCTGATCAATCGCCGGCAACTGCAGTCCGACCAGTTCGAGGAATCGCCAGGTGGCGCGGTGCTACTGAACGAGGAGGGCCGACGCGCCGTGCTGGTGGCTTATCAGAAGCGCAAAGAAGAGGAAGTACAGCATCGGGTGCTGAAAGAGAAGATCCCACTGGGGCTGGTGCCCCACGTGCAGGCTCGATTGCTTGCGCGGCATCTGCGCGGGGATTTGGCCGATTATCCGCCCTTCCTGTCTCATTGAAGGTCTGGTAGGGTTGTGCGCGCACCCGGCGGATGGTCAGCGGTTCGGTCGAGGCAAATCGCAGGCGGAGGTGGACGTGGAGATCCTTGTGACCTACGACGTGGCGACCGATAGTGCCGCGGGACGGCGGCGGCTGCGGCGGGTGGCCAAGGCCTGTGAAGCGTTTGGGCAGCGCGTGCAGAAATCGGTTTTCGAGTGCACGTTGGGTGAAGCCGATCTGGAGAAGCTGAAGCACCGACTGGAAAGAGAGATGAACCCGAAGGAGGATAGCCTGCGCTTCTATCGATTGCTGGAGCCGCGCGAGCGGTACCTGCAAACGATGGGCGTTCAGCCGGTCTTCGACATGCACGATCCGTTGGTTGTGTGAGGCGCGCGAACCCCAAGCTGTGGTGTGCGGCCCAGGGGGTTCGCGCCGAAAAAGCAGGGTGGGGTCCAGCAGAAGGAGGTGATTTCGCGGTTGTCGCTACGACCGCGCGGCAGAGTGGCGGGTGATGTAGCGCAACAGCACGATCTGTGAAAGTGGCGTCCTGAGGCGTCAAATGGCGTCTCAGAGTATTCTTCCGGGCACCGTGGGGTGCCGTTGCACCCGGTCGGGAGGCCGGGTGAGGATTGAAACTTCCTGCCCGGCGATCAGAGTGATGATGGCGTTGTTGCACCCGGTCGGGAGGCCGGGTGAGGATTGAAACCTGTCCTCGCGTCGCACGCCCAATGCCGCGGCCGTGGTTGCACCCGGTCGGGAGGCCGGGTGAGGATTGAAACCTGACAATCGGAAGTATCGAGAGATCGAGATTACGTTGCACCCGGTCGGGAGGCCGGGTGAGGATTGAAACGCACAGAAACGGAGTCTCTATCTTGTACCCACGATGTTGCACCCGGTCGGGAGGCCGGGTGAGGATTGAAACTTGCCGGATGTTTCCCCGTTGCCCGTCCGCTTTTGACGTTGCACCCGGTCGGGAGGCCGGGTGAGGATTGAAACATAAAAACTCGCCTATTGACAACCGTACACGCAAGTTGCACCCGGTCGGGAGGCCGGGTGAGGATTGAAACTTTTGCTTGCTAAACTGCGTGGTTACGTAGTCGGCCAGGTTGCACCCGGTCGGGAGGCCGGGTGAGGATTGAAACTATCGCGAGATGGGAATTGCTGTCTAGGGGACGCGGCGTTGCACCCGGTCGGGAGGCCGGGTGAGGATTGAAACTCATTGGCGTCGGCCTGCTGATGCTCAGGCAGGTTGCACCCGGTCGGGAGGCCGGGTGAGGATTGAAACTGGTCGGCGGTGCAGTAGCGGTTGGACGCATCCGGCGTTGCACCCGGTCGGGAGGCCGGGTGAGGATTGAAACCATCGCAAGGTCAACCTCGGCAAATACGAGAAGCCGCGTTGCACCCGGTCGGGAGGCCGGGTGAGGATTGAAACGACTCCACGGCAGGCTGCCAGACGGGACGGCGGCGGGTTGCACCCGGTCGGGAGGCCGGGTGAGGATTGAAACTCAGCGAGAGCTGCTCTTGCGACCAGCCGCGCTCATCGTTGCACCCGGTCGGGAGGCCGGGTGAGGATTGAAACTTTCTGGGCGATGAATACCTGGGTACGGACACATCGAGTTGCACCCGGTCGGGAGGCCGGGTGAGGATTGAAACCAGCACGTTATAAGATTGCATGTCATATACGGACGTTGCACCCGGTCGGGAGGCCGGGTGAGGATTGAAACTCGGACCCGCCGAGCAAAAGGAGCAGAAGGATGAGGTTGCACCCGGTCGGGAGGCCGGGTGAGGATTGAAACATACTTGCAAACGATGAACGGAACAACCGCACCAAAGTTGCACCCGGTCGGGAGGCCGGGTGAGGATTGAAACAGCAACATGCCCATAAGCTTGTCACTGTGTACTACGTTGCACCCGGTCGGGAGGCCGGGTGAGGATTGAAACCATCAGGTCCCCGAATACCACGTCGGCGACCTCACCGTTGCACCCGGTCGGGAGGCCGGGTGAGGATTGAAACCACCTCTGCCAGCCCGGCTTCGATGCGGTCCAGAGTTGCACCCGGTCGGGAGGCCGGGTGAGGATTGAAACAGGATAGCATAGACCAGCAGAAAATACACCAAACACGTTGCACCCGGTCGGGAGGCCGGGTGAGGATTGAAACCCATGCGTGCTCGAAGGCTTCGACATATCCGGGCGTTGCACCCGGTCGGGAGGCCGGGTGAGGATTGAAACTACTAGTACGTCGGCAATCCGCGTGATAGCCCGCAGGTTGCACCCGGTCGGGAGGCCGGGTGAGGATTGAAACTCCTCGTTTGCGGCGTCTGCACGCCAAGATTAGCAAGGTTGCACCCGGTCGGGAGGCCGGGTGAGGATTGAAACGCCCGTGACGTGCCCGAACCCTCGTGCTGCCTGCCCGGTTGCACCCGGTCGGGAGGCCGGGTGAGGATTGAAACTGCCATCGGTCCCAACCACCACCCACGCAAGTGCACGTTGCACCCGGTCGGGAGGCCGGGTGAGGATTGAAACCCTCCGGTGGGCAGCTCGTCGACGAGAAGCGTCAGCGTTGCACCCGGTCGGGAGGCCGGGTGAGGATTGAAACTCAGGGGCTCGCGGTCGATGCGGTAGCTTGTGCCGTGTTGCACCCGGTCGGGAGGCCGGGTGAGGATTGAAACGCCGGGCAGCCCCAGTAGGCCGACCATCTTGGCTCTGTTGCACCCGGTCGGGAGGCCGGGTGAGGATTGAAACTCGGATGTCCCGAGTAAGGCGGCGACATCCTTGGCTGTGTTGCACCCGGTCGGGAGGCCGGGTGAGGATTGAAACATCCTGGCACGTGGGCGGTTGCTCAATGAGCTGGAGTTGCACCCGGTCGGGAGGCCGGGTGAGGATTGAAACTCCCTCCCCTCCAGGATCCGCACCAGCGGCAGCATGTGGTTGCACCCGGTCGGGAGGCCGGGTGAGGATTGAAACGTCAGCATAGCGTAAAGCTCTTCAGCAATCCGCTGTGGTTGCACCCGGTCGGGAGGCCGGGTGAGGATCGAAACAGGCGGCCGGCGGTGGCGCTACTGGTTATACTCGTGTTGCACCCGGTCGGGAGGCCGGGTGAGGATTGAAACTCGATCTCGCCGGGCGAGAGTGGGGAGGTGGCCGCGCGGTTGCACCCGGTCGGGAGGCCGGGTGAGGATTGAAACTCGAAGGTGGCGAAGACGGTGTCCATGATGGTTTCCGTTGCACCCGGTCGGGAGGCCGGGTGAGGATTGAAACTAATTGATTTGATATTGTTCGCAGACTCGCCTCAGTGTTGCACCCGGTCGGGAGGCCGGGTGAGGATTGAAACTTCTATCGGCGGGATATACATGCCGAGATGTTCAAGCGTTGCACCCGGTCGGGAGGCCGGGTGAGGATTGAAACCTCGACGATGACCAACGGGTTGCCCTGCCCCTTGTTGTTGCACCCGGTCGGGAGGCCGGGTGAGGATTGAAACATGCGATCCTGATCCATCCTGGCCAGCTGAGCAACGATGTTGCACCCGGTCGGGAGGCCGGGTGAGGATTGAAACACCGTCTGCCACGTCTGCGGCAGCGATCGGCGGATCGTTGCACCCGGTCGGGAGGCCGGGTGAGGATTGAAACGTGAAGAGCTTGACGAGGCGATCTCGATTCAGCGGTTGCACCCGGTCGGGAGTCCGGGTGAGGATTGAGACTGCGGCGTAGAGCCGAACGATGTTGGGGTCGGGTGGGCGTCAGTATCCCCCAGCGGCCTGTCGGACTGGGGTGCTGTCAACGGATTTCTGGGAACGGATTGCACGGATGGCCGCGGCGGGAGGCGGAGCCTTGCCTCAGGATGCTTCGGGTCTCAGCCAATCATGCATGCAGGGCCACTCGCCGCGCAGGCGGTGTCTGCCGATCTTCGGCTGGAGGCACGTATCCGCTCAATCCGATCCCGAATCCGCTGACAGCTGCGTCCGCGGCCGGAACCACGGCGCGGAACTGTGACGCGCACCCCGTTGTATCGAGAAGGTTGCACCCGGCCTGGAGACCGGGTGAGCATTGGAACTGATGATAGCGCCCGGCTTCCATAGTCCCTCATCGTGGCGCGTTTGGCGCCTATGCGGGTTGCGTGGTCAGTAGGTCCAGGAACGCCCGAGGACTCAAGATTCTGACCTTCTCGTAGGTGCCCAGGCGTTGTAGTTTGGTGTCCCCTGAAACCAGGTAGTCCGCGTGCGCGGAAAGAGCGGTGGCCAGGACAAATCGTCTTCCTGGTGGGTAGCGATTCCATGAACCTCAACGGTGATATTAGTCAGGGTGGCTCTGCGACGGAGAAGAGTAACCAGGCGTGCGGCTTGCTCTCGGGTGATGTGCTGGCGAAAGTAGGGCTCTGCCTAAGCTCGGGCTAGCTCGGCGATGATGTGTTCGGAGATGACAAGCGTGTAGAGACGGGCATGCCAGGCATCAAGCAACTGGACTACTGGGCTCGTGGGGTTGCGGCGAACGAATCCCGAGGCCAGCACATTTGTGTCCAGAACGGCCGCTATCACGAAGCTTTGGTAGTATGACGGACTGCCGCTCGGTGCTTCCTCCGGGCATTGGTGATTGCTTTGGTCACTTCCCGCTCCAGTTCCTCATCGGGCACATCTTTGAAGGCTGCCCGTATCTCTTCGATGATGGCAAAATCCTTGTCTCGCTCCTCCTCGAGGCGGTTGAGCTCGTCGAGATCGGTGGCGGAGATAATCGCCGCCACGGGAATGCCGCTTTTCTCCACCAGTACCCGGGTTTCCCCACGAAAGACCTTGTTGATGAGCTGGCTGAACTGTTGCCTAACCTCTGAGGCTTTTATTGTTTGAGTGATCGGTTCCCGCTCGCGCATGTCACCTTCCTCATTATCGTCATACTTTGTACAAAGTAGCACGATTAAGGCCAGAACTCAAGAGACAAGCTATCGTGATAACAAACGACCTGAAGACCAGTTGAGGATCGCATCTCTTCGATCGGTGGCCCCAGCTCATCCCCCAACCTCTTCTCAGAGCTTCGCCTTGGCGATCAGGCGGCGGGTAGCGTGATCGTGGTGACGACCAGACCGCTCTCTGTTGGTACGGGCTGACCATCTTCTCGCAGCGCCTCGATGCGGGAGACGATGGCCTGGCGCGTGTCTTCCAGGACTTCCTCCATCGTCTCTCCCTGACCGTAGCAGCCTGGTAGCGCGGGCACTTCGGCCCAGTATCCTCCCTCGTCCGCCGGATGGATCACTACCGCGTAGTCCATCCTATTCTCCTCCTCGCAGCAGCCGTGCGAACTCATCCTCGGTCAGCTCCGCTTTGCGCAACGCGTCACGTAACAGCCCAATCTTCACCGCACCTCGGTGCATTGGGATTGTCACGATTCGCCCGTTTGGCATCTTCAGGTTTGCGTGGCTGCCTTGCCCCCGCGCATCATGCCTCCAGCCCGCTGCAACGCAGCAACCACATCGGCCGGGCGCACATTGCGCATCTCTGGCATTCGGCACCCCTATAGCTGTCCTGACGTGTATTGTACTACATCTGCCCGCTCGGCAGTACCTAGTGTTCGACCACACTGGTTTTGTCATGAGTCCACTGAAAGAAGGTGGTTGGGTCGGAGCCGGTGGGGCGAACACCCCAAGAAACAGCCCATTCCGTGGGCATCATCCCTATTCTGGCGTCTATGGGAAGGCTCAGTGGGGAATGTTCTCGTCGGCATCCGTGATTCCGACCTTCTTTCAGTGGACTCTTGTCATTCTGAGGCGCGCACGCCGAAGAATCCGCGCCCTGGGGATACGGATTCTTCGCGCTGCGGCGCTCAGAATGACAGGGAGCGTCTTCTCTGTGGTCGAACACTAGCCTGAAGAGTGAGTGACACATGACATGAGAGGATGCCTCGGTACATGCTGCGGCGCAGAACGGAGAAGGTCTCAGACCGGAAGAGCGGTGGCGCTAAGTGGCGCATCCGCCAGATCCTTTGCGCTATCGTAGTGGCGGACCGCCGTGTCCGCCAGGGGTGGGGTAGGGCGCGCCCCCCGCCCCTGGCGGACAGAGCCGTCCGCCACTACGGATGTCGATCGGACTTGGCGGATGCACCGCTAAGAGTATCTCGCCCGTTTGTTCCCATTTCTGTCAGTGCCCATGAAACTGCGGGCTATCCGGCTCGTTCAGGAACAGCTTTAGCACGAGCGACGCATCGACAACGATCATAGCTCTTCGTCTCGAACTTCCGCCAGCAGTTCCTCGACGACAGTGTGCACTGGCTGCTTCGAGCGCAGCTCGTCCGCGGCCGCCAGAGCAGCCGATCGTCGCTCTCGCTGAGCGGCCGTCAAGCCGCCCCTCAGCTATCCTCCCGCCCTCGCCAGCTTATCGGCCGTTTCTAGCATGCGGTCGACGTCGAAGGGCTTGGTGAAGACCGCGTCGGCTAGCTCGCGGTCGGCGTCGGTGAGGCTCTGGCTCCAGGCGCTCACGACGATGAAATGAACGTTGCGGGTGGACGGATCGTTCTTGGTGCGGCGCAGAACGTCTTGACCCAGCATGCCCGGGAGCATCAGGTCGAGCGTGACGATGTCAGGGTGCTCCTGACCGATCAGGCTGTAGGCCTGGTTGCCATCGAAGGCTTGCAGGACGCGGTAGCCGCTCATATCGAAGATGTCCGCTAGCAAGGCATTGAGGGCGCGGTCGTCCTCCACAACCAGCACGCTTCGGGGGTGGTTCGGTGCGGTCGCCACGGCCTATTCTCCATCCCCTCTGTTTGCAGACTGCTCAGCGCTTTGCGGCGCGAGCGGGAGCGCGACGTGGAAGGCGCTGCCCCGGCCAGGCTTGCTCTCCAGCCAGATCCGGCCGCCGTGCAGCTCGATGAGTCGCTTGCTGATCATGAGGCCGAGACCCACTACTCCCACGTAGCCGATTTGGCCAGGAGGGATTGGCTCGTACATCGGCTCGAACATGTGGGGCTGACGCTCCGGTGCGACCCCCGGTCCCTGGTCCTTGACCGTGAGCACCGCCTCACCGTGGCGCACAGCCACGGTCACGAGGATCTCGCCCGTTTGGGGCTGATAGCGGACCGCGTTGTCGAGCAGGTGTCGGATGGCCTGTCCGATGCGCTCTCGATCGGCGACGACCACCGCTGAAGCCACGGCTACGTCGAAACGGTAGTCCGGGTGCTCTGCCGAAGCCATCGCGACAACCTGTTTGGCCAGCTCCGCCAGGTCAAACTGCTGGGTCTGCAGAATCGTTGTGCCACGCTCGAGCGCGTCGGCCTCGACCAGATCGCTGGCCAGACGTGCGACACGCTCAGCGCTCGATTCCAGAGCGCGAAGGGCTCGGCCGAAGACGGCTGAGCGAGGATCCGGGAAGCGGTGTAGCAGCTCCGCATAGCCCCTGAGGATGGTGACCGGCGTTCGGAGCTCGTGGGCGGCGGCATGGATGAACTCCGCGCGCAGGTTCAGGGCGGCTCGGACTCTGGAAAGCAGGCGCGCTTTCTCGATGGCGACGGAGAGGTTCTCCGTCAGCGTCGAGAGCGCTGTGAGGTCATCAGCATCGAATGCTCGGCGGCTGAACAGTCCCATGACGCCGAGTAGATGGTCGCTCACCAGCAGGGGAAAGCCGGCGAAGGCGACGATTCCCGCTTGCCGGGTCCACTCGGCGTCTGCCCACCAGACCTCGCTCTGCAGCTCGTTGCTCCAGAGCGGCTCTCGCCTGGCTGCGATGGTGCCGATGTAGGATTCGCCCATGGGCACGCGCTCGAAACGGGAGTCGGTGGTGAGGGGTGAGAGCCCGGCGCTGGCTCGCAACATCAATGCCTGCTCCTCCGTGTCCCAGAGCCAGATGCAGGCCAGGTCAACATCGAAGCTCGCAACCAGTCCATTCACCGCTATCTCCAGAGCCGGTTGCACCTCCAGGGCGGCCGTGATCTGCTTGGCGACCATGGCCAGTCCCAGCCGCGCTCGCTCGTGGTGTCGCTGCTCGGTGATGTCGCGGAAATAGATGGACAGCCCCTCCCTGGAGGGATAGGCGTGCACCTCAAACCAGGCCCCGAGGGGTTGATAGAATTCTTTGAACTGGACGGTCACCTGCTCGGCGACGGCCCTGTGAAACTCCCGGTCGAACGTGGAGCCGGCCATCTCTGGCATCGCCTCCCAGATGGTCTTGTTCAGGAGGCGCTCGCGTTTGATTCGTAGCATCCGCTCTGCTTGTCGGTTGATGTACGTGGGTCGCCACTCGTTGTCGAGGGCAACAAATCCGTCCGTGATGCTTTCCAGGATGTTGCTGATGCGTTCTTGACCCGCCTGGGCCTCCGCGCGGGCGGCCTGTTCGCGGATTAGCTTGGCGTGTTCCTCCTCTGCCCGCTTGCGCTCGGTAATGTCGCGCATGATACCCAGGACTTCGTCGGTTCCGCTGACGGCCAGCCTGATCTCGTAATCGTGCCGATCGCCGTTCAGCGCCAGTCGATACTCGAAGACCTGTGGCGTGCCGCTCTCCAACGCGCGCTGAGTATTGTCCAGGATCTGGCGGGCCAGATCGGCCGGCAAGACCTCCGCGGCGTTCTTGCCGACGATGTTGTCGATTTGGACCACCGCTCTGTCGTTCTTGCCGGCTTTGAAGTCCAGATAGGTCCCGTCCCGCCTTATGCGAAACATGGCATCGGGGATGGCGTTGAGGAACGCCAGGTTCTTCGCTTCACTGTCGCGCAGCGCTTCGTTGGCGGAGACGAGGTTTTGGATCGCCTCCTTATAGCCGCGATGGGTCATCTCGAATGGGACAAGGCTTTCCAGCATGAATTCCAGAGCCAGGCTGGTGACATGGGCGCTTTCCTCGGGCGTGCGAGCCTGGGCAAGGGCGGCGAGCAGCGCCTCTTGATGAGCGGCCGCGACGTTCAGCACGCCCAGTCCGTTGCTGACCGCTTCGATTCCGAGTTGGTAGGCGCGCTCCCGCAAGGCCTCCGTGGGCCGTGCAACGTAGGACTCCAGCGCGGCCGCATACTGTTTGGTTAGCTCTTGCAGAGCGGCGCTCGACGCACCCTTCATTGGTCGAGCCCCTCGAACCGCACGACGAGCACCAGCGCGTCGTCCGTACCCTTATCGTGCGTCTCCATGATGCGGTCGGCGATCTGTTGCGGAGTTGCGCCCAGATCCAGCCGATCGGCAAAACCATGTGCGATGCCATCCGAGGCCAGGATCAGCGTGTCGCCCTGAGTGATGGGGACGACTGAGGCGTGTAGCGGTGGCAGCGCCTCGCCTACCACCCCACCTCGCAGCGGGACGTACTCGCGCGGCGGGATGGCCCATCGGTCCGCGCGCAGCAGCAGAGCCTCGACGTTGCCCACGCCTAGCCATGTCATGGTTTTGTTCTGGGTGTTCACGGAGCTCAGCGTCATAGCTGCACCGCGCGTGCCTCGCAACTGCTCATGACAACGCCTGACGAGCGTCTCGACCGGTTCGTCGGCGTGGGCCTCCAGTGTCGCCACCGCGAGCCGGGCCGCCACCGCGGCTTCGTGGCCGTGTCCAAGCCCGTCCATGGCGGCCACCAGAGCGCCGCTCGGAAGCAGCTTGACCAGGGGAATGTCGCCGCACTCGGTTTCGCCGGGAAGCGGCCGGGCCACGACACTCCACTCGATTCGGGGCACAGTGGGGGGACCCTGTTCGCTCATCTCATCCTCGCCATTTCTTCACTGTCACGGTCGTCCCTCTTCCGACCTGTGAGTCGATATCAAACTCGTCCATCAATCGCTTCGTCCCGGACAGTCCCAGCCCCAGTCCCCCGGAGATCGAGTAGCCGCCCTGCAGGACGAGCTCCAGGTCGGGGATTCCCGGCCCATCGTCGCGGGCCACGACCATGATGCCGCGCTTGTCATCCTGTTGGACCAGGCTCAGAACGATCTCGCCCGGCCGGGCGTACTGGAGGATGTTGCGGGCCAGCTCTGAGATCGCGGTGGCGGTGGCAACTTGATCTACAGTGGTGAGCCCGATTGTCGCGGCCATCTGGCGTCCCTGCTGGCGTGCCACCAGGATGTCGATGTCCGAGCGGATCGGCACGTGCTCTTCCTCGAGGATGGTCATCATGGCTTTCTACTCTTGGTGATGCGATCCAGGAGTGCGAGACCATCCTCCAGGTCCAGGGCAGTCCGAACATTCGTCAAGCGCCCCGTCCAGCCCATCTGCACCATGGTAAAAGCGATCTCGGGCCGAATGCCCACGACGACGCTGTCCGCTCCGCGCAGCCTGCAGGCCTGCGCGATGCCGTGCAGGGTGCGCGTGGCAAACGAATCCATAATATCCAGCCCAGCCACGTCGATGACCACGCCGTGCGAACGGAACTGGCCGACTTTGTCCAGCAAGTTATCCCGCAGCAGCACCCATTCGGCGTCGCTGAGGTCGCCCTGCAGGGTGGCAATTAAATAGCTGTGGTCCTTGAGAATCGAAGCCGGCATGGCTCACTCCTCTGTTTGCCGAGTGGGGCCGGCCCTCCCGTCGGTTCTGATGACCTGGTAACCTAGAATCTGCTCGGCTTCTTCGATGCCGGACTGCAGGTCGGCTCGCGTGGTAACCCGGCTAAGATCCACGCCGATGGCGACGAGCGACCGCGCGATCGCCGGCGAGATGCCGGTGACGATGACGACGCAGCCCATCAGTCGCGCCGCCTCTACCGTCTGAATCAAATGACTGGCCACCCGCGAGTCGACCAGGGGAACACCCGTGATGTCGAGGACGGCGACCTTGGCGCGATGGTCGCGAATCTTGTTCAGCAACTGCTCTGTGATCTGCAGGGCGCGCCCGGAATCCACCAGGCCGACGATGGGGAGTATGAGTAGATCCGAGCGGACCGACAGCACCGGCGTGCTGAGCTCGCGGATGGTCTCCTCCACCCTTTTGCGCTCGGTGATGTCCCGATCGATCTTCGATGCGCCGATGATATTGCCGGCGGGGTCTTTGATCGGCGAGGTGGTCACGGAGACGTCGACCCGCCGACCGCCCTTTCGCACCCGCGCGGTCTCGAACCGCTCGATACGCTCGCCCCGCTTGAGTCGCTCCAGGACCGACGTCAACTCACCTAGCCCCTCTGGCGGGTAGAGCAGGGCTATCGGTCTTCCCAGGATTTCGTTGGCGCCGTAACCGTAGAGCATCTGCGCCCCCGGGTTCCAGCTCCGAATGATGCCATCCAGATCGATGCCGATGATGGCGTCGTCGGTCGATTCGACGATCGCGGCCAGGTATTCCTGCGCGGTCTGCCGACTGATCGTACGCTCGCGTTTCTGAATATAGGTGTCGATGGCGAAACCCATGTCGAAGAAGACCAGCTTTGAGATCGACTGGAAGGCCGCCAGGGCCCGATCAGGGTCATCGCGAAGCGCGGAGAAGAGCCTGACGGCGATGGCCCTCAGGTACCAGTTGTACATGGCAAGGTACAGCTTGGTCGGGAGACCGATGCGCTCGTGAATAGCGCCAATCTGGACGCGACTCGCGACGTACTGCGCGTCGTAGTTGCCCTGCGTGAGGCGGAGGAAGTATTCTTTCTGCTTGGACTTGACGTGCTCGATGAGGTTCGGGTCGTCCCGAAAGAACGGGCGGGCCTCCTCCAGGCTCAACAGGTGCCCGTAGAACTCCTCGACGATCTCGTCGACGTACTTGCCGGCGAGGTCGTTGACCTCCTGTAACCGTTGGACATCCTGCTCGGTGAACTGCAAGAACTCCTTGCGCCGCGCGATTTCGTGGTCGGTGATTGGCATCTCCTGGGCTGACGATCGTTCACCGGCGCCATCCGTTCGGCTAGCCATAGTGTGTTGTCACCCTCCCTGCATTGGCACCGCGCTGATAGCACTCGGACATCCTACCTAACAGGAGGCCGGGTGGGCTCGACCACTGCTCTCGAGCCAGAGCCCAACGTCAGCTGGAAGACTCGCTCGCTGGAAAGATTGCTCGGGGCCCCAACGGAGCGACAGCAAGACTCGTGCCGATGGGACTTTGGTCTTGTTCTGGATGATCTGGCACGCATGATGCACCTTGACATAACTCTCCACCAATAAGTGGAGTTGATCCTCATGCGGTGCAGTGCGGCGGTAGAGGCGATAGCGATCGCCCTGGCCGGGCACCACCAAGGAGTGTAGATATGGCAGGCAAGCATCGTGACGAGACCAGCGAGCGCGGTTTCGCCGCCATGGACGAGGAAAAGCAGCGGCAGATCGCGAGCGAGGGCGGGAAGGCGGCTCACGAGAAGGGGACCGCACACGAGTTTACGCCTGAGGAAGCTAAGCAGGCCGGCCATAAGGGCGGCGAGAAGGTGAGCCGCGACCGCGAGCACATGTCCGAGATCGGTCGCAAAGGCGGCGAGAAGGTGAGCCGCGACCGCGAGCATATGTCCGAGATCGGCCGCAAGGGCGGCGAAAGGTGACATAAACCAGGTGATGGTTTCTGCGTCGCTGTGACGGCCGCTCTCGGCGGCCGCCACAGGTCGACCGGCGCCGTGCCGAGAATGAATAATCTGCAAGGCTATAATACGCCAGACCCACCCGGGTCTGGCGTATTATAGGTGCGCCCGTGTTGGGCGCGGATAAACCTCTGGTACTGCAACCGCTCTTCGCCTAACCTGTCATTCCTCCTCGCCTGAGGCGACGAGGAATCCGTGCAGTAATGCGCTTACCTGTCATCCTGAGTCGCAGCGAAGGATCTCCCCGTTGGAGGGACGCAGAGCGTCTGGGCTAGGAGGAAGGCCTTACTGGGACGACCAACGGGGAGATTCTTCGCGCTGCGGCGCTCAGAATGACAATAACAGGGGCGGCGCTCAGAATGACATAACCAGGGCAGCGGCTCTGGCTCAGACAGAAGAGAGGCTGCGGCTCTGGCTCAGACAGAAGAGAGGCTGCGGCTCCGGCTCAGAGCGTGACAAGAAACGGTTGCAGTTCTAAAAAGAGGCCACAGGCAAAGTGAAGGAGAAGACGCTGCCCGAGCCTGGCTCGCTCTCGACCCAGATGCGCTCGCCGTGTGCCTCGACCAGCATCTTGGTGATGTACAGGCCCAGACCGAGTCCCTCGGTCCTGCGAATGGGACTGCATCTGTAGAACCGTTCGAAGATATGCGGAAGATCCGTTGCGGCTATGCCGATACCACGATCGGTCACCGAGAGCGTCACTTTCTCGTCCGTCGTCTGCGCCCTTACCAGCACCTCGGTCTCGGGAGGCGAGTACTTCTGCGCGTTGGTGATCAGGTTCGTCAGGATCCGCTCCAGGTGATCCGGATCGGCCAAGACGGACGGAAGTCCTGATGGGAGCTGTAGCTTGACGCGGCCGGCGTCCATTGCCATCGTGGCTCGCTCCAGAAGGTCGGACGCGAAGGAGCACAGGTTTACTGGCTGTTTGTTCAACCGCAGTTGTCCTGCCTCCAGGCGCGTGGAGTCGGTCAGATCCTGAATCATCTTGTGCATCCGTTGGGCGCTCGTGGCGATGGAGTCCGCGCTCCTCCGCACCAGATCAGCACTCTCTGCCGCTCGCTGAATCATCTGGGCATGGCCCCTGATGATAGTCAGAGGCGACCGCAGATCGTGGGAAATGTTGTGGATGTACTCCTCCCGGAACTGCTCGGCCCGCTTGCGCTTGGTAATGTCGTGGAAGTAGATGGAGAGTCCGTTTTCTGAGGGCGAGGCACGCATCTCGAGCCAGACGTCGAGTGGTGCGTAGAAGGCTTCAAACTCGACCGCTCGCTGTTCGGACAGAGCCTTTTCGCATTCGATATGGAACTTCGAGCCTACGAGGTCTGGGAACTCCTCATGTGCAAGTTTGCCCAGAAGCTCCTCCGAACGTCCCTGCAAGAACTGCTCCGCCTGCTTGTTGATGTAGGTAAACCGTCCCTCGATGTCTACGGCAATAAAAGCATCGGACATGCTTTCCAGAATGTTGGAGATTCGTTGGTGCGCAGCTTCGGCCTGGACGCGTTCAGCTTGTTCTTGAATGAGCTGGACGTGTTCTTCCTCAGCCCGCTTTCGATCTGTGATGTCCATGAAGTTTCCGAAGGTTGCCCGCGCCCCGTCGTATTCGACGGGGGTGACCGTCTCCAGGATCCATTTGATCTCCCCGGCTTTGCCAACAAACCTGTACTCGTACGGAGCGGAACGCTCTCCCTTCAGCATCTTGATGGCGTTGTCCCTGACCGACTCCCGATCCTCTGGCAGAATCAACTGCAGAGGATCGGTGCCCAACAACTCCTCTTCGCTGTAGCCCGTCAGTTGTTGGAATTGGGGGTTGGCGAAGCGAAACGTTCCTTCCTGGACGACATAAATGCCAATCGTAGAGCTGCGGGCCAGGGCCCGGATCAACTCATCTGCCTGCTTGCGCTCTACGAAACGTCCAAGCAATCTGGCCTCCAAAGCGTCGGCAAGAGATTCAGAAGCGAGCTTGATGACCGTTACTCCTGGTATGAGAAAGGCGCCCTCAATCTAGCTGGGCGCCTCTTTGCGATCTCCCGTGGAACATGAACCCTGTCTCACGATGTCGCGCATCGACGTGTCGAAGGCTGGTCTGAACAGCCCAACCAAGGGCATACTAGCACTTTGATGAGGCCCGGTCAATACCCTAGCTTGACGGTTTGCATACCGCTCTCTGTTGACATTCGGACGGCAGCTGTGTTAGAATCGGCGAATAGAACTAACGTTCTAGGTGCAATCTTGTCCGAGTGTTGGGGGGAGTCGAGCGTCGTCGACTCCATGGGGAATCGCGAAGGGGGCAAGCATGCGCAAGCCATCGGCCAAACAGCTGCATATTCTGAAGTTCTTGCAGGAGTACATGCGGGACCACAGCTACCCGCCAAGTATTCGTGAGATCTGCAGCGGCTGTGCGATCAGCTCCACCTCTGTTGTGGAGTACAATCTGAACCTGCTGGAGCGCCTGGGGTATATCAGGCGAGATCGCGAGATCTCGCGTGGCATCGAGCTTATCGAGGGCGAGCGAGTACGGTTGGTCAAAGTGCCCCTGATCGGGACTATCGCCGCGGGCACGCCGATCCCGGTGCCGACCGCTGAGACGTGGCGGGTCGATGGGGAGGAATCGCTGGAGCTACCGGAGGATCTGGCGAGCTCCGGGGATGGTGTCTACGCGCTCCGCGTGCGGGGCACATCCATGATCGACGCCCTGATCAACGACGGCGACATTGTCCTCATGAAGGCCGCCCAGGTGGCCAACAACGGTGAGATGGTAGCCGCCTGGCTGAAAGCGGAGAAAGAGACGACCCTCAAGCGCTTTTATCACGAAGACGGGCGCGTTCGGTTGGAGCCGGCCAATAACACCATGCAACCGATCTACGTGGACGCGGAGAACCTGGAGATCCAGGGGAAGGTCATCGGCGTCATTCGGCGATTGTAGTAGGACCGGCCCTCAGAGGAATCAACCCCTAGCCCCTAACCCCCGCCAGGTCCACGATTAGCACGTCCAGCGCTGTGTCGGGCGTGAGGTAGCCGGACTTGATCTCGACGTCGGTCTGGAGCAGGCGGGCGTAGATCAGCTTTAGCTGCACGAGCGTGTAGCGATTGGACTGGCGCTCCGTCTTGGCCAGGGCGAACTCGTTGAATAACCCCGTGACCTTGCGGATCGTCTCCGTCGGCTCGCCGCGTTCCCGCAAGGCCTTGATCTGCAACAGCAGACGAAACTGGCGGGTGAACATGGTGAGGACATAGAGGGGTTGCGCCCCATCTCCCAGGAGCTCGTGGAACACGTGCAGGGCCCTCGGTGTCTTGCGCTCGGCCAGGGCGTCCACCAGGTTGAAGATGGTTGACTCCCGAGCGTCGCTAACCAGTGTGCGCACATCGCGCTCGTCGATGGCCCGACCGGCACCGAAGGCGACCAGCTTCTCGATCTCATTGGCCAGCACGCGCAGGTTGTTGCCCCCGATCTCTGCCAGAAGCCTGACCGCCCCCGGCTGCATCTGCCCGCCGCATGATTTCACCTGCCCGGTGATCCATCTCTCGAGGTCTGCGCCGCGCGGGGTGATGAAGCGCTGGACCTCGGCGCCCGGCCGCAGAGCCCGCAGAAGGGGGTTGTCGGTTTTCATCTCCTCGTTCTCGATCAGCACTACCACCGTGCTGGCCGGGGCCTGGCTCAGACAATCGGCGAAGGCTTGCCAACGCGCCGCGTCCTGACCGGTTCCGCTCTCGCCTCCGGCGACTCGCCCATCCGTCGTGCGCTTCTTCGATTGAAAGCGCTTGAGGAGTCCCTCGACCACCACGAGGCGCTGCCGAAGGAAGAAGGGGAAGACCTCGCAGACGCCGCGCAGTTGCTCGGGCGTGAGCTTCTGTCCCTCCAGGACGGTCGTGTTCAGGGAAGCCAGCTCTGGATCGCCCAGCCGGGCCTTGATCTCCGCCAGTTCCTTCTCGCACGTATAGTCGTCGGTTCCATGCAGGATGTAGAGCACGCTGTTCTCTCAGAGAGGTGTGAAGCCTCGTCAGTGCTGTGTTACTCGTGATCTGACAGGCGAAAACGCGTGGATCGGTCGAATCGGTCCGATCGGACCGATCGGTCGGATCAGGCGGATACGCATCAGTCACACGTCACTAGTGTTCGACCACAGAGAAGACGCTACCTGTCATTCTGAGCGCCGCAGCGCGAAGAATCCGTATCCCCAGGGCGCGGATTCTTCGGCGCCTGCCCTGAGCCGAGCCGAAGGGTGCGC
>SCTZ01000097.1 GCA_004297765.1 Chloroflexota bacterium | reverse complement strand
GGTCCGGGAACTTCTCCCATCCGCGGGCTGGCCTAAAACAGGTTGAGCTGGTACGGCTGCCGGCTCTTCTCCAGTTGTTCCTCTGCCTTGGACCTGGCTCTCTCCAGGTCGCCGGTCCCGCGGATGTGCCAGACGGTCGCGTCTATCGCGAGCAGTGACTGGGTGATCAGGTTGTGTCTGTGGCAGCGGCTGGGGTCTTCCTCGCTGCACACGATGGCCGTGCGACGCTGGCGCGCGATCTCCACCAGGCGAGCCAAACCCTTCTGGTACCAGGGGCGTTTGGCGACCTCCGCGTAGTCCACGCGCTCCGTCTCGCCGTCATTGCCTTTGGGCGCCGCTACCTTGACGTAGCAGGTCCGGTCTTTGGGTCGCCCGCCCAAGTAGTCGCCAGCGAACAGGTACTCGATGCCCGCCTCGTCCAGCGTGTGGTGGAGCATCTCGCGGTTGAACTGCGTGGCGTACTGGGCGTAGGGCACGCTACGCACGTCCACCAGGGTTCGGATGCCATGCTGGCGCAGTAAGGCAACCATCTTCTCAACTGGCACATTGCTATGCCCGATGGTGAAGATATCGAATGGGGCCTGTTTCGGCTGCATGGCAGGGTGCCTTTCTGGTTGGTGGCTCACTCAATTGTACGCCGGGAGCAGGCGAAAAGCAAGCGGCAGGTCTTCAGGCGCACTTCACGACTCGCACCCGCATCCATCCGCCGCGGCGATGGCCGGCCTGGGACTCTCGTCCAGAGCCGCGGCGAAGGCGTCCATCTTGTCCGCGGCGCCCTTTCTTACGACGCGGCCGACTCGCAATGCCGCCTCGATCTCGGCCTCGTCGACTCCCAGCTCACGGGCCTTGCCGACGTGATAGCTCAGGCATGGCTGGCAGTTGGCTGTCACAGATGCTCCAATGGCGATCAGCTCCCTGGTCCGATTGTCTAGCGTCATGGCGGATTTCCTCCTTGAAGTAATACCAATTGTCCTTGGTTGCATCCTGTTGTCCACCGTCCGCCCGCCCGCCGCTAAAGCGAGCGGGCTGAGTCAACGAAGCCCCTTCCGAGGGGCTGGGCGCGGTAATCAGCCCGCCTCGGCGGGCTTCGTTGACTCAGCCCAGTGGCTTCAGCCCTGGGCGTTCTTCGGCGTTGCATCAGCAAATCAGGACAAAGGCAAACACAATCGGTATGAGCGGGCCGGCGGGGTCGCAGCCACCGGCCTAGTGTCGCTTGACCCTATGCTGGCTTGCGGGCTACGATCTTGGCGCTCCAGATCTTTTCAAGGACGTCGGCATAGCGGTCGGCCAGTTGCTGTAACTGCTGCCGATCCGCGTCGCTGGTGCAACTGCAGGACACTAGGGATAGTACGGATGCCTTGTCATAATACTGACGGGACGCTACTTGCACCTCGTCTAGCCCGGCCTCCCGCATGATCTGTAGGTACTCCTCTTCCTCGATGGCGCCCACGACGCAGTTGGCCCACAGGGCCAAGTTGCTGCGGACCTCGGTGGGGAGCGGGCCGGCCACGATATCTGAGATCGAGACGCGACCGCCGGGTTTCAGAACTCGCGCGATTTCGGCGAAGACCTTGCGCTTGTCGGGCGCCAGGTTGATGACGCAGTTGGAGATGACCCAATCGACGCTGGCGTCGTCCACGGGTATCTGCTCCGCGTCGCCTAGACGGAACTCCACGTTGTTGGCGCTGGCCCGGGACGCGTTCTGCGTGGCTCGCGCGATCATCTCTGGCGTAAAGTCGAGGCCGATGACCTTGCCGGCGGGGCCCACGATGCCGGCTGCCAGAAGGACGTCAATGCCCGCGCCGGAGCCGATGTCCAGGACCACGTCGCCGGGGCGAACTCCCGCGAACGACAGAGGGTTGCCACAGCCGAAGGCGTTGTCCACGGCATCCGCGGGCAACTGCGAGAGCTGCTCGGGCGTGTAGTGGGCCAGCTCCGTCAGGTCCGGGCGCGTGGCGGCCGGTGAACATTCGGAGCCGCAGCAGCCGTCTCCACGTCGGCTGATAGCCTGGGCGTAGGTGCCCCGGACTGCCTGCTTGATCTCTTCGTCGCTTGGTCTGCTCCGGTCGGTCGATGACGAGGGTGCCATGCTTCTCTTCTCCTCACAGAATAAGTTGTCTTGTTCACGCTAACTCGCTCGAGAATAGCCTGCCTGTAGCTTGCAGTAGGTGCAATATGCAAGTATATGGCCAAAAAGAAATGGGGGAGGACCATCCCCTAGCAAACGCAGCATTGGAGTCCCAGATCCTCCGCGGTTGACGTGAGTTGGCGCATGGCTTTCAGAACGGCCGCGCGTTCGTCCTCCGATAGCCTGGCGAAGGCGGTGGCGAGGAATTGACGCTTGATGCTCCGCAACATCTGCACCGTCTCCTGACCGCGCGCAGTCAGGTCGACGCGGACGATGCGTCGATCCTCCGGGTCGTGGCTCCGTGTGGCCAACTCTTTCTCTACCAGGGCGTCCACCATGCGTGTCATGGTGGTGCCGTGGAGACGCATCTCTGTGGCCAGTTCGTTCATGGTCGCGGGACCATGCTCGTCGATGGTGAGGAGCGTGTAGGCCTGGGCCGCCGTTAGCTCGCAGGTGACCACGAGCATGCGGTCGCAGCATTCCATGTTGCGCATCAACCGTCGCGAGAGCCGGTCCACCTCGTCCACGAATTGCTCCAACGTTGGCAAAGCTCGACTCCTAATAGCTGTAAGATACATATAGTGTACGGCACAATGAGAATGTTGTCAAGTCCCCGAGGGCATCTGCAATGTGCCCCTACACCGCGGGCGGCGCGGGGCGCGTCGCGACCACGAGACCGAGTCGGTCCTTCCGCAGAAGGACCGACTCGGTCTGGCCAATCACGAAAGAACTACCGTGAGAGGGCATAGCCGGTGGACGGGGATCGGGCGCCGCGGCCTCAGCCTTTGTCCTGAAGCCGAGTGCGGGCGAGTGTGGTATAGTGATGCAGACCTGTGCCGGGGCGGCGCCAGTCCTGGCGGTATGTAGTTGTGGAGGGTAATGATATGTCGACAGAGATAACGTTTCCGGGCGGAAAAAAGGTATCCGCGCAGTACCGAGGCTTCACCATCCTGACCGACCAGCCCGAGACCGTGGGGGGCCAGAATAGCGCCCCTTCGCCGTTCGATTACTTCCTGGCGTCGATCGGGACATGCGCTGGCTTCTTCGTTCTAAGTTTTTGCCAGCAGCGCAATATCCCGACAGACGGCATTCGCCTGATCCAGCGCGAGGAGCGCGATCCGGAAACGCACATGGTCCGCAAGATCGCGCTGGAGATTCAACTGCCGGAAGGGTTTCCCGAGCGGTACAGGGCACCCGTGACCCGCGCGGCCGAGCACTGCACGGTCAAGAGGCACCTGCAAAACCCGCCGACCATCGAGATCCAAACCACAGTGGCGTCGTAGGGGTCGGGAGTGGGGCAAAAGGGAATAAGGTGAAAAGGGCAAGAGGGGAGAAACGTACCCCCTTTCCCCTTTTGCCCTTTTCACCCGCCCCCCGGCCACTAGCCTCCACGCACGAAGCTGACCTCGTGGGCCAGGGTGTTGCAGGTGCGCACGCTATCGTCGTCGAGCATGCCCTCCGAGAGCAGTAGGTCGTATTCACGTCGCAGGCTGGTGCAGAGCATCTCGGGGCCGTCGGTGTTGATCGTGAAGCGCACGCCGTGCGCGCGGAGACGATGCAGGATCCAGCGCAGCTCCGACAGGTCGCGCACGGCGTGTGTTAGCAGGTTGGAGGTTGGGCAGATCTCCAGGACGATGTCGTCACGCACCAGACGGTCCATCAGTTGCTGATCATGGGCGGACAGGATGCCGTGTCCGATGCGCTGGGGGTGCAGGTACTCGACTACCTCCCACACGTCGTCGATGGAGCCTTCTTCGCCGGTATGGATCGTGATGCCCAGACCGACCTGGCGGGCCTCCTCGATCAGAGGTGCCAGGGTGCGGTAGGAGAAGCCAGCTTGGGGCGGTCCCGCTACGTCGATGCCCACGATACCCCGGTCGCGGTAGCGCAAGGCCTTCTGCACGATTATGGCGTTCAGCTCGTAGTCGAAGGTGCGATCCATCATCAGGATCAGCCCGGCGCGCATCTGGGGATACTCCAGCAGGGCCGTATCCAGCCCGCGGCTGGAGGCCATGATGATGTGGTCGAGGTCCAGGGGGTGCGTGCCGTGCAGGTTGCGCTTCATGGGGTTGTAGCGCAGCTCCAGACACTCGACCCCGTGCCGGTAGGCGCCGCCGATGGTGTCGTGCACCGATAGCTCCATGGCCATGGGTGAGGACTGGATGCGCTCGGTCAGGTGGAAGATGCGGTCGTAGGCCGCCAGATCCGCCACACCTTCCTCGGGCGAAACGGTGATAGCCTTCTCGAAAGACCAGTAATCCTTGGGCAAGTTGGCTAATCCTTGCCTATGAAGCAGGGTCCACATGGTGGGAGGGGCTACCGAGCCTCCCAGGTGGGCATGCAATTCGGCCAGAGGCATCCCTCGCACCATGGCGCGTTGAGCCTCAGCGGCGGGGTCAAGACACATATATTTACTCCAGATAGCCAGTTGTTTGGGTTTGCTGGGGCGTCTGCGGCACGGCTATGGGGGACCGGGCTGCGTCGCTCTCTCACCCCTTGCCTGAAGTTTATCACAAAGGGCTGTTTGACCTGTGCTGAGAAGGGTATCCAACTGAGCGGCCAGACGGAGAGTTGCATGCCGAGCGCCGAAGAAGTTTCACTCGGCCTGCGGCGGCACGACCACGTCGAGAAGGATCCGGCAACTCCTCTTGCGCATATTCGTCAACGTCAGGTGGCGGGGCTCCTCGGGAGAAAAGGCCTCCAGCGGCATGATCGGAGCGAGAAGTACCTGACCGGGCTGCTTGTCGATGTCACAGTCGAGACTGACGACGACGGCCGGCCAGTACCACGCGCGAAGCACAGTCGACGCCGCGCCGATCGAGAAACGCGGCAGCGAGACAGCTATGCCGCGCGGGTCGCCGAAGGGCAAGGGTGCGCCTTCCTCATCGAGCATAGCGGGATCGGCGAGGGCGGACTCCGGGACAAAAACCCCGACAGGGGCACGCACAAGGTCTCCCTGCGAGAGACGAGCGCCGCACGGCACGTAGTTGTCGGCGTTCACGTTACGTGGAGTATCTGCCGACCGGCTTGGGGCTGGCAGGATCGCGCTCGCGGGAACGCGGCAGCCGCCTGAGAAGGGCGATATCTTCCTTCTCGTTTGACGGCGTATCAGCCTTCAGCCCGGCCATCCTGGCGCTGTCCTTTGGCATCGCGGACCAGCGCTGGATGGATGCGGCGAAGGTCTCGGTCGGTTCCGGCTGGGTGAGGATCAACTCGTCCATAGTGCAACCAGCCAGATCGGCTAGAGCCTTTAGCGTGCGCACCTCGGCGTGCTCGATAGCCGTCTTGCCACGGTAAAGATCGAAGATCGTGGCCGAGCGAATGCCTGCGCTGCGCGCTGCCTTCGAGATGTTCGGGGGGGACCAGCCCCCAGCCCCTAACCCCCAACCCCCAGTTGTGGCCCGCGGGCCGGGTGCGCTATGATTCACTAGACATAAGATGTCGAGACCAGGCCACCTGGACGAATAGAGATCATCCTCAAAGGAGAGGTGCCCAATGGCGGAACATAGCTCACTCCGCGACGCTCGGGCGCGGGATTGGCGCATGGAGCCGGCAGATCTACTTCGGGCGCGTTTTGCCGGCGTGATCGATTCGGCGGAGACCGTGGACGCTCAGTACGTGGACAGTCGAGAGGAAGCCGTTATCGGCGTAGCTGGAATGCCGTTTCAGGCTCCCGTGGTAGCGCATCTCCTGGCTGACCCCAGCGTGTTCGATTTCCTGAGCCACCATTGGAGCAACCGCAACTCGGTGCTGGTGCGGCTGGAGGCCCAGGGACCCAGGGTTTACCGGTGGGACAATGGCGTTTCTCCGATGCGTGACGTGCCGGATCCAGTGCTCTCCAGGTTGCACGAGATCCTCTCAGAGGTTGACCAGTGGTGCGGTCGTCTGGATGAGCGGGGTCAGCATGTGGTCGACCTGCGTTCGCCTTCGCCGGGACCTCACTTCTTCGTGAATCTCCTGCTCGGAGATCGCTTAGGTAAGCCCCGACCGCTGCAGACCACGCCCAAGAGCGTCGTGGATTATCTGGGGCGTGGCAGCTTCCGATCGCACGCCGCCACCCAGGTGCTGGCCACGCGCTGGGACATGCGCCCTGAGGAGAACGGCTTCCCGGCCAACCGCCAGTTCTATCTGACAGAAGATGGACGGCAGATCTTCTACTCGGGCGATCCGCACGATGAAAACGTCGTCTCGGCCAGCACGGTGCATGGTGTCAATCGGACCACGATCACGTACACCACGCGCTGCGGACTGGAGGTCACGCGCATCATCTTCCTGCTCCCGTACAGGGATGGAGAGCCGCTGGCCACGGAGGTGCAATCCATCACGGTGCGCAACCTGGGGCACCAGCCGCGCCAGTTGCGGCTTGTGGCCACGGGCATGTTCGGGGCTGCCGCGCCGGGCGGGCTCTCCGAGGACGTGGTCTATACCACGGTGAGCATGGAGGCGCGTGTGCTGAAGAACCCGGATGGCTCGATCGCGGCCGTCAGCCCGTACTATCAGCCCGCCTGGGCCCAGGGCGACGTGCCGTTCCACGCCATGCTGATTCACCAGGGCGGGCGCGTCTCGTACCCGGTGGAGTACGGCACCAGCTACAACGACTTCGTGGGCGATGGAACGCTGGAACATCCCGCAGGGCTTGGATTGCTATCCAACCGCTTGTCCAGGAAGGGACCGGGCTTCTTCGCGTTGGCCGCGGAGCTGTCTCTCTCGGCGGGAGAGACGTCCCAGATCGACAACTTGACTGGACTAGTCTCGTCCAAGTTGGACCCCGGCTTTGACAGGACGACGTTGCACAGGCAGGTGACCAAGCTCCTGGAGCATTTCCAGCCCGCCGACATGGTTGAGCGCGAGCTGTCCTGCATGGAGGAGTTTATCAACCGCTACCGCGGTCACATGCAGGTGGAGTCGGGCGACGGGCGCTTTGACGCGTACGTAAATCGCAACCTTCCTTTCCAGATTCTCTACCAGACCTTCGTCTCGCGCTCGTTCGACCAGACCCAGAAGGGCTACCGCGAGATCGGCTTTCGGGAGATCCAGGATCTTTTCGCCTCCATGCCGTTCTTCCTGGCCATGGGCTACCGCTGGCTCGTCAAGGACCTTCTGCACGAATGGGCCAGCAAGGTCTTCGAGCTTGGCTATGCCTACCATAACTTCTACTGGACAGGGAAAGAAGCTGGGGAGTGGTCGGATGACGCTCTATGGCTGGTTCAGGCCGTGGACCGCTACGTCGCGCAGACTGGGGACCTTTCCATTCTGGACGAGCAATGCGAGGTGGCCGGCAGCGATCCGCCACGCAAGCGGAGCATGTACGATGTTCTCAAGTCCATCCTGCGCTACTCCGGCGAGATCTCAGTTGGAGCGCACGGTCTGCCGCTCCTGGATCGGGCCGATTGGAACGACACGCTGCGGCTGGATCCAGACCATCTCAGCGGTCCGCAGAAGGAGGCGGCCTACGCTAGGAATCTGGCGGCCGGAAACGAGGGCTATCCACAGTTCTCCACGCTCAGCGAGAGCGTCATGAATGGCTTTCTGCTCAAGGTAGCCCTGGACGCCGTCAAGGGGATGGCTCGGCGCAAAGGGGACCTGACCTACGCCGAGTCGCTCTCGGCGCAGTCACGCCAACTGCGTGAGAGGATGCAGCAGCACGCCTGGAAAGAAGACTTCTTCGCGCGGGTCCTGATCAACCGGTTTCCGGATGACCGCTACACCTACCTGGGCGCCAAAGGCGATGGGCTCTCGGACGATCCCCAGTTGGATGGCACCTACTTCTTGAACTCCTTCAGTTGGTCGGTGCTCTCCGACGTTGCGACCGAGGATCAGATCCGGACCATGCTGGGCGTGATGAAGAGAGTGCTCCTGACCCCGCACGGGCTGAAGCTGTGCTCGCCGGTACGCTTCGCCAGCCTGACCGGTCGGGGGGGCAGCGGAGAGTACTTCCCCGGCGATCGTGAGAACGGCGGCGTTTTCAAGCACGCCGACATGATGGCCGCGGCGGCCCTGCTGAAAGCGGCCCGAGAGGTGTCCGACTCGGCCCTGGCTCGTGAGTTGCGGGATCTGGCCTACTCCACCATCGACGTCGTCCTGCCGTTTCGAACGATGTCCGCTCCCTTCGAGCTGGCCGGCAACCCGCGCTTCTGCACGCAGTACAACAACAGCGAGACGGGTGAGAACGTGGGGCCGATCCTGAGCGGCACCTCCACCTGGCTATGGCTGGCGCTGCAGTCGGCCTTCGGCATCACGGCATCGCCGGAGGGTCTGCTGGTGGATCCCATTCTGCGCGACGGACAGCGCTCGCTGCGGCTGTCCATGGACACCGGCCAGGCCCGCTACCTGATCGAGATAGAGAAGCCGGCCGGCTTCGCGCGCTCCCGCGACCGCGCGTCGGTGGTGGCCGTGGACGGCTGGCCGACCGGACCGGGGCCCATCCCGTGGTTCCGGGACGGCGAGTTCCATCGGGTGCAGATCGTCTATCCGGAGTAAAGGCCTCTAGGTCGTTTGAGTCGCGAAGGCCGTTTGGATCCCGAAGCGCACGAAAGGCTACGCGAAAAGGACGCGAAAAGGGGTTATCGGCTCACAGCCGTTCCTCTTTTCGCGTTCTTCGTGCCGTTTCGTGGCCTCTATTGGCAAGTTCGACCGCTCTTCGACGCTTGTCGGTCCGGTACGGGTATGGCGCGGTCTCGCGCGTTTTCGTGATCCAAACGACCTTCGTGATCCAAACGACCTTCGTGATCCAAACGGTCTTTCAGCCTACTCCCCCTTCTCGCTGACATAGGGTGTTCCCTCCCCAACAAATAGGGCCTCCGCTCTATTGAACGGCGAACTAGTTAACAGTAAACTAGCATTGACTGAACTAGATAACAGGAGAATCATCGGGGGGTCGCGAGCCATGGCCGCCGTGCATGAGCTACTTGTCCTGAGCCTGGTTGCCGAGAAGGCGACCTATGGCTACGACATAAAGCAATTCCTGAACACGACTTACCTGTCCAACTGTACGAGCATTAGCACCCCGCATATCTATGCGGTGCTCAGGAAATTGCAGGGGAGGGGCTTGATCCGCGCCGACGAGGAGCGTGTGGGCAATATGCCGCCGCGCACCGTGTACACCATCACCGACGAAGGGAAGACCGAGCTGGAACGGTTGCTGGTGGAAGAGGATGGGCTGGTCGATCAGCGTGTGTTCTTCGACTTCGACACGGTGCTGGCCGCGCTTGGACGTATGCCGGGTCTTCAGACCGATCAGGTCCTGGCGGTCCTTCGTCGTCGCCTGTCCAGCGTGGAGCGCCAGCTCGCGGAGTGCCAGACGGCCTGGGACAGCGCGGCGACGCGCGAGTCGCTGCCCGAAGTGGCGCGGGCCATCTGCCACCATCGGCGGGCGTACCTGGAGTCCGAGCTGGGCTGGCTGCGTCAACTCTCGGAAGAGATCGAGCGTGGTGGGTGGAAACGGCTGACCGAGCCGGTCAGCGATTGACATAGGAGGCAAACCAGAATGACGACTTCCGCGCCTTCTAAGATGGAGCAATTGGGAGAGCTCTTCGGTAACCGCGTCAACTTTCGGTACGGGGAGCGCGTTCTCTACAGTCACGACGTGGCGGCCATGCCTGGGCTGGTGAAGCCTCTGGTGGGCAAGACGGTCCCCGAGGCCGTTGTCCAGCCGGAGAACGAAGCCGACTTGGTCCAACTGGTCCGCTGGGCCGGTGCGCACGGCGTACCGCTGACGCCGCGGGGCAAGGCGACCTCCGGTTACGGTGGGGCGGTGCCTGTGAAGAAAGGAGTGGTGGTCGACTTCTTTCGCCTGCGGCGCGTGTTAGCGGTCGATCATGCCACCCTCACGGTGACGGTCGAGCCAGGCATTACCTGGCGCAGGCTGGAGCAGGCCATCGAACCGGAGGGGCTGTCCCTGCGTCTCTATCCCACCAGTGCGCCGGGCTCGACCGTGGGCGGCTGGCTGGCGCAGGGCGGGGCCGGGATCGGCTCGTATCAGTACGGGTGGTTCAGGGAGAACGTGGCGTCGGCGCGTGTGGTTCTACCCAGCGGAGAGGTGCGCGACTTCAGCGGCGAGGATCTGGATCTGGTGGCCGACGCGGAGGGCATCACCGGGCTGATCTCGCGCATCACCCTGCGCGTGCGACCGCGCGAGGACGTGGCGGTGCTGAGCGTGGCCTTCCCGGATCCGGAGAAGCTGCAGCGGGCCGTGGAGTCCCTGGTGGCCACCGACCTGCCGATCTGGTCGATGGTCTTCATCAACCCGCGCATGGCCGAGATGAAGAACCGCGCGCCGCTGCGGGAGCACGCCGGGCACACCGTGGAAGAGCGCGTGGCGCTACCCGCGGCCTACGTACTGACCCTGGCCTTCGGGGCCGCGGTCCGGGACAAGATTCAGAAGGAGATCCCTCATCTTATCCATCCCTTCGAGGGCGAGGTGCTGTCCCAGCGCATCGCCGAGCACGAGTGGGAGAACCGTTTTCAGCTCATGATCGTCAAGCGGCTGGGTCCCTCGCTGGTGCCGTCGGAGGTGGTGGTGCCGCTGCGCAACCTGGGCGGGGCCCTGGGCGAGATCGAGCGCAAGGTCAACCAGCCCATCGTAAAAGAGGGCGTCATCGTCAAGCGCGGCCGGGACGGCGGGCCAGAGGCCGTCATCCTGGGCTTCATCCCCAGTGACCAGCGCCGCTTCAGCTACAATCTGGTGTTCGGCCTGGTTCTCACAGTCATGAAGATTGCCCAGCGATATGGCGGTCGGCCCTACTCGACAGGCCTCTACTTCTCCAAGCGGGCAGGCCAGGTGCTGGGCGATAACCGTGTCGCGCGGCTGCGGCGCTTCAAAGCGGAGATCGATCCGCGCGGAATCATGAATCCCAAGAAAGTGATCGGGGACGGCCTGCTGGGGCGCGTCTTGAACCTGGCGGCGCGGCTGGAGTCGCTCATCCGTCCCTTTGGAAACCACGTTATTACCCAGATCGGCGAGCGTCCTACCGCCATGGTCCGGGATATTCCGTCGGACGTGGCCTGGTACGCCTACTCCTGCTCTCAATGTGGCTATTGCATGGAGGAGTGCACCCAGTATGCGGGACGGGGCTGGGAGAGCCAGTCTCCGCGCGGCAAATGGTTCTGGCTGCGCGAGCACATGGAGGGACGCGCGGAGTGGGACCAGCACATGGTGGACAGCATCATCTCCTGCACCACCTGTGAGCTATGTGACAGGGTCTGCTCGGCGGCGCTACCCGTGGAGCCATCCTGGATGAAGCTGCGCGGTCAGTTGATCCAGGAGGAGAAGAAGATGACCTTCCCGCCGTTCGAGGTAATGGCGGCGTCGTTGAGGAAGGAAGGCGACATCTGGGCCGGCTATCGACGCGACCGCGACGACTGGTTCCCGGCGGATCTCAAACAGAAGCACACGGGCAAAAAGTCCAAGAACGTCTACTTCGGTGGCTGCACCGTGGCCTACGTGGAGAACGACATCGGGCTTGGTGCCGTGCGGATGCTGGACGAGGCTGGCGTCGACTACACGTACCTGGGACAAAAGGAGAACTGCTGCGGAACGCCGATGCTGGTGGCGGGCAAGTGGGACCTGTTTGCCGAGACTCTGAAGAAAAACATCGCGGCGGTCAAGGCGGCCGGGGCGGATACCGTCGTCAGCTCGTGTCCGGCCTGCGACTTGATGTGGCGCCAGGTCTATCCCGAGTGGGCCGCTAAGCTCGGAATCGATTACGGCATCACGGCCAAGCATTACAGCGAGCTGGTCTCCGACAAGATCAAGGCCGGCGAGTTCGCTTTCAAGGGGGAGTTGCCGCCCACGAAAGTAAGCTGGCACGACTCCTGTCACATCGGACGAGCCTCGGGCGTCTACGAGCCGCCGCGGGAGTTGATCAAGGCCATTCCTGGCGTTGAGTTGGTGGAGACGGCCCACAACCGGGAGAACGGCCTATGCTGCGGCTCCGTTCTCACACTGCTAAACGACCCGCCGGCCGCGCACGATCTTGGCAAGCGGCGTCTGGATGAGGCGGTGGATGCGGGAGCGGATGCCATGCTGGCGCTGTGCCCGTGCTGCCAGTTCCAGTTGCGCACTGCCAACGAGAAGCGTCAGGTGAACATGCCGGTCCACGATCTGGCCTCGTTCGCCTGCCGTGCGCTGGGCTACACCTTCCCGGACCCAAATCCCGAGGTCATGCGACAGTGGCGTGTCTTCGAAGCCATGATAGCTATGATGACGCCGCGCGGCTTTGCCGACCTGATGGGGACCATGTGGCCGGAGCTAATCGACGCCATGCCCATGGGCATGGGCGGCATGATGCGCGCTATGGGCAAATCCGGCCCCATAGGGGCGCTCATGCTGACGGCCATGAAGCCCATGTTCCCGATCCTCTTCCCACGACTGTTGCCTGGTATGCTGCCAAAGGTCCTTCCGACCATGCTGGAGCGCATCGGTCAGCAGATCCCTATGCCAGACTATATGGCCGAGCAGATGCCCGAGCTGATGCCCCAGGTGATGGAGAACCTGATGCCGCACATGCTGCCGGACGTGGTGCCGCTGGTGGTCGATCCGATGATCGCCTACCTCCGGGGCGCCCAGAAACGTGGTCCGGCGGTGGCGACGAGGTAGGGTGTCCCCAGGGGGGACGCCGCCCGGCTGAAGCAGGCGGAATCGTGCTCCCGCCGCAGTCACTAAGACGCACCCGGAACGACGCTGTTCTGGGTGCGTCTCACTTTCAGGCGATGGCAAGGGCAGTGACTGATCGCGGCGTCCTATACTCTTTCACGGTAGTTCGTTCGTGATCGGCCAGACCGCGGCGGTTTCGGAAACCGCCGCGGTCTCGGGGCCGGGATGACGAAGTCGCCAATGGGAAAGAGTCTTATTTCCATCTATGGCGCAACGCCACTCACTCTGCGCAGTTGCTCCAGCGCCTCCTGAGTCCGCGGCTCTGCCTGCGCATCCCCGGCGCCGGGCGGTGCCCCCACACCGAACAGCATGACCCCGACGTGCATCTGACTCATGTTGCTCGGGTCCGCCGCCGCCACAATGTAGGTGTAACGCCCGTTCGGCACCACGTTTCCTCCGCCGTCCCTTCCATCCCAATTGTAGCTAACAGTCCCGGGCGGGCTGACCGCCCAGGGGAAAGCCTTCACCTGGCTACCTTGCGAATCGACGATCACCGCCGTGGTGAACCCTCCGCTCGCCAGAGACAGGTTGAAGCCAAGAGTGGCATTGCCCGCCTGCGGATAGTATGGCCGCGGAGTGACAGTCATGTTGAAGATGATCGGGCTGATATTGACGAGATCTGAGCCGACCGCTATGGCGTTACCTCCCGCGTCCAGGCAGACGGCAAAGAAGGCGTATATGCCTTCACCCAGGACCGTGCCCACCGAGCTCCTGCCATCCCATGCTATGCTCTGGATGCCCGTTGGTCGTGCACCCAGCGTCCAGTATTTGAGGACGCCGGCCCCGCCCATGTCGAAGATAGCGGCCAAGGTGTTGCCACATGGGGCGGTGAGGTCGAAGCTCAGGGTCGTCCCGGACTGCAGCGGATTAAAGGGGTTAGGCGAGGCGTGCACCTTGCGAATGGCAACGGCTGGTGCAGCGGTGACAGTGAACGGGTTAGACTCGGTGATGAGCGACGAGCCACCGTTGGAGAAAAGCCGAATCACATAGCTGCCCGGTGTGAGACCGGCCGGGACGGATACCGAACAGGAGCCGGAGCTCTGCCGAGTGCTGGGCGGTGTGGACGTGCAACTGAGATAACTGCTAGTCAGCGTGCCGCTGACGATGGGGGAGCCGGCCGGGGCGATGCCGAACCAGTCGGTGGTTGCGCCACCGACAGTATTCTGCCAGGTCAGCGTCACCGTTCCGCCCGCAGCGATGCTGGTTGGGCTGACCGCAGCTGAGGGAGCCAGGTAGTGCAGAATGATCCCAGATCCATACGAGGACGCTCCCACGGCCCAGCTCTCACTGGCCGAGACAACGTCGACTGCGTACAGAGGCAGACCCAGGTAGCGAAAGCGCGGAGGCTGCCAAGCGCCGCCGATGTAACGGCTGATCGCGCCGTTGGCTCCCACGGCCCAGCCCTCGTTCGCTGAGAGCACGGACACGGAGTAAAGCCAATCGCTCATGTAACTGTTCACGGTCTGCCAGGCTCCGCCGGTATAGTGGAGAATTGTGCCGCCGCCTCCCACGGCCCAACCCTCGGTGGCCGAGACCATCGCGACGGAAGACAGGCTGTTGCTCGTCGGACTCGGCACGGTCTGCCAGACACCACCAGTATAGTGAAGGATCGTGCCCTGCTCTCCGACGGCCCAGCCGTCGTCGGCCGAGACCATCGAAACCGAAGATAGGCTACGGCTCGTGGGGCTGGGCACGGTCTGCCAAACTCCGCCGGTATAGCGAAGGAGTGTGCCGCCGTATCCCACGGCCCAGCCGTCGGTGGCCGAGATCATAGCTACGGAAGACAGGCTGTCGCTCGTGGGACTGGGCACGGTCTGCCAGGCCCCACCAGTGTAGCGGAGGATCGTGCCACCCCCTCCTACAGCCCAGCCGTCGCCAGGCGAGACCATGGACACGGAAGCCAGTCCATTGCTTGTGGGATTAGGCACGGTCTGCCAGGCCCCATCGGCATAGTGGCGGATCGTGTTTCCCACGGCCCAACCCTCGCTGGCCGAGACCATGGAGACAGAAGACAGGAAGCTGCCCTGAGGACTGGGCACGGTCTGCCAGGCCCCACCAGTGTAGTGGAGAATGGTGCCAAACCAACCTATCGCCCAACCATCGCTCGTCGAGCTCATTGAGACATAAGATAAAGGAACGCTTG
Organism: Chloroflexota bacterium; assembly: GCA_004297765.1. Taxonomy (GTDB): domain Bacteria; phylum Chloroflexota; class Dehalococcoidia; order FW602-bin16; family FW602-bin16; genus FW602-bin16. The sequence continues at coordinate 11,894 of SCTZ01000097.1, read as the reverse complement.
TGGGACTGTTGACGGACTGCCAGACGCCATCGGTGTAACGGAGAATGGTGCCTTGACCGGTACCGACGGCCCAGCCCTCGCTGGCCGAGATCATCGAGACCGAATACAGGGAGTTGCCTATGGGGTTGGGCACGGTGTGCCAGGCACTATCGGTGTAGTAGAGAACCGTGCCGCCGTCTCCGACGGCCCATCCTTCGCGGGGCGAGACCATCGAGATCGACCTGAGCCAGTTGGTGGTCGGACTGGGCGCGGCTTGCCAGGTGCCACCGCTGTAGTGAAGAATCGTGCCGCCAGCTCCCACTGCCCAACCCTCGCTGTCCGAGACCATCGAGATCGAAGATAGGGAATTGCCCGTGGGACTCGTCACGGTCTGCCAGGCACCACCCGTGTACCTGATGATCGTGCCGCCGTCTCCCACGGCCCAGCCCTCTGCCGCCGAGACCATGGAGACGTAAACCAGGGAACTAGCCGTGGGACTGGGTGCGGTCTGCCAGGCGCCACCGGCATAGTGGAGGATCGTGCCGCCGTTTCCGACGGCCCAGCCTTCGCTGGTCGAGACCATTGATATCGCAAACAGGGTTTTATTGGTGGGACTGGGTATAGACTGCCAGGCGCCACGGCTGTAGCGGAGGATCTTGCCGCTCACCACGGCCCAACCCTCGCTGGCCGAGACCATGGATACGGAACCGAGCCAGTTCCACGCAGGATTGGTCACGCCCTGCCAGATGCCACCTGTGTAGTGGAGGATGGTGCCGCATCCCGCGGCCCAACCCTCGCTGGCCGAGACCATGAAGACGGCCGCCAGGCAATTGCTCGTGGGACTGGGCATGATGGCTTGCCAGACGCCACCGGTGTAGTGGAGGATCGTGCCATATCCCACGGCCCAGCCCTCGCTGGCCGAGACCATGAAGACGGAAACCAGGTAGCTGCCCGATGGACTGGGCACGATCTGCCAGACGCCATCAGTGTAGCGGAGGATCGTGCTTCCTCCCACGGCCCAGCCCTCGCTGGCCGAGACCATGTTTACCGATAACAGGGAGCTGGTCGTGGGACTAGACACGCTCTGCCAGGCGCCATCGCTGTAGTGGAGGATTGTGCCCCAATCTCCGACGGCCCAGCCCTCGCCGGCCGAGACCATGGAAATGGACCTGAGGAATCTGCCCGTAGGACTGAGCACGGTCTGCCAGGTGCCACCGCTGTAGTGGAGGATCGTGCTTCCTCCCACGGCCCAGCCCTCGCTGGTCGAGACCATGGAGATGGAGGTAAGGGAGCTAGCCGGGTGGCTGGGCACGATCTGCCAGACGCCGCTCGTGTAGTGGAGGATCGTGCCATCTTCTGCCACGGCCCAGCCCTCGCTGGTCGAGACCATGTCCACCGATAATAGGGAGCTGGTCGTGGGACTGGGCACGGCCTGCCAGGTACCGCCGGTGTAGTGAAGAATGGTGCCTGGACCAAGACCGCCACCAACGGCCCAGCCTTCGCTGGGCGAGACCATCGAAATAGAGTTAATGTAACTCAGGCATGCCGGTCCACTGCTGGGATCACATTGCCAGCGCGGCGCCAGAGCGGGTGCAGCCACCGAGTCGGAGAAAGACGCATCGGTCTGCCGAGGCGCCAGCGACTTCTCGTGCTGCGTAATGGGGACGCTGTCCGGTGGAGCGCTCCTCGCGCCTGGCTCATCGAACGCGGCGGTGGCGACTCCTCCCGCAGTCAGAGAGCTCAGCAGGAGGAACACGCAGAGCATTATGGGCAAGAAGCGCTTCATTGGACATCTCCTTTTCTCGACCAATCGAGGTGCACTGGTAGGATCGGCGGGCAAATAGAGACCGACCCCTGCTGTTCGGATTGGTTTCACCCATGATCAGGGTATTATTCTCACGGCATCCTTGCCCGTGAATATCGACCCGTCCTTGAGTTGCCCTTTGATCACTAGCTCAACCTGCTGCCCTGGCGAAAGGTTCTGTAACTGGTCCCGGTTGAACTTGAGGAGGAGAGTATCGCCATCGACTACTCTGCCAGTTGCCGGTGCACCCTGGAGAGTGACGCTGGAGATGTCGACGTCCTGCACGCGGTACGGCTTGGGAAGCTGCACGAACGCCGTCACAACGCCCTTGCTTCCCAGGTTCACCGTCTCCGGCTCTATCCTGACGTCGGCAGGAATCAGAACGTGGAATGGCGGTTGAGAACCAGTAATTTGAGATACCACCGGGTTGAAGCCAACGTCCCAACGGAAACTTCTGAAGAACGGCATCCAGTTGACTACGTTATCGGCGCTGAACACAGCGCTCACAATTTCGGCTGGATCAGAAACGGCCGCCGAGGTGCCGTTGACGATCCCGAAACCCTGGTGGTCGGAATAGAAGACCGCAACCATAGGCTTATAAAGCGGTGCGCCCAAAAGTAGAGGCGATTTCACAGATTCCAGTGTGGCCTGAAAGGTATACGTCTCACCGATCTGGATATTGGAAGGATTGATCGACCAAGACGCTGATGTGCTGCCTGGGCGGCTCTCCCAACCATCGACATCTATTTGCGAGACGAAATGAGTGTCAACCAATTGGAAAGTCTTGTACGCGAAGTTGGGAAGCCCGATGACGACACTGAGATTGGCTTCTAGAGGAAGGGCTTCTTCCAGCTTGAAGTTGAGGGTGACGGTCTGCTGTGACGTGGGGTCGGCAAGGATTTCGGGCTGGACGGAGCGCGAAGCACTGAACTTCGGTCTGGCCGTTGTGGTGCCCGCAACAGCCGAGACAGACATGTGCGTATCTTCGTTGACGTTACCGGCGAGGCTCCAACTGTAGACCCCTGCATCCTTATCGGCAACAAACGTAACAGCAGGAGCGCTTGTTGGATTGAAGCCCGTCAGACCCAGCTTCGTCGAGATCTGGATAGTTGGGTTGACAACAGGAGCACCTCCATCAGTCCACTTGTAGATGTCGGCAAATACCCAGTCATCGTACTGAATTGATGTGTTGCTGATGCTGTCTTGATCGGTGAAGTACCAGTGACCACGGGTCAACTCCGCACTCACCAGGTTGCCCGCAGGAGGCTGTGCGAAGGAAGTGACGATACTCGAAAGCGCAACGACAAGAGCTACCAGGGCCGCCCATAATGTCCGTGTGTTCTTCATGCTACCTCCTCAGTGAGCCAAGCTTTTTCTCAGCCGGGTCTCGCAGACCAACGATCCTGTCCCCAATCCTCTCCATGAGCCACTCGCCACAGGATTAATAATATGCTGTGGCATGCGGTCGACGTTACGGTTACATGATACAGTCTGGACGACAGATTTCATATAGGTGGAACTACCGATTTTCACATATCTACGTGACGCCGTCCCCACAGCAACGGATGAATGGACGAGCCCTCAGCTCCTTCTTCCTCTCAATAGCCCCACATCTTGAGCGCGATGATGGTGTTATGGAACAACGTGGTACATGGGCGGAGGCTGTATGGGTTTCGCGTACGGGCGCTCGCTCAGTTGAAATCTCTATCTGCGGAATCCCTTCATCTGCGTAATCTGCGGTTAAGACAACCACGGCGCAACGCCACTCACCCTGCGCAGAGAACCAGTAATTTGAGAGACTACCGGTAGCTCCCCAGGAGGAAGACAACATCTTCCCCATTATAGGATTTCTACATACCCTTCTGTTCCATGCACACGAATTCGTTGCCCATCTCTTATCAGTTTGGTAGCATTTTCTACTCCGACAACTGCTGGTAAGCCGTATTCACGTGCGATAACTGCTCCATGGGTCATCAGTCCACCAATTTCGGTGACTAGGCCTTTTATGGACACAAACAATGGTGTCCAGCTAGGGTCAGTAAAGGAGGTGACTAATATATCTCCATCTTCTAGATCAGCATCTTCCATGCTTAAGATGACACGTGCTCGTCCCTCTATAACTCCGGAAGAAACAGGTAGACCTACAATAGCGTCAGCAGGGAGATTTTCTCGCTTGTACTCACCTGAAATGATTTCACCATCAGACGTGATAACACGTGGCGGAGTTAGTCTTTCATATAATCTGTACTCGTCTTTTCGTTTGCTGATGATTCGGTAATCCAGTTTATTTGTGCGTACGACTTCGCGAAATTCCTCAAAAGTGAGATAGTATATATCTTCCTTTTCACGAATAACCTTGGCCTGTACGAGTTGTTCGGCTTCTTTTAGTAACGCCCGCTTATATAGGAAGTAGCGATTAACGATGCCGTATTTTGGATATTCACGATAACCGATGAAATTCCGGATCAGGTCGATCATTCGTTTTGTCTCTTTGGCTTTTCGTTTACCATCCGGTAATTGCTTCAATCGATCTAGTAGCTCTTGTTCTTTCTTCAAAGCTTCTTGTCGCCCTTGCTCAAATCTCCGATTGCTGGCATTAGGCTCAAAGTTCTTGATGTTACTGAGAATCAAGGGGACAAGCGTAGTTGGTTTTTCGCTCCACCGAGTTTTGGTAATATCGATTTCTCCGACACATCGCATTCCGTATTTGTTAAGATAAGCATTGATAGCATCCAGGGTCTCCTGTCCACCATCAAACTTTGCCAGTTCATCCAAAAAGTTGTCATCTTTTACATGTTGTAAATAATCAATTACTTCTGGATAAGGACGAATCACATCGGCGACATCCAATAGCGCCAGACCCATTTCCGAAGTAATATTGTTTGGCACAGACTGAGAAAGCGTGTCTGCTACGTTTGTTTCACCTAACCACTTCTTCATGTTCTCATTGACCCATGATGAAGCATCCATGGCAGCCATAATCACGCCCAAATTTTGTGGGTTAAATAGAAGCTTCTTTAATTGCTGGATATCTTCTAGAATGAAATCAACTAACTCTGATCCTGCTTTCGTTTGGATGTTTTGTCTTAACTCCTCTATGGATGTTTGACTACTCTTAATCAAATCAGAAGCGATTGTCGGATCGTTTTCAACTTGTGTTCGAAAACCCGCAGACGAAATAACTCTATTGCTTTTACCGGGACTCTGTTCTTGTTTATCATCTGGTAACGCTTTTATGAAGTCTCCTCGCTCTATGATGGTCATAAGTGCGTCTTTAGTGAGCGGATCGGATTGTGCCAGGGCATCTATTATCGTTTTTCTGCTGACAGGCGAAGCCAGATGATGTGTGATGTCGACAAACAACCTTCCACCAGCTTTACGCATGGGTGCGCGAGTCGTTAACAGGAAGAAAGACAATCCCAATGGTTTCATGGGGTCGGTCATCATTTGTTGATGACCGACAGATATATAAACGTGGTTCTCTTGATCATTTGCTTGAGGGATGGGGTATAAAGCAGTGATTGGCCGACTCTGCAGAATACAAAATGTATCATCAACCAAACACCATTCGATGTCCTGGGGGCGGCCGAAATGTTCTTCGATCTTTCTGCCCATCTGCTCAAGCTGCAAGATCTGCTCATCCGTCAGCGCTTGCCTATTCTGCCGCTCAGGCTCAATCTCCTGTTCTTTTGTACCGCCATCTCTTAAGGCATAAATAGCCAGCTTCTTGGTGGAAACCTTCTTATCGATAATCTTGCCGTTACGGACTCTATAGTTATCAGCATTCACCAGGCCGGAGACCAGGGCCTCACCAATTCCGAAGCTGGCATCAATGGATAACACCTTCCTATTAGAGGTGACGGGATCGGCAGTAAACAAAATGCCTGCCGCCTGCGGGAAGACCATCTTCTGGACAACCACAGACAGGTAGACTTTACGGTGGTCGAAGCCGTTTTGAACGCGGTAAGTTACTGCCCTCTCGGTAAATAGCGATGCCCAGCACTTGCTGATATGCTTCAGGATTGCCTTCTGTCCGATAATGTTCAGATACGTGTCTTGCTGGCCTGCAAAGGAGGCCGTCGGTAAATCCTCTGCAGTTGCGCTGGATCGTACTGCATAGGCATTCTTTTCTCCAAGCCTGGAAAGAAGGCGGGTGATCTCTTCATTAATGTCTTCAGGGATGGCTATCCCTTCGATGACCCTGCGAATCTCACCGCTAAGTTCACCGATCTTATCCCGGTCTTCCACCTTTAGAAGCGATAACTGATCAAGTAATTCGTTAAGCGACGACGGTTCTCCAATGATTCTCTTAAAGGCTGCGGTAGAAATACAAAAGCCGTCTGGTACGCGTATTCCTTCAATCCTGGAGAGTTCCCCCAGGTTCGCGCCTTTACCCCCAACAGCCATGATTTGTGTTCTGTCAATGTCCTGAAAACCAAGCACATAGGAACTCATATGCTTTCCTCCTTCTTAAATTCCTTATTGATAAGATATGCAAAGCGATGGGCTGCAGCGACGTAGTACATCGATGAGGTGAGAGAATGCCTAGGGCACCGGAGAACCAGTTCTACACCGTCTCAGAGGCGGCGAGGCTGCTAAAGGTCAGTCCCTCATGTGCTGTGGTTGGGCAACTACGTCTGAACCGCAGATTACGCAGATTTCAGGATTTCACAGATAGGTTGCGTGCCTGAATCGACAAGCTCGGCGATGAGGCGAACGGCCTCGCAGTATCGTACGAGCACTCGAACATGGCAGGCCGGACCATCTGTGCAATCCCTCAATCTGCGTAGTCTGCGGTTCAGACAGGGCCTATCAAACGCCTATTACTCTCCGAACAGCAGTTGAAGCGCCTTAGTCACCGCCTGCTCACCAGAGTTCATGCAGTCGCCGGTGCCGATGCCGCGGTAGGAGTTGCCGCAGAGGAAGAGTCCGGGGTGATCTTCGATGCGTCGGTCGATGAATTCCAGACGCTCCAGGTGACCGAGGGTGTACTGGGGCATGCCGCGCAGCCAGCGGAAGACCCAGGCTTTCTCCGGCTCGGCCTCGACGCCCATGATCTCCCGTAGCTCGTCGCGCACAGTGCGAATCATCTCGTCGTCTTCCAGCTCGGCCAGGGCCTGGTTGTGGGGACCGCCCACGAAGGCGCGTATCAGCGCGTGGCCGGCGGGGGCGCGCCCGAGCCACTTGGTAGAGGAGAAGGTGGCGGCCATGAGGCGGCACTTCTCGACGCCGGGCACCAGAAAGCCGAAGCCATGTAGGTCGTGGCCAAGGCGCTCAGCACGGTAGGCCAGGGAGACGGTGGCTGCGGAGGTCCAGGGAATGGAGTCCAGGACGTCCGCGAGCTTGTTGTCCAGCTCGCGCAGGAAGGACGCGGCCAGGTAAGCTTCAGCGGAGACGATCACCGCGTCGGCCTCGTAGGTGGTGCCATCGGTTGCATGCACGCGGAAATGAGGCTGGGTGGGGCGCTCCTCGATGCAGCTCACCTGCTTGCCGGTTAAGAGCTTCTCGCGTCCCGCCGCGTCGGCCATGGCGTCGGTTATCTGCTGCATGCCCTTTTGAAAAGTCATGAAGTAGGTGCGCGGGATGGCGCCGGGCTTGGGCGGGGGAGGCGGTGGCATCTTGCCGCGGGCGGCGATGAAGGCTCGTATCAGGCTGCCGTACTTCTGCTCCATCTCGAGAAAGCGCGGGAAAGTGGCCCGCAGGCTCATCTGCTCGGGGTCGGAGGCGTGCACCCCTCCCACCATGGGCTCGGCCAGGCGATCAAGGCATTCGCGCCCCAGTCGGCGGCGCACGAAGCTGGCCAGGGTCTCGTCGGCGCCATCGCTCTTGCGGGGGACGAAGAGCTCCATTCCCATACGCAGCTTGGCTGGCCAGGAGAAGAGCGAGGTGGTGGCGAAGGGCAGAAAGCGGGTAGGAACCATCATCATGACGCCATCGGGTAGCTCGTGCAGTTTGCGGGAGGCGTAGATGTAGGTCTTCTTGCGCGCGTCGTTACTGCCCAGCAACTGCTCTGAGATGCCCACGCGGGCGGCCATCTGGGCCATCCAGGGCTTTTCCGATAGGTAGCAGTCGGGCCCGCCGTCGACGATGAAATCGTCCTCGTACACTGTCTGGATCTTGCCGCCGAGCCGGTTGTCTTTTTCCAGCAGGATCCAGTCCAGCTCTTTGCCTGCGTCAACAGCGCGCTTTAGCGCAAAAGCGCTGGCCAGGCCCGCGGCGCCGCCGCCGATTACCACGATGCGCTTCATGGACATGTCTCGCCTTCTGAGGTCTTCAGGAGATGGGGGCGAACTACGGCCGCCAGAGCTTCGATCAGGTAAGGAGAGCTATTCAACGCCGCCGCCCGTACGAACTCCAGTCCCATCTCGCGGGCCTTTCCTGCGATGAGGACGTCGATATCATAGAGGGTCTCCACGTGCTCGGCTGTGAAGCCGACCGGGATGAGCAGGACCCGTTTGCGCCCCCTGGCGGATAGCTCTTCCAGCGTTTCCTCCACCGTTGGTCCCAGCCAGCGGTCGCCGGTCATGCCGCGGCTCTGGTAGGCCAGCTGCCATGTTAGCTGGGGGAGCCTGGCCATCACGCCGGCCATGGTCTCGCCGATCTGATCGACATATGGGTCGCCGCCCTCGACATGTTCCAGGGGCAGACTGTGGGCGCTGAAGATGACCTCGGTGTCGTCGGGGGCGGAGAGACGGTCCAGGGCGGCCCGGGCGCTCTCGGCCAGTCCGTCGAGGAAGCATGGGGCGGCATGGTACTGTCCGGCCATTCGTACCTCCACGCCATGCTTTTGCCCGGCGGCTGCCAGGTCAATGGCATAGGCGCCGCTGCTGACGCGAGCGTAGTGCGCGGAGAGGCTTACGCCGACGACGCGTTGCACCCCCGCCGCGGCCAGCGCCTGGATCGCGGATGGGATGGACGGATCCGAGTACATAAAGGCGACACGGACGCTGGGTGCGCCCTCACTGGCTAGCTGACGCTCCAACGCGGCCGCCTGCTCGCGCGCGATGCGTGGGAGCGGAGAGCCGCCGCCGATGATGCGGTAGCGCTCGACCACTCGGGCCAGGACGGGCGGGGCCGGCGGACGGCCCATCAGACGGGTCATGAACGGCGCCACCTGTTCCTCGGTCTCGGGCCCGCCAAAAGCCATCAGAAGGACCGCGCTTCGGCTCATCCTATTGCGTCCTGCCGAGGATCTCGGCGCTGATCTCGTGCACGGCCTGCACCAGGGCCTGAACGTGCGTAACCGGCGTGTCTTTGTGGATCCCGTGTCCCAGGTTGAAGATGTGACCAGTCCGGCCGCCCACGCGCTCCAGGATGTCGCGGGCCTGCTCGCGGATGACCTCCGGCCGGCAGAAGAGAACCATGGGGTCCAGGTTGCCCTGGACGGCCACACCACCTCGCAGACGCCGGATGGCCGTGTCGATCTCGATGCGCCAGTCCAGTCCGATCACGTCTCCGCCGGCCTGCTTGACCAGCTCGATCATGGCGCCGGCCTGGTTGGCGAAGTGGATGTGCGGAACGCTCTTGTCGAGGTGGGCGAAAACCTTGGCCGAGTGGGGCTGCACGTACTCGCGGTAGTCCTGCGGCGACAGGTTGCCTACCCAGCTATCGAAGAGCTGGATGGCCTGGGCGCCGGCCGCGATCTGCGCGTTCAGGTAGACGATGATGACGTCGGCCAGCTTGTCCATCAGAGCATGCCAGGTGGTCGGGTCGTCGTGCATGAGGGTCTTGCAGACGCGATAGAGCTTGGTGCCTCCGCCCTCTACCACGTAGCTGGCCAGCGTGAAGGGAGCGCCGGCAAAGCCAATCAGGGGTACGCGTCCCTCCAGCTCGTGACGGACCATCTTGACGGCCTCGTTGACGTAGCCGCAACTGTCGGGCTCAATGGGGCGGAGGACCTCGACATCCGCCCTTCGGCGGACCGGGTTGTGGATGACCGGTCCCTCGTCCTTGCCGAACGAGATCTGGATGCCCATGGGTTCCAGAGGCAGCAAGATGTCGGCAAACAAGATAGCCGCGTCGACGCCGAGCTTGTCAACGGGCTGCAGCGTCACCTGGCAGGCGAGCTCTGGGGTCTTGCACATCTCGAGGAAGTGATGACCGGCGCGAATCTCGCGGTACTCGGACATGTAGCGTCCAGCCTGGCGCATTAGCCAGATGGGAGTGCAATCCACTGGCTCACCGCGGCAGGCTCGGAGAAAGCGATCGTTGAAGCCCATTGTGGGTCTGATCCCTCCTGTAGGCAGCTATGTGTCAGCAGCACGATACGATCGGTTGCTGGCTCTTGACTCTAGCGAAGGGGGATCCGACTGCGATGGACTCACAGCTCGCTCGCGTCCGTTCGTATTTGCCCCAGACCCCCCGTTGGGCGGCGCACCGAGCGATTCCGGCTGCCATGATACCATTGGGGAGTGCTGGGGTCAACGTCAGAGCGAGCGCGCGAGCGCTACGCGCGTCCTACTGAGAAGTGAAAAGTGCTGCCTTTGCCGAGCTCGCTCTCGGCCCAGATGCGGCCGCCATGGGCGGCGACGACCATTTGACTGATGTAAAGGCCCAGGCCGAGCCCTTCGACCTGCCTGTCGGCACGGGCGCGGTAGTACTTCTGGAACAGGTGGGGGAGATCCTCGGGCGGAATGCCGACGCCCTGATCGACCACGGAGACGGTGACCTCGTTCGCTTGCTGCGTCAGCCGGATGATCACGGGTGTGCCTGGAGGCGAGTACTTTAGCGCGTTGCCGATGAGGTTTGTGATGACGCGCTCTATGCGATCGGGATCGACCAGAGCCGCGGGCATCGCCTCCGGCGACTCGATGCGGAGGCGGAGATGATTGTCAGGCTCACCCACCCGCTCGCCGATCTCAGCGATCAATCGCACGAGATCGGTGGGCCGCATGTGCATCTCCACATGGCCGGACTCCATGCGCGCCGAGTCGACCAGATCCTGAATCATGGAGTTCAGGCGGTCGGCGCTCCTGAGAATGGCTTCGGCGCCGATCGTGGCGCGCTGCTCGCCCTTGTCGCGCAGTAGACGGCATACCCACTCGGCGTGTCCCATCAGCGCGGTTAAGGGCTGGCGCAGGTCGTGCGAGATCATCGAGACGAACTCATCCTTCCGTCGCTCGATCTCCTGGGCCTTGGCTCTCTCCCTGCGCGCGGCCTCCAGCGCGTCGGTCAGCTCGGTCACCTTCTTCTGCAGTTGCTCGTCGGTGCTCTGATACAGCCGGGCGTTCTCGATGGCGACGCCGATCTGCCGTCCGATCATGCGAAAGAGTCGCTCATCGGATGGGGTGAGCACGTAGCTCGGGGGGACGTAGAGGAACAACACCCCGTGAACGAGATCGCGAGACTTCAGGGGAACCACGACGTGGGAATGTGGCTCGCGGTCCGCGGAGCGTGTATGCCGAATATCCTGGACGGAGTTTGCGGAGCAGATCAGCTCGCCGGTCTGGGCGGCCAGTCCACAGAGGCATTCACCCAGCTCGACGCGGCTCTCTTCTTCGACAAACTCCGGCATCAGGCCGCGATGCGCCATCAGCCGCAAGCAGTGCTCGTCCTGATCGACCACGAATATGCCGGCCTTGGGATGGAGACCGATCACCCTCAGAACACTGTCCAGGGCTCCCTCGGCGATCTCGTTCAGGTCCAGGGTCTTGCCGACCGCGCTCGCGACTGCGTTCAGCACTTCCAGCTCGTTGTTGCGTCGCAGCAATTGGTCTTCGGATTCCCGTAGAGCCTGAATCAGGGCGGTGGTCTCTTGCTCGAACTTCGCGCTCTCCGATATGTCTCTCACGTATTCCATGACGTAGAGCACCTGGCCGTGCTCATCCACGATCGGATGCGTGGTGATTCCGGCGTAGGTGAGGTTGCCCGCGGCGTCCAGCCCCGTGTGCACGGCGTGTGCAGATTCGCCGGTCTGGAATGTGATGGCAGCAGGGCAGTCAGGGCAGACGCTGTCGCGCGCGTGGATCATAACGAAGCAATGCCGTCCGTGCAGCTCTTCCGCGCTACGTTTGATCCAATCTTGCGTGAACCTGTTTGATCGCAGGACGCGAAAATCCCTGTCGAGAATGAGAAATCCGGCCTGAATGCCGTCTAAAACCGCTGGATGAAA
>SCTZ01000096.1 GCA_004297765.1 Chloroflexota bacterium | reverse complement strand
GGCGGGGCTATCGGGTGAAGAGATCGATCGATTGGTGGATCTGATTCGCCGTCTGAAGGACCAGGGCTGCGCGGTGCTGCTGGTGGAGCATCACGTGGACATGGTCATGCGTCTGGTGGACTGGGTCACGGTGCTGGAATCCGGCAAGAAGATCGCCGATGGGCTCCCGGACGAAGTGCGCCGATCGCCCCAGGTTATCAAGGCCTATCTCGGGGACGCAGTCTAGATCAATATCGCGGCCACTTGAGCACTCCAGCGCCCCCCGCCGTGGGAGATATCGCCCGTCTATGGCGGGCGATATAAGGCTGGAGTGCTCAACCATTTCTCGCAATACGCAGTCGAGGGGGAGAGTAAAGATGAACCTGGCAGCCTCTCTGGAGAGACATGCTGCGCAGTCTCCCGACAAACTGGCCCTGGTCTTCAAGGACCGGCTTTACACCTATCGTGAGTATAATGAACAGGCTAACCGAGTGGCCAATGGGCTCCGCGAGCTCGGCATCAAGCGGGGCGATCGAGTTGCCATCATGATGCCGAACTGGCCGGAGTTCGTGTTCTCCGTGTACGGGGTCCTCAAGCTCGGCGCGATAGCGGTCGGGATCAATGTTCTCTTTAAGAGCGAGGAGACGCGCTATATCCTGGATAACTCCCAGGCCCGCGCCGTGTTGGTTGCGGATCACTTGCTGTCTGTTGTGCAGTCCACGCGGCCGCGGTTGCCGGGTTTGGAACACGTGGTCGTCGTGCATGGTGAGCCCTCAGAGGGCGTCTTATCATACCAGGCGCTCGTTGATGGCTCCGGCCCCGAGTGCTGCGCGGTGGAGCTCGGGCCGGACGAGCGGGCCGTGATCTTCTACACCTCGGGCACGACCGGTGTGCCCAAGGGCGCTGTCCACACGCACGAGGCGTTGACCGTGCAGATGAACATCGTCAGCGAGCGCTTCAGTGTTAGCCAGCAGGACATCATCGACACCGTCATGCCGATCTTCTCGCTGTCCATTTTGCTCAACGGTCCGATCATAGCCGTGCACAACGGCTGCACCTGCTATCTGATGGAGCGGTACAACGTCGTCGACTACGTGCGCCACATCAAAGAGTGGGAGATCACGCTATGCTTCGGCGCTGTCCCCACCATCTTCGTCGAGGTGGCTCGGTTGCCAGAGGAGATAGGGAGAGAGGTGGATTTCAGCTCGCTGCGCTACATCACCTCTGGTGGGGCTCCCATGCCGGCCGACACGCGCCGAGAGTTCGAGGCGAAGTATAACTTCCGCTTCATGCACGCCTATGGCGGCACAGAGGGTCCCATCATGGTCAGCACCGATCCGGTGGATAGGGAGCGCAAGTTCGACTCCGTGGGTATGCCACTTCCCCATATCAAGGTGAAGATAGTCGACGACAACGACAACGAGGTCCCGACGGGCATAATCGGCGAGATTTGCTCAGGACCGCAAACCGAGGGCCCATACGCAGGCGTGTACAAGATGCTCAAGGAATACTGGCGCATGCCCGAAGCCACGGCCGAGACACTAAGGGGCGGCTACTTGCATTGGGGTGATCTGGGCTACCTGGACGAGGATGGCTACCTTTATATCGTCGATCGCAAGAAGGACATGATCATCCGCGGGGGGTTGAACGTCTATCCCAAGGAGCTGGAGCTGGTGCTCTACGAGGACACGCGGATCCTGGAATGCGCCGTGGTGGGCGTGCCTCACGAGCGCTTGGGCGAGGTGCCCAAAGCCTACATCCTGCTGCGTGCCGGCGCGCAGGCCACCGAGCAGGAGTTCATCGACATGATCCGGAATCGCCTGGCCAAGTACAAAGCGCTGGAGTACGTGGAGTTCGTGCAGAGCTTCCCGCGCAACGCCATGGGCAAGATCCTCAAGCGCGAGCTGCGCGATCAGACCAGGGCGTAGTAGCCGGAGCGAAGGATCTCCTCGCAGGAGAGGCGCACTTAGTGCGTCGTTCCTCAAGTGAGGTTTCCTTTGTGGGGCTTTCTTCAGCAGAAGGACCACGAGTAGACGCGATATGATCTCGATGACATCGGGATGGCTGGCGTGCCATCCCCTCTCCCTTCGCAAAGGGAGAGGGCGAGGGGGTGCGCCCGGCATGGGCGCGGACCTGGAGGTGAAAGTCCTCTACGGTGGAGGCAGCACCGAACCGTTAGCCAAAGGCAAGGGCGTCATCGTGAGGTGGGGTCTGAAGGAAGCCGGC
>SCTZ01000095.1 GCA_004297765.1 Chloroflexota bacterium | reverse complement strand
GCTACATCCGGGGTGGTGTGGTGTCAAGCTGGCTGGCCTGGTTATTGCATGGAGTCCAATACAGAAGAGAACGCGTTCTCTTTGTGCAGGAAGGGCAAGTAAGGCTACACCCATCTGTGGCTTGTCTTTGCTGTAGTCGCTGGGGAAGAAAGGAAACCAACAGGATGGATAGCGCAGATCGGGATGGCTTAGTGCTGGTGCACGGCCCGGCGGAGATCAAATCGAAGCAGGGCTTGCCCTACTTCGTGGGCATTTCGGGTCACAATGCGGGAGCCCGGGGAATTTCCATGAACATGGTCGTCATCCCGGCTGGCGGGGCCGGGGAGCCGCATTGTCACAGCAACTTCGAGAGCACAATCTACCTGGTCAAAGGCCGTGTACTGACCAAGTATGGCGATGGTCTTGCCCAATCGGCCATCGTGGAGGCGGGCGACTTTCTCTACATCGGACCGAACGTGTGGCATCAGCCCATCAACCTCAGCGAGACCGAGGAGGCTATCGCCATCGTGGCGCGCAACGACCCGGAGGAGCAGGAGCACGTCATCCTCTACGACGACCAGATTAGGGGCGCCGCTTAGAGCCGGATCGGACTCATGGTTATGCTGGCTCTACTTGCCAGCTACCCAGCCGCCGTCCACGAAGAGGAGTGGTTGTTTCTGGTGCATCCGCTGGGTTCGATGGTGCCGGAAGCGTACCTGATCATCCTCAGCCTTGGTTTTGCGTCCCAGCGTCAGGCTGCGCTACAATAAGCCCGAAGCCGTCTCTGGGAACATGGAGCAGATAGCTGACGGACAGGAGGGAACAGGTAGCATGACCGAGGCGCGGGAGAAGAAGTACGGTGAGCTGGCCATCGAGCAATGCCGGCTGGAGGCCTGGGAGAACAGCTATCCGGAGCGCGATTATCTGATTGCGCTGTCCATGCCGGAGTTCACTTGTCTGTGCCCGCGTAGCGGCTTTCCCGACTTCGCGACCATCAACATCCGCTACATCCCCGATCGTAAGGTCGTGGAGCTGAAGTCGCTCAAGCTCTATATCAACGGCTATCGTGGCCAGTACATCTCGCACGAGAACGCGGTCAACAAGATTCTCACGGACCTGGTCGACTTGCTGGACCCTCGCTGGATGGAGGTCGTCGGCGACTTCTCGGTGCGTGGCAATATCAAGACCGTGATCACCGCCACTCACACGTGCCCCGGCTTCGTCGTTCCTCGGGACGTCTGTCCTGTTTCTCGGGCCGAATAGCGTGCGCATCCTGCCCCAAGATCCGCCGGGACTAGGCACATGTCCAAAAGAAAGGCATGTTCTGGGGACACCCCAGACCCCGCCAGGCGCTGCGCCCTGGACCCGCCGACTTTTGGCGAGGTGTTTAGTGCTGTGCGACTGATGAACTGATACGTATCCGCCAGATGGGACCGACCCGACCGATCGGTCCGATCGGTCCGATCGGTCGGATCCGCACGTCTTCGCCTGTCAAATCACGCGTGACACAGCCCTAGTGTTCGACCACACTGGTTTTGTCATTCTGAGGCGCGCACGCCGAAGAATCCGCGCCCTGGGGATACGGATTCTTCGCGCTGCGGCGCTCAGAATGACAGGTCGCGTCTTCTCTGTGGTCGAACACTAGCTGGCAAGATAGGGGTCGAAGATGTCCTCTCCACAGATTCGACAAGGGAGATTGGCTCGACTGGCAATTGCCCTGGCAGCGATGGCTTTCTTCCCTGCCAGTCTGCTGATTGATCTCTACATCGTGCCCTGGTCGATTCCCACCACGATCCTGTACGCTGTGCCCGTGATCGTCGCCGCCAGGTTTCTGGCGGAGAGAGAAACAGTTATCGTCCTGGTGGGCGCCGTTTTCATGGAGATCTTGGACGGCTGGCTTGAACAAGCCGCTCTTGGGACCCATGCTCTGGCGTTACTATCCCTCATGGCCATCGGTCTGCTTGTCATCCTGTGGGCGAGATCGGAAAGAAAGCTGGCTCGATTGGCTCAGGAAAACGCCGAGCTATTTCGCGCCCAACTGGCTAGAGCGGATGAGCTTGAGGAGTCTCACAAGCGTCTCCAGGAGTTCTTCGGCGTAGTGTCCCACGACTTGAAGTCCCCCCTGACCGCCATAGTAGGCAACGCCCAGTTGCTGACTCGCTCAACGCGCCTCGATGAGGATGCCCGCAGCAAGATGGTGGAGGGCATAATCCGTGAGGCAAAGCGCATCAAGCGGC
This sequence comes from Chloroflexota bacterium, assembly GCA_004297765.1. Taxonomy (GTDB): domain Bacteria; phylum Chloroflexota; class Dehalococcoidia; order FW602-bin16; family FW602-bin16; genus FW602-bin16. Next base: position 7,555 of record SCTZ01000095.1, on the reverse strand, counting down.
TGGCGGATGATCTGGCTGACGCGGCCCAGGTAGGGGCTGGTCATCTCTCGATCGAGAAGACCATTTGTGACCTGGTCAGCCTCGCGGAACACGTGGTTTCACAGCACCAACTCACCACCGAGATACACAAGCTAACCCTTCAGTGTCTTTCAGGTGATGTCGTTGGTCACTGGGACTGCGACCGCTTGTCCCAGGTGCTCGCCAACCTGGTGGGCAACGCGATCAAGTATTCACCGGAGGGCGGTGAGGTGCGGCTGCGCCTTGAAGCGAGAGACGGCGAAGTCCTGGTATCGGTGAGTGACCAGGGCGCTGGCATATCACAGCAAGACATCCCCGCGCTCTTCGCGCCGTATTCACGCGTCTATCGCAAAGGGGGGATACGAGGGACCGGCCTTGGACTGTACATCACCAAAGGCATCGTCGAAGCCCATGGAGGACGGATCTTGGTCGAGAGCCGCGTCGGAGAGGGAAGCACGTTCACGGTGATACTGCCGCTTTCTGCTCCACCGATCCAGCCGAGAACAGGTTAGACGCGACCCCGCTGGCTGGCATAATGCTTGCCGGAGGTATCAGGACTCCAGAATGGGCGGGATAGATGGCGAACATGAGGAGCCCAGTCAAGGTCTCCTGGTACCAACTCAACGCTGAAGATGTGTTCGCGCGCCTGGGTACCGGACGGGATGGGCTGAGCCACCAGGAAGCGGCACGCCGCCTCGATGAGCACGGGCCGAATCGGCTGGCTGCCGATGAGGTGGCTTTGCCTGTCACCATACTTCTGCGGCAGATCCGAAGCCCGCTTATCTATGTCCTCATCGGCGCGGCCATCGTGACGGTGCTCCTAGGCAAGTACGTGGATACCGGTGTCATCCTTGCCGTGGTGGTGCTCAACTCTGTCGTGGGCTTCATTCAGGAGTACAAGGCCGAGCAAGCCCTTAGAGTGCTGGCCCAACTGGTATCGCTGCACGCGCGTGTGCTTCGGGGCGGCGAGGAACTGGAGATCGATGCGAGCGAAGTGGTACCGGGCGACGTGGTGCTACTGGAGTCGGGCACCAAGGTGCCATGTGATCTTCGTCTCTTCCGCGTTCTGGACCTTCAGACCGACGAGTCTATCTTGACCGGCGAATCGCTCCCGGTAGTCAAGAAAACTGACCCTATACCCATTCTCGACGCGCCGCTCGGGGATCAAACAGATATGGCCTTCATGGGCACGATCATCGTCCGCGGGCGTGGCGCTGGTGTTGCGGTCGCTACCGGGATGTCCACCGTCTTCGGAGAGATCTCCGCTCAGGTACGCCGCGCGGGGGAGACCAGAAGCCCGTTGCAGGTGCGGCTGGATCAGTTCGCCCGTCTGATCGCCCTCGTCGTGCTTGGCGTCACCGCTATCGTATTCGTCCTGGGGCTGACCACAGGCGAATCCCTTGCCGATGTGTTCCTGACAGCGGTTGCCACAGCCGTTGCCGCCGTGCCCGAGGGACTGCCGGTTACGATAACTGTTGCCCTGGCCGTCGGCGTGTGGCGGATCGCCCAGCAGAAAGCCATCATTCGAAAGCTTCCAGCTATCGAGACTCTCGGCAGTTGTACTGTCATCGCGTCCGACAAGACTGGCACCCTCACCAGGAACGAGATGACGGTTACGAAGATCTGGGCTGGTGGAAGAACCTACAACCTGACGGGGGCGGGATACGTGCCCAAGGGGGAGATCCTCCACGAAAGCCACTCCATCCAACTGTCCGATCATCCAGCCCTGGAACTGGCGCTCCGCATCGGGTTGCTGGCCAACGAATCGGACGTATATGAAGAACCGGACGGCAGCTATCGCGTCGACGGTGACCCGACCGAGGCGGCTCTGATCGTAGCCGCTGAGAAGGCGGGACTGCACCGCGAAAGGGAACTAGCAGCCTACCGGACATTGGACGAGATCCCGTTCGAGTCAGATCGTCAATACATGGCCACGCTGTTGGCCGCGGACGACACGAAGGTGCTGTTCATCAAGGGCGCCCCCGAACGAATCATCGAGATGTGCGAGATGCTTCTCCTGGGCGAGGGGGTTCCGCTGGATAGAGCGGTCGCGTTGGGCGAAGCGCACAAGATGGCCGCCACCGGATTGAGGGTGCTCGCCATGGCCTTCAGGACTGTACCGTCTGAGACCGAAGTGGCAGACCATCAACAGGTGGAACACGGGCTGGTGCTCGTGGGGCTGGAGGGCATGATCGATCCGCCACGCCCGGAGGCCATCGAGGCCGTGGCGGCCTGCAAGCGCGCCGGCATTCGCCCTGTGATGATCACTGGCGATCACCGCATCACCGCTGAGGCCATCGCTCGGCAAATCGGTGTATCGGAGAAGCTCCCGTCGGCCGTGCTGGATGGACGCCAGCTCGAGGCTATGAGCGACGAAGAGTTGTTCGGCAAGGTAGAAGAGGTGTCCGTCTACGCGCGGTCCTCCCCTCAGCACAAGCTCCGCATTGTCAGACAACTTCGGAGGCATGGCGAAGTGGTGGCTGTCACGGGCGATGGCGTCAACGATGCGCCGGCCCTCAAAGAGGCCGATATCGGCGTGGCCATGGGCATCGGAGGCACGGACGTGGCGAGAGAAGCGTCGGACATGGTTCTGGCCGACGATAATTTCGCCACTATCTACGCCGCTGTCGAGCAAGGCAGAGTCGTCTTCGACAACGTGCGCAAAGTGATCATGTTTCTTATCCCCACCGGATTGGGGTTGGTCCTGACCATCATAGCGAGCATCGGCCTGCGCTTGCCGCTGCCGTTTCTGCCTGCTCAGGCCATCTGGATCAACCTGGTCACCAATGGCCTTCAGGACGTGGCCATGGCCTTTGAGCCGCCAGAAGGCGATATCGGGCGCCGAGCTCCCCGCAATCCCCGGGAAGGAGTGATGACGCGTCTGATGATCGAGCGTACCGTAACGGTAGGACTCGTATTGATGATAGGAACCCTGGTCATATTCGTGTGGCAGCTTAACTCTGGCGCTAGCATCGATCACGCGCGTACGGTGGCCGTTACCACCATGGTCTTGTTTCAGAACTTCCACATCTTCAACAGTCGTTCCTTCACGAAGTCCGCCTTCGTGATCAACCCTCTGTCCAATCTGTTCCTGTTTGCCACCATCGTCGGTGCCCTTGGACTTCACATCCTGGCCATGTACTGGGCGCCGCTTCAGCTCGTCCTGCGCTTTGAGCCCCTGCCCCTGGAGACCTGGCTCACTCTCACTGCCGTGGCGGCTTCCGTGCTGGTGGTGGTAGAGATTGAAAAGGCGATCAGGCATCGCCTACGCGCCGCGTCTAAGCGAAGCGTTTGATGCCTCCAGCCGGTGTTCTCAGTCCCACGGTGGTATGGTTCGTGCCGTTGGTTAATAGCTACGCAATGAGGGCGGAGGTCTCGATGCCAGGAGAGCTTACTGCTGACTCGACACGCAAAGTGGTGACCGCGATGCTATGGATGACTATCCTGTCAGTCATGGCATTCTGGCTGCCGATTGTTGGTCCACTGATCGCGGGTTTTGTCGGCGGCAGAATGCTACGACGGGTTGACCTCGCTTTGATCGCCGCTCTGCTGCCGGCCCTTGTTGCTGCCCTACTGGCGCTATTCGGCTGGCACTACGTGCCGTATCCGCTAGCCGGAGCATTGGCCGGTGGCGATCCACTGAGAGCCATACTCTTCGACTCACTGCCTTTGTTGATCGGGGCTGTCCTCGGAGCCGTTCTTCCGTGAATTGCCGCGATGTATCCTCAGGGCCGGCTTTCTGGCCGTAGCCGCAGGATCTCGTCGATATCGGCCAATTGGCTGTCCAACCAGAAAGATAGGTCCTCTTGCTCCACAGCACACTTGAGCAGGTTCGCTCGGCGCTGTCTCTCAGCGCAGGGCATATCCAGGGCGGCCTCCAGAGTACGCAATGTCTGCATAACATCCCGCGGATTGACGCCGAGTGCTCCCTCTGCAAGCTGCTCGTACGACCCGGCGGTCCTGGATAGAACCAGAACGCCATCGCGCTCATTGACGATCGGGCCTTCCTTCGAGACGAGGTTCATCCCGTCGGCCACCGGGTTGACTAGCAAGACATCGTAGAGCTGCATGGCGGCAAGGGCCTGGTAGTAATTGTTCTCGTGGAAGACCTGCACGGGCGACCAGCCCGACGTGCCATATCGTCGATTGAGGCTGCGAGCTGCCTCCAGCGTCTGATGTTCGTACTGTCGGTACACTGAGATCGAGGTGCGGGATGGCACCAGGAAGCACAGGAATCTGACTTTTCCGCGCAGTTCTGGTCGTCTCTGTAGCAGAAGATCGAAAGCCTCGAAGCCGCGCACGATATTTTTGCTGGGGTCGAGGCGATCCACGCGAACAATGGTGCGCTCTCCTTGCACAGAAGCCAGATTCTTGGCATACGAGCGTACCTCGGCGGAGGTGACCTCCCGGCGCAGCTTCGGCACATCCACCGAGATTGGGTAAGCGTGAACGCGCGTCGTGCGCCCGTCGTAACGAATTGCCGAAGCTGCCCGATCGACCACAGCCCCTGGCACAAGAGCCTGCGCGGTATCCAGGAAGTTCCGGACGTCTCGCCTGGTGTGCAGTCCGACGATGTCATTAGCCAGCAAGCTCGCCAGGATCGATGCGCGCGTCCCGGCGGCGAGTTGGTCCCAGGTATCGGGCCCAGGCCACGGGATATGTACGAAGTGCTGGATAACCGCGTGTGGAAGCAAAGGCCGCAGATATCGCGCCACCAGGTAGAGATGGTAGTCGTGCAGCATGACCACCGGCGACGTTTCCAGCCGGCATGCCGCTCTCAAGGTAGCACGCGCCATTGCCTGGTTTGCTGGCACGTAGCCTGCCCGCCAGGCGTACTCCAGGGCGGTTGTCCGTGGTTTGCTGTGCTCTATGCCGTGCTGTAGAAACCAGAGGAAGGAATTGCTGAACCTATTGTAGTAGTTGTCATACACTTCCGGCTTCAGCGAGACCAACTGGAGGCTTAGCTTCTCCTGTGGTGAGCGATGCGGTCGTGAGAGCTCTCCGGAGGCAATCCGGTGGTCTGTCTCTGTGATTGCGGCGGCGATCCAGTGGACGCGCGCTCGCTCCGCCACGGCGGACAGGGCGGTGATCACGCCTCCCTGACCACGTACGGCTCTTAGGGTACCTGTTTCATCCAGATGGTGCTCGAGCGGACCACGATTACTCAGGACGATGAGGGGACGATCGAGTTCCCTGGCGCTGAGGCTTCGAATGGGGAAGCACGTCGTCTCGCCCGTTCTGGTCGCCGCTTCTGCTAGAGTCCCTGGCATGTCCAACTCCCTCCTAAGGATCGCACGGAGTAGTGCGGGGTCACTACGTGGCGCTTCGCGCACAAGAGACCTAAGCACATCTCCCACGGTGACCCGTGGGAAGCAAAGGTCTTGCACGACGATGCTCAGGTAGGTTCTGTGGTGCCGGGCATCTGTAAGCAAGCATGCGACCTGCACGGAGAAAACAAAAGGCCCAGGACATAGCCCTGGGCCCGCAAAGGCGCTCGCTACGTCTCTCTCAGGTGCCTACGGGGTTAGCTGACGGGTTCGGGCTGAAAGAGATACCCTATCCTGACGCTTCGTCAGGAATTCACCCCAGAGGATTGGATCCCCCGCTCTCCATTACTGGAGATTCGGCCGCCACAGGTTGTAAAGCTGCGAAGACGCTCTTTTCGCTGGCAAGACAAGCCCGGGGTACGCTGGACTAGCAACACTTCCCTAGGGCCGTCGGAAGGCCAGTGGGTGGAAACGTTTCCACCTGCCGCATACTAACATTACCTGGCTCTGGTGTCAACACATAGCATGGCTGAATGCTATTGGAAGCGACGTGTCGTCCCCCGCGCCACCTTAGGGCGATACAGCGTGCGCTGCGGAGTAGAACAGACGTGCTGAATAGGCTGACTCTGAAGGCATATTTAGTCGTGATCACGAGCGGCCAGACCTTCTGCCGCATGAGATGGCACTAGATCATTCAGGCGTTCGGGATCCGTCTTGATGGGCGAACGCCTGCTTGACAAGTGAAACGGTGGTGCACTAGAGTGAAGTAGCGAGCCTACGTCAGATCGCGATAGGCACCAGTGGCGTATCTGATAAACAGCATGGTACACCTTTGTGGTGCCGAACTGTCCTTCGGCGCAAGGATTTGCCAGGGATGGGGCGGGGCCCTGGTGCGGTCAATACGAGATTCACGTGTGAAACACCACTGGTGCCCGAAGGTCGATCGAATAGAGAGGCAGTATCTAGCGACCTTTTACCTGAGCTACCGGCAGGAACTAAAGGAGATCACAGTTGATACGGAGAACTGTTAGAACGAAAGGAGATCACAGTTGATACGGAGAACTGTTAGATGGATAGCTTTTTCGGTATTGCCCCTCGGGTTGCTTGTCGCTCTGATCTTCACTGTGGTGAGCACCGGCCCCATCGCCGAGGGTCAGGTGATTCCCACCCCTACGCCAATACCACCCAACTTCGTGTCCCTCACCAAGACCGCATCTCCATCCACCTCCTTTCCGGGTGGAATCGTTGACTTCACCGTGACAATCACCCTCGGCTCGCCCAAGACCAACGTGACCATGGTCGATGATTTCCTGCATGGTATTGACCTGGTCTCCGGATCGGTCAAGATCAACGGAGCGCCGTCCCCGGACCCGACGTTCGTCCAGCGCATCGGCGACCTAGAAGGGGGCAGGGTTACCTACCGGTTTGAGCTTGGCTCGCTTCCCGCGGGGGTCACCATTATCACCTTTCAGGGAAAAGTGGATCCCAGGAAGCAATGCGGCGGAAACGAACAGGTGAACAATGAGGTTGATCTGTTTTTCAACGGCCAGTTTGCAGACGTGGCGATAGTGAATATCCCTGTGACCTGTATAACGCCCACCGCGACGCCCACCGCGACTCCCACCACGACGTCCACCACGACGCCCACGCCCACTTCCACGCCCGGCGTGGAGACACCGACTGCTACGTCTACACCAGGGGAGGAGACGCCCACGCCCACTTCCACGCCAGGCGTGGAGACGCCGACTGCTACGTCTGTACCGGGGGAGGAGACGCCTACACCCACTTCCACGCCAGGTGTGGAGACGCCGACTGCTACGTCTGTACCGGGGGAGGAGACGCCTACACCCACTTCCACGCCAGGCGTGGAGACGCCGACTGCTACGTCTGTACCAGGGGAGGAGACGCCCACGCCCACACCAACCCAGACCACGCTGGCTGGTGGTGGCGGAGCGGAGGAAACACCAATCCCATCGCCGACAGCTACTCCCACTGTCCCTCCAGAGGCCGTTGCCGGGGCGGAGGAAGCACCATCGCCAGAGGTCGTAGAGACGCCGTCGCCGGAGGCGGTTGCGGGGGCGGCCGTCGCACCGGCGGTCCTTCCGCGTGCCGGTGGCGGACCTATGGCCGCCGTGTTCCTGTTCGGCGGCCTCGTCCTGTTCGCCTTCGGATGGATTTCGCGACGGCTAGGGCGATAGCAGGGCACGTCGTTATGCTGGGTCCCGACGTCGAGGGACCTCGCGCCCGCGGGTGGTGCCCGCGGGCGCGAG
>SCTZ01000094.1 GCA_004297765.1 Chloroflexota bacterium | reverse complement strand
GCTAGAAGCCGGCTGAGCACGGCACCCAGCCCCCTTCGAGGGGGCTTCGTTGGATTAGCCCGGCGGCTTCAGCCCCGGGCGGTCGCAGTATGGCGTGACGCGCCGGAGAACGCATAAACCATGACAGACCCCGTGCCGCTTGCTAACAGATCAGCCGACCCTCTATAATAGATTCGAGTTGCAGTGCGACTCCTTGCTTACGTGCAAGGGTCTCGCTGGCAGAAAGGAAGACGATCGCGCCCATGAAAGTAGTGTTTCTGACGGACGTCGAGGGCGTGGCCCAATCGGGACAGATCAAAGAGGTGGCCGGCGGCTACGCCCGCAACTATCTCTTCCCGCGCAAGCTGGCCATCGCGGCCACCAAGGAGGCCCTGAGCCAGTACGAGTCCCAGCGCCAGGCCAGTGAGCGCAAGCAGGCCAAGCTAGAGGCCGAGGCCGTCAAGCTGGCCGGAGAGATGAGCAAGATTACCATCACGATCAAGGCCCGGGCGGGCGAGGAGAACCGGTTGTACGGCTCCATCACCAACTCGGACATCGCCGAGGCCCTCGAGAAGCAGTCCGGTCACGCGGTGGACAAGCGCAAGATCGAGCTCGAGGAGCCCATCAAGCGCACCGGCAGCTTCCAGGTGCCCATTCACCTGGCCAAGAACGCCGTGGCTACCATCACCGTGGTGATCGAGCCGGAGTAGGGCGGTGTTTCCGGTGATCCAGGCCGCAGATCAGACCGATCGGTCGGATCGGTCCGATCAGTCCGATAGGATCAGATCGGCGGTCACGAAGCGGTAGACCGTTACTTAACCCGCCGGGGGGGCCGGCGGTTGGGATGTCGCCGAAGGCGACTCGCCTCGGGCGAGGGTGGAGTGGCTGGCCGTGCGATCCGGCGAACCCCACAGGGGAGCCGGCGCACGGGCAATCTGACTGCAGTGGAAGGCCACAGTGGACGCCGTGGAGCGACGCACCGAGAAATCTATCCCGTATGACGTGGATGCAGAGCAAGCTGTCCTCGGCTCGCTCCTCATCGACTCCGAGGCCATCGTCACCGTCAGTGGAATCCTGGAGAAGAACGACTTCTTCCGGGAGGAGCACAACTGGATCTTCGCGGCCTGTCTGGCCCTCCATGACCGCAACGAGGCCATCAACCCCATCACCGTCGCTCATGAGCTTTCTGTCGCCGGGCGATTGGACGCCAGCGGCGGGGTAGCCTATCTGAGCCAGCTCGTCTCGATGGTCCCGACCTCGCTCCACGCGGAGTACTACGCCCAGATCGTCCAACGCACCGCCATCATGCGACGTCTGATCCGCGTGGCCGGTCAGATCGCGGCCATCGGCTACGAGGGCGCGGCGGACGTGGACGCGGCCCTGGCCCGCGCAGAGGAGCTGATCTTCTCCGTGCGCGATAAGCGGCACGGCAAGGATTTCGTCCACATCCGCGATATCCTGGACCATTTCTACGAGGACAGCCACTCCGCACGAGACCAGCTCGATGGCGTGATACCCCATATTCTCACGGGTTTCGTGGAGATCGACCAGCTTCTGGGCGGTCTGCAGCGCTCCGATCTGATCATCCTGGCCGCTCGTCCCAGCATGGGCAAGAGCTCCCTGGCTCTCAACATCGGCCATCACACCGCCATCAAGCAGGGCGCCACCGTGGCCGTCTTCAGTCTGGAGATGTCCAAGGAACAGCTCGTGCATCGTCTCATCTCCGCCGAGGCTGGCATCGAATCCCAGCGCCTGCGCCTCCCCGAGCTCACCGGCGATCGGGCCTGGGAGAGAGTACAGGCAGCCATCGGCAGGCTGGCCGAGCTGAACATCTATATCGACGACTCGGCCCTGTCCCGCATCACCGAGATACGCAGCAAAGCGCGCCGACTGCACAACGAGCAGCCCATCGATCTGGTAATCATCGACTACCTACAACTGATCCAGGGCTCGGGGCGCAACGACAACAACCGCGTCCAGGAGATCAGCGAGATATCACGCTCGCTCAAGGCCCTGGCAAGAGAGCTGAACGTCCCCGTGATCGCTCTGTCCCAGCTGAGCCGCGCCGTCGAGACGCGCTCTCCGCACGTGCCCATGCTGTCCGACCTGCGTGAGAGCGGCTCCATCGAGCAGGACGCCGACGTGGTGATGTTCATCTACCGCGAAGACGTTTACACCGATGAGGATGAGTGGGCGCGTCACAACCCGACAGAACCCTATCCCAAAGGCATCGCGGATATCATTATCGCCAAGCACCGCAACGGGCCCACGGGCAAGGCGAGCGTCATCTTCTTCGAAAAGCAGACCAAGTTCGCGGATTTATCTCCACGGCGAGATCCCTATGACTAGTACTCAGGGCTTTCCAGCCGGCGCGCGCTATACCGCTATTCCGTCCCTCTTCTTCGCCAGACTGCTGCCGGAGATCAACGACCTGGCGGAGCTGAAGGTGATCCTGCACGTCTTCTATCTTCTGCAGAAGAAGCGCGGCGACCCGCGCTACGTGACGCGGCGAGAGCTTCTGGCGGATCGCACGCTCGTCTCGGGGCTGGAGCCGCTGGGCGACACGGCGGTTACCCTGACGCGCGGTCTGAGCCTGGCCACCGAGCGCGGCGTCCTACTGAGCTTCACCTGCGGCGAAGGCGCCAACAGTGAGCGCGTGTACATGATCAACGCGCCCAAGAACCAGGAAGCGCTGGCCCGGCTGCGGAACGGCGAGCTAACGCTGCCGCTGGGACAGCTCCAATCGGAAGAGCCAGAGCCGGCGCCTGGCAAGCGCGCCAACATCTTCGTGCTGTACGAGGAGAGCATTGGGGTGCTCAACCCCCTTATCGTCGATCAGCTCAAGCAGGCCGAGGTCGAGTACCCCACGGAGTGGGTCCTGGCTGCGTTCCGCGAGGCCGTGACGCGCAACAAGAGAAGCTGGCATTACGTCTCGCGCATCCTCGAGCGCTGGGCACGGGAGGGCAGGCAAGATGGAGAGCCTGGGCGACATTCTCAAATCGGTGAGGATCGAGCCAAGTACGTCCGAGGAAAGTACGGGCGGTTCGTCCGGCACTGAGGCAGATACTGCCTCCGATACAGACGGCGCCTGCCCCATCTGCGGCGGGATTGGCTACGTGCGGCTGGAGCTGCCGGTCGATCACCCGGAGTTCGGGCGGCCGGTGCCGTGCGAGTGCCAGAAGGCGCTACTGGCGTCCCAGCGGACCACACGACTCCAGCAACTCAGCAACCTCGGTCCTCTGTCGCGCCTAACCTTTGACAACCTGATCGAGAATGGCCGCAGCGCCGATCCTAACAAGCAAGAGCGCTTTCGGCGTGTGTTCGCCGCGGCCCGAGCCTTCGCCGCCAATCCGGACGGTTGGCTGATCCTCTCCGGCGTCTCGGGATGCGGGAAGACCCATCTGGCCGCCGCCATCGCCAACGAGTGCATCGCCGCGGGTCAGCGCGTGTTCTTCACCATCGTTCCCGATCTGCTCGACCATCTGCGCCTGGCCTATGATCCCAACAGCGCAGTCACCTACGACCAGCTCTTCGAGGAGGTCCGCAACACGCCCCTCCTGATCCTGGACGATCTGGGCACACAGAAGAACACCGCCTGGGCCGAGGAGAAGCTCTTCCAGATCATCAACCACCGCTTCAACGCCCAGTTGCCTACTATCATCACCACCAACTGCTCCATGGACGAGCTGAACGAGCGCATTCGCACCCGCCTGACCGATCCGACCCTCTGCCAGCTCTGCGTGGTGGAAGGGCGCGAATCGGAGATCCTTCAGAAGCTCTCCAATCTGGAGTTCTACAGCTCCATGACCTTCGAGAACTTCGACCTCAAGCGCCCCAAGCTGGCCGCCGATCAGCGCCATAGCCTGGAGACGGCCTACAAGATCGCGCTGGGCTATGCACATCACCCCGACGGCTGGCTGATCTTCCAGGGCGAGTTCGGCTGCGGCAAGACACATCTGGCAGCCGCCATCGCCAACGAGCGGCGGCGTGAGGACGACGTCGTCTACTTCGTCGTGGTGGCCGATCTGCTGGACTACCTGCGCTCCACCTACGCGCCGGAGAGCCGCGTCACCTACGACGAGCTATTCGACAGCCTGCGTAACGCGCCCCTGCTGATTCTGGACGACCTGGGCGCTCAGGTCAGCACGGCCTGGGCCCGCGAGAAGCTCTTCCAGTTGATCAACTACCGCTATAATGGTCGTCTGCCGACCGTCATTACCACCAACTGCTCGCTGGACCAGATAGAGGGCAGGCTGAGCTCGCGCATGGTCGATCCACGACTGAGCCTGAACTTCTGGCTCAACGTTCCGGACTACCGGGCCGACGCGAGCGCCCTGGACCTCCAGGCGGCCCGCCGGACCGGCAAGCGCGAGGGAACAAAACGTCCCGGCCGGCCCGGGAGCAAATAGGATCACTCGCCGGAGACCGCCGCGGTTTTCGAAACCACGGCGGTCTTGTCCGACAGGCACCTCACTTGCGGAACGATGCATTTTGCGGATGGCATTAATCCGCGGAATTCTCCGAATCAGCCATAATCAGCGATCCAAGAAAGGAGGTAACTGTTTAGCCCAATTGATTTGCTAGCGTGCTGCCAGCAAAGGGGCGTAGCTACCGAGGCAGATACCCGGTGATCGAGTGCTGGACAGCTTTGTTCGCGATGGGCTACTATTAGGT
>SCTZ01000093.1 GCA_004297765.1 Chloroflexota bacterium | reverse complement strand
CGCGCACCCTTCGGCTCGGCTCAGGGCAGGCGCCGAAGAATCCGCGCCCTGGGGATACGGATTCTTCGCGCTGCGGCGCTCAGAATGACAGGTAGCGTCTTCTCTGTGGTCGAACACTAGGTCGGCTCGCCACAGAGCGGATGGCCTTCGCGGGGCGCGTGCCTCGTCCGTCCCAAGAAGGCTCATGCAAAGTCGACCGAATAGAAAACGACAATCTGTCGAAGGGAGAGTGCCGATGTCTAAGTGGGTTCTGGATGTGAACACGTGTGACCTGTGCGCTGGGCGTTCAGAGATTGCCTGCGCCATTGTATGCTCGGTCGAGGCTTTGAGGATCGACGACCAGCAACTCGTGATCGACAGGGAATTGTGTATGGAGTGCGCCTATTGTCGCAGCGAGTGCCCCAGAGGAGCGATACAGTTCCGGTAGGCATCTGGGCATCTGGGAGAAGAAAAGCATGGGAAGAGAAGCTATGAGACGGTATCGGATCACTATGGCTCTGGTGGCTGTGCTCCTGATCCTTGGGAATCTCCTGATCGGATGTTCGACCCCGACACGGACGTCGACCCCGGCGACGGGGGCGTCCGAGACGTCTGCTACTGCGGCCGCCGCGGCCGCGATCTCGCTGCCCCTGGACAAAGTACGTATCGGTCACCACCTGTCTATGACTAGTCTGGACCCCGCCAAGTACCAAAACCTGGCCGCGCGACAGGCCACAGTGCTAACGAGCGGGCAACTATTCCGCTTCGACGAAAAGAGGAATATCGTTCCCGATCTGGTCCAGACTTGGGATGTTTCAAGCGATGGGCTCATATATACAATGAAGCTGCGCGAGGGACTCAAATTCTCGGATAGCTCACCGCTTACCACGCAGGACGTCGTGTTCAGTTGGGAGCGAGTAAAGGGCGAAGTCAGCGTGGACAAGACCTTGATCAAGATGGTCGAGACGGTGGAGTCCCCTGATGCATGGACGCTAGTCTGGAAGCTGCGGACCCCGAACCCGGATTTCCTTCGGTGGTTCGGCGAGTATGCAGCCGTGATTCATCCGAAGAGGCTGGCTGACGGTGATCCGAAGTACTTCGATCATCCCGTCAGCGCGGGTCCATACATGATCAAAGAGTGGGTCCCCGGCGGACCCCGTCTGCTGCTGGAAGCGAATCCGTACTACGCCGGCGGCCAGATGTCTATTCGGCAGATCGAGGTGCTCTATGTGCCCGATACGACCTCGCGGGTGCTCCAGTTAGCCCAGGGTAGCCTCGATTACGTGCTCGACCTGCCATCGCCCGCGCGCGACAACTTGCCTCCTGCTGTCGCGACATATCCTCGCAGCAGCGCCACCACGAACTTCCTCGTGTTCAACATAGCCAGGACGGGCAGCCCTCTTGCGAATCGCGACGTACGCCACGCTATTTCTTTGGCGGTCGATCGTCAGGACGTGGCAAACAAGGCCTTTTTTGGCGTTGCGAGTCCCCAGACGGGCTACCTTTACGCGGGACTGCCCGAGACGTACGATATCCTTCCCAACGGAGGCAAACGCGACCTGGAGGCCGCCAGGAAACTGCTGGCCTCTACGCCCTATGCGAAGGGTTTCGACATGAACTTGGTGACAAGAAGCAGCCAGCCTGGCTGGAAGGAAGCCGCCCTTATCATCAAGGAGAACCTCACCGATCTCAACATCAACGTGACACTCGAAGTGGTCGAAGACGCCGTTGCGATGAAGAGCCTCACGTCCGGCAACTTCGAAGCGCAGTTCACTATCATCGGGGGATACCCACCCATTCTTCTATATGGAGCGTCCTTCGGCAAAGGGAACCTCTATCCGACGGCCACAGGCTACGGCCGCTCCGACATGGACGAACTCCTGGCAAAAGCCTCATCTGAGATGGACAACCAGAAGCGTCTGGAGCTATTCCACCAGGTTGAGAAGCTCGCCTACGAGGACGTTGTGCTTGTGCCGGTGGTATCTAACAATCAGCTCCTGGCGAGCCGCGTTCCTGGGATGCTCATCGATTATACGACCCCTGGCTACTATCTCTATGTGAAGACGCTGGCCAAGGCAAAGTCCGGCCAGTAGTCTCTGGCACCGAGCCCATAGCTCTTATCTACAGGCTCGGTTGCGCCGGCATGGCAAGTACGAAATATGGCGCCGGGCGCTGGGGAACGGCTCGCTTTATTCTAACCCAGGCTATGCCGAGCTCGGGGGATCGGAGGCACGAAAGGGTGAACGCAACATCGGCAACATCATCCAGTCCATGGACGAGGGGGAGTCAGAAGGCGCTCCTACGCCTGGCGTTGAGCAGGCCGGCACGAAGGCTAGGCAGGGCCTTCCTTGTTGGCGTCGGCGTCATGCTGCTTGCCTTTGCCCTGATCCGCTTGATTCCGGGGGACCCAGCCTACATCCTCCTGGGAGATCAAGCTACTCCGGAAGCCGTGGCGAGGCTGCGCGAGACCCTGGGCACGAATGGCACCCTGCCTGAGCAGCTGGCCGCGTACGTTGGTCGATTGTCCCATGGGGACCTGGGTACCTCCATGGCCACGGGACAAAGCGTCACATCTATAGTGGCACGCGCTCTGCCGGTGACGTTGTCGCTCATCGCCATGACGCTGGTCATGGCTTCGATCCTGGCGCTACCCCTCGGGGTCGCCGCCGCCATGTATCGGCGGGCCTGGTTCGGACAAGTGTTCCGCGTCGGCGCGTCCCTGCTGATTGGGATGCCGGTCTTCTTCTCAGGGCTCGTGCTGATCTTGCTTCTTTCGATGCGCCTCGGTCTTGCTCCAGTTGCCGGCTATGCTTGGGGGGTTCCGGAGACTTTGCGGTACCTCTGGCTGCCCGCGCTGACGATTTGCACAACGCTCGTGCCGGTTCTTGCCCGGGTCTTACAGAGTTCCGTCGTTGACACCATGGAGCAAGAGTTCGTGGAGAGCGCGATCGTACGTGGATTGCCCGGCCGTGTCCTGATATGGCGGTACCTCCTGCGGCCATCCCTCGCGCCGACGATTGGTCTTTTGGCGTACATTGTGGGCTCCTTGCTCGGGTCGGCCGTTCTGGTGGAGATGATGTTCGGCCTGCCCGGCATCGGGACCGCCCTTGTGGAGGCCGTAGCTGTGAGAGACTACACGGCGGTGCAGGGCATCCTCCTGGTGTTTGGACTGATTATCGTCGTGGTCGGCTATGCGGCTGATACCCTGAGCAGCGTGCTCGATCCTCGAACGGCGACAAGGTGAGGTGATTCATCATGCCTGTCACGTCCGTCTTGCGTAATCTGGGCGGTGAAGGCCGTTTGGGGGGTAGTATCCTGCTCGCCATGGTGCTGCTAGGATTTCTCATTCCTGCGATGAGTCCACACAGCGCTGCGGTGGGTGGGGGAAACGTTTTAGCTCCGCCCAGCCTTACGCATCCCTTCGGCACAGATAATCTGGGCCGCGACGTTTTCACCAGGACCTTCGCGGCTGCTCAATTGGACCTGGCGCTGGCTCTCCTAGGAGTAGCCATCCCGCTCCTGATCGGGACGATTGTCGGGGCCGTTATCGGAACAACCCGCACCCCCGCAGTCTCGGGGCTCTGGGAGATGGTGATCGAAGGGATCAACGTCTTCCCCTTGATCGTCCTGGCGATAGCAATCGTGGCCATGGTTGGGCCAGGCGTGCCGGGCCTCATCGTCGCGCTGTCCATGACCCACTGGGCGCGCTATGCCAAATTGGCGCGGGCTCGAGCGCTGACCTTAAGGGGCGTGGAGTTTGTGCAGGTAACCGAGGTGCTCGGGTACTCGCGTGCGCGCGTCTTGCTCCGGCACATCTTGCCAAACGTGTCCGCCGAGTCAGTGGCGTATGGCATCAGCGATTTCGTGCTCGTCATCATCACCGTTGCCGGTCTGTCGTACCTGGGGCTGGGAGTGCGTCCTCCTGCACCTGAGTGGGGGGCGATGATGGCCGATGGCCGCCTGTTCCTGCAAAGGCAATGGTGGATCACAGTGTTTCCCGGGCTCGCCCTTTCATGGACCTCCGTCGGCGTGGCTCTGCTCGCCCGCGATGTCACGAAGTGGGCTACCGGCGAGGAGTAAGCTTATGGAACGCACGTCCGAGGTCTCGGAACGATCGCAGTCGCGCGCGGCGACATCGGACGCCAAGATGTTCCTCAATGTTAAAGACCTGAAGATTGGCGTCCGCACGAGCGGGGTCATGCTTCCTGTGGTCGACGCCGCCAACTTATCGGTCGATAGGAATGCAGCCACCGGGATCGTCGGCGAGTCCGGGTCAGGCAAGACGATGTTGTGCCGCGCACTCATTGGGACCTTGTCTCGTCGTGGTGCCGTCCTCATCTCTGGATCGATGCTCTTTGAGGGAAGAGAGCTGGCGGGTGCGCCGGAAAGCGTATGGAAGCGGATTCGAGGTCGCGAAATCGGCTACGTGCCGCAAAGCTCGCTCGCCGGGCTGAATCCAGTGCTGACGATCGGGACCCAGTTGATAGAAGCCATCATGGCTATGGAGCCAGCGAATCGGGTGGAGGCAGAGCGCACGGCCCGCGAGCTTCTTGAACTGGTGCGTATCCCCAGGGCGAAGCTCTTGCTAGAAGAGCATCCACACCAGCTCTCCGGCGGCATGCGCCAGCGCGTCATGATCGCGGCTGCTTTGGCGCAAAGGCCGAAACTGTTGATCGCCGACGAACCTACGACGGCTCTGGACGTCACGATCCAACGGGAGATCCTGACGCTAATGGCCGGATTGCGCAGAGATCTAGGAATGTCCCTGATCCTGGTATCTCACGACCTAGCAGTCATCGAAGAGGTCTGTGACAGCGTGATGGTGATGTACGCCGGAGCTTCCGTTGAGGTCGCTCCGGTCGAAGTCCTGAGGCGTGCGCCTCAGCATCCGTATACCAGAGCACTCCGAAGCTCGCGCGTCGATACCGCTACTCCCGGCCAGGACCTCGATGCCCCCTCCGGTGAGCCAGTGGCCGTTGGCGCGTGGCCCGAAGGATGCCGGTTCGCACCGCGCTGCGCTCTGGTAGACCAAACGTGCCAGCGTGGTCCCCAACCCCCACTCATGGGGAACGCCCATCAATCGTCCGCGTGTATCCGTGCCGAGCCAGTGGAGGACACATGGTAAGCAAGACCTTGATCGAGGCGAGTAGCATCACGGTCACGTTTGGCAACGGCGTCGACTCATTCGACGCCGTACGCGACTGCTCCATCTACGTCGAGTCCGGCGAAACCGTCGGCATCGTCGGCGAAAGTGGCAGCGGCAAGACCACGCTGGCCCGGGTGCTTATTGGGCTGCACCGGCCCGCGCGTGGCGAGGTCTTGCTGGAGGGCACTACGGTGGTCAGCGCGGAGAGGAAGACCCACTTTCCACGAAGTGACCGCTGGAAAGCCCAGACGGTCTTCCAGGACCCGTATTCTTCGCTCAACCCGCGACAAAGAGCATGGCAAGCGGTGGCCGAAGCTTTAGAGGTATGGCAGCACCTCAGGAAGCAGGATGCCAAGAGCGAGGCTTTCAAACTGCTCAACTCGGTCGGCATCAGCGACGATCAGGCACAACAACTCCCAAAGACACTGTCGGGTGGGCAACGCCAGCGCATCAGCGTCGCGCGTGCGCTTGCCCCTGGACCGCGCCTTCTCATAGCGGACGAGCCCACTTCATCCATTGATCAGTCAGCCCAGGCGCAACTTCTCAATTTGCTGCGCCACCTTCAGCAGCAGAAAGGGCTGGCCATCATCTTCATTTCACACAATCTGGGCCTCGTTCGTTATCTAACCTCACGGGTCTACGTTATGTGGAAAGGCGTCGTCGTGGAGTCCGGCGACACGATGGCCGTGTTCGAGCGGCCAACTCATCCATACACGCAACTGCTGATCAGCTCGATCCCATCTCTTGGGAAACTCGGGCGACCATCCGTTGGAGAACCTCGAGGCGGAAGCACTTGTCTTCTTGAATGATGTCTCGAAGCTGAAACATACGAACTTAGTGGAAATCGGGATCGCAAGAGCCGGCTAACCCCGCTGGGTTGCGGTGCGGGAAGATTTACAAGGAGGAAACATGCGCAGAGTAGCAGTCGTCGCAGGAGGTCTGGCCAAGTTTGGCGTACGTCAGGCTAGCTACCGTGATCTCATCGCCGAAGCCGGGAAGGCGTGCTTCGCGCAAGCTGAGGATCTACGGCCACAGGA
This sequence comes from Chloroflexota bacterium, assembly GCA_004297765.1. Lineage (GTDB taxonomy): Bacteria > Chloroflexota > Dehalococcoidia > FW602-bin16 > FW602-bin16 > FW602-bin16. The sequence goes on along the minus strand of SCTZ01000093.1, from coordinate 13,506 downwards.
CATTGAGGGCTTCATCCTCTCATCTACCATGCCGGAGCGTTTTGCCTTCCAGACGCATGTGGCGCCCATGGGCGCCGAGATTCTGGGAATCCGCCCCAACAGACTGATCCAGCGGGTGGAAAACCTGTGTGCCAGCGGCTCGTGCGGCATTCGGACAGCCTACGCTGCCATCGCCGCAGGACTGCTGGACGTGGCTATGGTGCTAGGCGTGGAGAAGATGAACATGCCCGACCCCGTGGAGGGCTTTCTCCACATGGCTGCTGCTCCAGACCGGGAATGGGATTCCACCCAGGGGCTGAGCGCCCCCGCCTTCTTCGCCTTGGTGGCCAAGAAGCACATGCGGGAGTACGGCACGACCGAGGAGCAACTGGCCCTGGTCTCGGTAAAGAACCACGATAACTCCACCCACAATCCATACGCGCATTTCACCAAACCTGTGAGCCTGGAGCAAGTCTTGAAAGGGCGGCCGATCTCATCACCGCTCAAGCTCCTGGATTGCTCGGCCATGACGGACGGGGCGGCCGCCATCATCTTGGCGGCCGAGGACCGGGCACGGGAAATGACCGGCAAACCAGTGTTCATCCTGGGAACGGGGCAGGCCGCGGGGGGCAACAACCTGGCCAATGTGCCCGGCTGGACAACCTGGCCTGCCTTGAAAACCGCGGCCGCCGCAGCTTATGAGATGGCTGGAATCAAGCCCAGGGACGTCGATGTGGCCGAGGTGCACGACTGCTTCACCATCTCAGAGATCATCGAATATGAAGACCTGGGCTTCTGTGAAAAGGGTAAAGGGGGCGCCTTCATCGCTGAGGGCAAATCGAGGCCCGGCGGAGAGGTGGTGGTAAATCCCAGCGGTGGGCTGCTGGGACGCGGGCATCCCTTCGGGGCGACGGGGATCGCACAAGCGCTGGAGATTGTGGCACAACTGCGCGGGGAGGCCGGCGACCGACAGGTGCTCAACGCGAAGATCGGCCTGACCCACAACCTGAGCGGCATGGCAACTGAGCATACCATCCTGATCTACGGGAGGAACTAACTATGGCTGAAGCACCCGCCGTGACCTACTACAGCACGCTGGATCTGTTTCCGCAGCAAACGGCAGAGCACAACAAGCTGTACGAGTTCTATGACAACCTGCGGAAAGGCGTGCTGACCACCAGCAAGTGCAATGCGTGTGGATACGTGGCATGGCCTCCGCGAACAATCTGCCCAGAATGCTTGTCGGATCAGTTGCACTGGACGGAGCTGCCCACACGAGGGAAGATCGATGTCTTCACGGTGCAGTGGGCGGGCATGCCGCCTGGGTTCGAAGTTCCGCTCATCCTAGCGATAGTAGTCCTGCCCGGCGGGCCTACATTTCTATCGCGGATCGTCGAGACGCTGCCCGAGGAGGTGAAGGACGGCTGCGCGGTGGAACTGGTGGTGCTACCCGTCGACCGCGAGAGAGTGACCTACGCCTTTCGCCTAATCAGGAGCTAGCGTTTCGAATCCAACAAGAAGGATGCCAGGTGACCTTCCTTTCGGGGATCCGCACGTCCGGGCCCTCTTCAGCGCCCTGGTCCTATTTTACCTCCCGCCCCAGAGTTTCTCCAACGGCGAGCCACGGGCGCGGGCGGATCCCCTGCTGCGTCTCGATCCCAGCCAGACGTCCTGGAAACGCCACGGAGACTCATCACCCATTCCGCATGATCGCCGTGGTGACGCTAAGGGCACTGACACATACCCGTGCCCGCTTGTTTAGCAAAGAGAAGCCTCCGAGCTGGGTAGAACGAGTGGGCCTGTAGATACGCTATAATTTATGAGTGTTGCCATCTAGTGCAAGATCAGGGGACCTTACTCGGGAATACGCCGCGCCACCCCGCATCCCGGTGGGAGTTGTTCGGGGGACACCCCCGAACCCCTGGTCTGACAACGCACTAGGCTCAATCGATCGAGGACGCGTATCTCTGGCTCTGAGACGAGACACCTGCAGGGGATTGTTGGTGACCCCGGACTGGAAGTAGTGACTTGAGAGCGCGCCAGCGACTGGGGCTTTGTGGTGTTGTGTTCTGCCTAGGGGCCGTCAGATGGGGGTGGAATAGGTGGTCAGAGAATCGGATCGGGACCGCCGACGCAAGGCGGACAAGGCAGGACCGAGCCACACGCAACGTCTACCGCTGGCGGAGGACGCGCTGTCGTTGACATCCGACGGTGTGCTCACAGTGGATAGCGAAGGGCGTCTCGTGTTCATCAACGAGGTTGGTAGGCAACTGCTGCAGCGGCCCATCGAACCAGCGTTGCCGGTTGAAGAGCAGTCCGCCATGTTCAAGCTGCGCTATCCGGATGGACATCCCGTGCCACCGGAAGAGACGCCGCTCGGTCGTGCCAGACGCGGCGAATTCGTCAATGACGTCCAGCTCATCCTGGGCAAGCCGGACGGCAGCGAGGTCTACCTTTCTTGCACGGCCCGCCCGGTACGGGATGCGCAGGGCCACATCGTCGGCGCAAATGCGGTCTTCCGCGACATCACGCAGCAGAGGCAGGCAGAAGAGCAATACGCGACCATTTTGCGCACCACTATGGATGGCTTCTGGGTGACGGATGCGCAAGGTCATTTCCTGGACGCGAACGAAGCGTACTGCCGCAGGATCGGTTACAGCCGCGACGAGTTGCTGGCGATGCGTGTCCAAGATATCGATGCGGCTGAGACACCGGAGGAGATCGCACGACGTATCCAGCGCATCCGGGTAGCAGGCTCGGACCGCTTCGAGACTCGCCACAGATGTAAGGACGGCGGCGTCATCGACATCGAGCTTAGCGTCACCTATCTGGAGCGCGACGGCGGACGATTATTCGTTTTCGCGCGTGACATCACCGAGCGCAAGCGCGCCGAGCGGGAACGCGAGCGGATTCTCAACGAAACCACCGCACAACGCCAACTCCTCCAGTCCATCCTGGACAACGCGCCTGCCGCCATCATACTCCTGCGTGGGCCCGACTTTGTCTACGAGTTGGCGAACGCGGCCGGCCAGGCCAAATTCCCGGGCAGGTTCGTGCTGGGGAAAAGCTTGGCAGAGGCGTTTCCCGAGTTGGTTTCTTCCGATCTGCTGCGGGCTCTCGAGCACGTCTGGCGTACCGGCGAGCCCTTTCACTGCGCCGAAGAGCGTGCTATCATGCGACGAACACCCGAAGGTCCTCTCGAGGAATTTGACTTCACGTACGACATAGTCCCCATCCATGGTGTCGACGGACAGGCTGATGCCTTCCTATTCCTGGGCTTAGAGACCACCGAGCAAGTCAAAGCCCGCCGACAGATCGAGGAACTGGCGGAGGTGGCCCAACGGCGAGCTGCTGAGTTGCAAGGTGTACTCGACAACATGGTCGACGCCGTCCTGGTTGCCGATGCCCTTGGTCGCATCACTCTGGTCAATGCTGCCGGCCTGCGGCTGTTCGGTCTCACCGACGTCGCGGAGATCGAGCATTCGCTGGCAGAGCTCCCTGAGCGACTGCAGCTGCGACGGCTGGATGGGACCCCAGTACGCTATGAGGAGTTGCCGCTCATCCGCGCACTGGCGGGGGAAATCACGACGCAGAACGCCATTATCCACGATGTGCAGACGCGGAAGGACGTGTACATACGAGCCAGCGCGGCGCCAATCCGCGACGAAGAGGGGCAGATCGTCTGCGCGGTCGAGGTGGCCCGAGACGTCACCGAGCTGACCGAGCTGGACCGGCTCAAGGACCAGTTTATCCTCGTCGCGGCCCACGAGCTGAAAACGCCCGTCACAATTGTGAAGGGTTACACGCAGACCCTCCTCCGCGGGAACGACAGCCTTCCACCCGCACGGCGCAGGGTCCTCGACGCTATCGACCGCGGGGCGGATCGCATCACCCGGATCGTCGAGGACTTGCTGGACATCTCTCGCCTGCAGCTAGGGCAACTGGAGCTGCGGGAGGAGTTGACCGATCTCGCCAAGCTTGTCGAGGAGGTCATCGATCGATTATCCCTGACCACAACCAGGCACAATCTGCGCCTGATCAAGGCGGAGCCCGTGGCGATCCAGGGCGACCGGGATCGCCTGGAGCAGGTGTTGGTCAACCTGCTGGGCAACGCGATCACGTATTCGCCCCAGGGAGGCGAGGTCGACGTGGCCGTGTACATCCGCGGGCGTGAGGTCGTCGTGTCGGTGCGGGACCGCGGCGTTGGCATCCCTGAAGGCAAGCAGTCTCGCATCTTCCAGCGCTTCTACCGCGCCCACACCGGCACGCCATACGATTATGGGGGGATGGGCGTTGGGCTCTACATCTCACACGAGATCATCAGGCGCCATGGCGGTCGGATGTGGTTCGAGAGCAAAGAAGGTGAAGGCTCAACCTTCTACTTCAGCCTGCCGCTGGCTGTGCACCCAGATAGACCAGGTCTGCACCTCCACGACCAGCCATGATTCAGGTGCTATGCTCGTGATGGTCTCCGGCTTCTCGTGACGGTAGGGCAGGGGTAACCGCAGGACGGGAACAAGCGGCCGCGATGTCCGCAACCACAACTGTCTTCGCTGCCTCCAGGAATCACCATCGCGAATCACCCGCACGCGTCGTGATCTCCTCCCGCAGCCCATCCCCCGGAAACCGAGGCCCTTCGGCAGCGTCTATGACATCGCTCACCTCCATGCGCACATTTAGCGGTTGATCAGTATTGACCAACGTCACTGGACGGCTTCTTCATCTGACGGTCAGCCGCCGGGTACGCCTCACCCTCCTCTCCTGGTCGGCCCCATACCATTCCCCGAATCCGACTCACGAATTTGGGTGCAGGGGCTTGACACGATGTGCTATAATGGCGCTGTAAGATGAACGATTGATCCTGTTGTTGCTGGTACCGTGATCAAACGCGACATTTAAGACGGATTGCTTGGATTCCATTCGCGTCCTGCCTGGTCTGACACGCGCACGATGATTCAGTCGTTTCAGTACCCCTCATTTCCTGGCGCGGGACCCGGGAGCCCGTTCTACTCTGGTGCCTTTAGTTGCAAAGAAGGGGGAAAGCGTCGTCCAGTATTGATAGCTTGATTAGCCCCCAGTTTCACTTACGGATTCGAGGAAGAGAAGCTGCAGCGCCATAGATTGGTTGGTAGATCGCTCTCCAACGTCGAGCTCAAGATCGTGGACACGGATGGCCGCGCGGTACCGCGTGGCGAAATCGGGGAGATCGCACTGCGGACCCCAAGATAGTTTCGGGACCGGTACGCGGCCCAAGCTTAAAGCGAAGGTGGTGTGAGACCGTCAATGGCAAATCAACTGGGAAGGCGATACATCTGCGAAGAGTGTGGAACCGAGGTCCTGTGTACAAAAGGGGGCGAGGGTTTGTTCCATTGCTGCGACAAAGAAATGCAGATCAAACAGGCCAAGCCACTGCCCTCGTCGGACTAACCAGACCCGATTCACGATGAGCCAGCGATCTAGCACGAACGAGGGAAAGGGGAACACAACGTGCCTGAATATGCTGTCCTGGGCAAGCGACTACCGCGGGTAGACGCGCCCGCGAAAGTCGCCGGCAAAGCGAACTACGCGGCCGACCTGGTGCTGCCGGGCATGCTCCACGGGAAGATCCTGCGCAGCCCGCACCCCCACGCCCGGATCCTCAACATCGATACCAGTCTGGCCGAGAGACTTCCCGGCGTCCGCGGCGTGGTGGTCGGCGCCGACTTCGGAAACTTCCGGTATGGACTCACGCCCATCACCCGTGATGAGTTCCCCCTCGCCCGCGACAAGGTGCGCTACCTCGGCGAGGAGGTCGCGGCCGTCGCGGCCATCGACGAGGAAATCGCCGAGGAGGCCCTCGCGCTGATCCAGGTCGAGTATGAGCCCCTCCCGGCTGTCTTCGATCCAGAGCAGGCGCTCCGCGAGGGTGCGCCCCTGGTGCACGAGGACAAGCCGGGCAACGTCAGCGTGCATATGAAGGTCCACTTCGGCGACGTGGAGCGGGGCTTCGCGGAGTCGGACTACGTGCGGGAGGACCGCTTCCACAGCCAGTCGGTGCTACACGGCTTCCTGGAGCCCAACGCCATCGTGGCGAGCTGGGAGCCGCCCAATCACATCACCGTCTGGCCTTCCAAGCAGAGCCCCTACTTCCTGTACCGCAACCTGGCCAATTGCTTCGACGTTCCGCTGAGCAACGTGCGTGTTATCCAACCCTACATCGGCGGCGGCTTCGGCGGCAAGAACGGCTCATATCCCCTGGACTTCTGCGCGGTGTTGCTCTCCAAGAAGACGGGAAGACCGGTCAAGATTGTACTGACCCAGGAGGAGATCCTCTTCGCCCACCGGCGACGGCACCCCATGATCGTCTGGTTGAAGACGGGGGTCAAGAAGGACGGCACACTGATGGCCCACGACTGTCGTATTATCGCGGACGGTGGCGCCGGCACAGGGGTCGGCCCTACCACTATCGCTAACGCCTTCTATTTCCTCAATCTCCCGTACATGGTGCCCAACGTGCGCTTTGATGGGTATCGTGTATACACCAACCGCCCAGTGTCGGTAGCCCAGAGGGGCAACGGCGTCCAGCAGGTCCGCTACGCGGCGGACGTCCAGTTGGAGATGATAGCGGAGGAACTGGGCATCGACCCGGTGGAGATCCGGCGCAAGAACGCCGTCTACTCGGGCTATACTACGCCCAACGGCATGAAGATCGGAAGCTGTGGGCTCCAGGAGACGATCGACGAAGCGCTGAAGCGGGTGAGCTGGACGGCCGAGTTCCGCCCCTGGCCAGTGAAGGCGAAGGAGCTTCAGGGCCGCTTCGCGACGGGTGTGGGCGTGGCCTGCAACTCCTTCTGCTCTGGTGTCCGCCTGCGGGGCCACAATTGCTGCACGGCGGTCATCAAGGTTCACGAGGACGGCACCGTCTCGCTAATGACTGGCTCCACCGACTCCGGCCAGGGCTCGGAGACCGTGCTGGCTATGATCACGGCCGAGATCCTTGGGATCCGGCTGGAGGACGTGTACGTGCCGCAGACCGACAGCGCCCTGACCCCTCTCGACCCCGGTAGTTACGGCAGTCGCGTCAGCTCCACCGCGGGCAACGCCGCCAAGATCGCGGCAGAGGACGCGCGAGATCAACTGGCCGCCGTGGCGGCCGAGCTGCTCGAGGCGAGCCCTGAGAACATCGAGTTCCGGGACCGGCGCGTCTTCGTCCGAGGCGCGCCGGACAGGTCCATGCGCTTTCGCGATCTGGCTCGTCTGACCGTGAGCCACGGCGCCGGGACGACGGTGATCGGCACGGGGAGTTGGGGGCAGGACATTGATCCTATCGACTTCGATACTGGCAAGGGTGACATGGCGGGCGCCTACAGCTTTGGCACGCAGGCCGCCTGGGTGGAGGTCGACACGGAGACCGGGAAGGTAAACGTCACCAAGATGGTGGTGGCCCACGACTGCGGCTTCGCTCTGAACCCGCTGGCGGTAGAGGGGCAGCACGAAGGCTCCATCGCGGGGGGACTGGGGCACACGATCTTCGAAGAGTGCATTGAAGAAGATGGACGCACGCTGAATCCGAGCCTCACGGGATATGGGATTCCCGCCGCGGGCGACGTACCGATGGAAATGATCTCGTGTTCTGTCGAGACTGGGGACCCCAAGGGCGCCTTTGGTGCGAAGGAATCGGGGGAGGGGACCCAGGTATCCACCATCCCGGCCATCGTCAACGCCATCCACAACGCTGTCGGTGTCTGGATGACCGACCTGCCTATCACGCCAGAGAAGATGCTAAAGGCCCTCGATGAGAAGAGGGCCAGGGACAAAGCCACACGGCTGCTATCTAAATAACCAGGGAGGAGATCATCCGTGGGTACGACAAGAGACATAGCCGAGTTCGCCTACAAGACGAGCTTTGAAGACTTTGACCCAGCCGTTGTGAAACATATCAAGAACGTCCTCCTAAGTGGTGTGGGCATGACCCTTGCTGGCGTTGGCACCAAGACCGGACGAGCGGTCGTTGGCTACGTGAAAGACTGCGCGGCTCCCCAGGAAGCCGGCGTTCTCGGCACCGGTCTGCGCACGTCCACGGAGTACGCCGCCCTGGCCAACGGAACCGCGGCCCATGCCACAGAACTGGAGGACGATACATTCCCTGAGGGCACGTACAGCGTGGGTATCTTTCCCGGCATCCTCGCGCTCGGAGAGAAGCTCCACATCTCCGGACCAGATGTCCTCGAGTCCTTTGTGATCGCCTGGGACGTCGCCTCCAAGCTAGGCTTGGCCTCTATTCCTATGCTGAAACGAGGTCTGCTCGCCGCTTCGGCCTACTGCACAATCGGAGTGACGGCCGCTTCGGCCAAGATGTTGAAGCTCGGCGTCGACGGAACCGTCATGGCGGTGAGCGTCGCCGCTTCCCACGCCTGCGGGCTGGTGTCGCAAACCGGTTCGGGTGCACATCTCTACGAAGCCGGGCTATCCGGACGGAACGCTATCGCCGCGGCCATGCTGGCCAAGCACGGCCTTACCGGACAACCGGACATCTTGGAGATACCAATGGGGTACCTGGACGCCGTGGCGGGGGTGACGTACCCGGATCTGAAGCTGGGAGAACCCTATCGTGTGAGGGACATCGGGATCAAGAGATATCCATGCTGCTTTGTCGAGATGCACCCGATTGAGGGGGTTCTTGAGCTCATACGGACCCATCGCATCGTCGCGGACGAAGTGGAAAGCGTCCAGGTCCACGTTTACCCAGGCTTGACGAAGGTGGTACGGTTCCATCACCCGAAAGATCAGGACGAGGCACGGTTCAGCCTGCCACACAGCATCGCCTGCTGCTTTCTGGATGGGACGCCATGGATGGAGAGCTATACGACCGAAAGGGCGAACGACCCACAGGTCATCGCCTTCCGAAACAAGGTGCGCATGGTTGTCCACCCGGAATGGGACGGTCCCGGGCTGGCGGGGGGGGAGATCCCCATCACCATCCGACTGAAGGATGGCAGGGAATACCAGAAGATATGTCCGAAGGCCACAGATCCGATCGAGTTCACGGACGCGGAAGTTGTCAACAAGTATATGCGATCTACTCAAGGGCTTCTCTCTCAAGAACGAGCCGAGCGCGTCGCGGAGATCGTCCTATCGCTGGAGAAGGTGGAGGACATCACGGAGCTGATGACGCTGCTCACTTTTCCCGATAAGCCCTAGGCTGGCTGAGCATCCCTGGTCGGGGAGACGACGATGAAGATTATCGAGCAACTAGTTGCGCACCTGGTCGAGACCGAGTTCGACGCCCTTCCGCCAAAAACTGTGAACGACGCCAAGAATCGCGTCATTGATACCCTGGGGTGTTTGATCGCCGGGACGCGTGCACGTGACTGGATCATGATGGTGGACCTGGTCAGGGACTGGGGCGGGAAACCAGAGAGCACCATCTTGCCCTATGGTGACAGGGTTCCGGCGCACAACGCCGCGATGGCGAACAGCGTCCTGTCCAGCGCCTTCGACTTCGACCCTCTCGGACCATTTGTGGAGGGACTGTACTACCCGTGTCATATCAGTTCCACGACCATCCCTACAGCCTTTGCCGTGGCTGAGCAGAAGGGTCTGGGAGGCAAGGAACTGCTTACAGCGTTGATTCTCGGCGACGACATCGCCGCTAGAGTCCTCGCCGCTTCCAACTACTCGGCCGCTTCGGCTTGGTCCTCTATCGGCACGGTTACGATCTTTGGGGCCACCGCGACGGCCGGCAAGCTGTGTGGACTGGAAACGCACCAGATGACAAACGCCTTTGGCATCATGCTCGACCAGGTGGCAGGTTCTCAAGGTAGCCTCAAAGAGCTCACCCACGGCTTCAAGCTACAACACGGGCTGGCTTCCCGCGGTGGGATACTATCGGCCGAATTGGCGAGCCGGGGCTGGACTGGGGTGAAGGAGCCGCTGCTTGGCGAGTATGGGTACTTCTCCCTGTACAGCCAGACGTCGCGTCCTGAGGTTTTGACGCGGGACCTGGGCAGAACGTTCTATGCCGACAGTACCTTCAAGCTATTTCCGTGCTGCCTGCTGAACCAGGCGCCAACCGCGTGCGCGCTGGAGCTGGTCCAGCAGCATGACGTACGCGCCGAAGATATCGCTGAGATCACAGTCGAGGTCTCACCTAGGGTCGCCAGCTCGTCGGCCATTCGGCCATCTCTTGAGTTTGGTGAGATCCTTCAGATCAGCGCCGGCTTCAGCCTTCAGTATAATGTGGCCAATGCGCTGCTCCGGCGTGGCGTGACGTTGGAGCATTTCACCGACACGTTCATTCAGGACCCAGAGGTCAACCGTCTCGCCGGGAAGATCAGGATGCGGGCCACGAAGACCGCGCCGGAGAAACCCCTTGCGGTCACCATCACGGTGGCGACGAAGCGTGGAGAGCGACTGTCGGCATCTGTCGACATGCCTCGCGGCGGTCCCCAGAGCCAACCGACGACCGAAGAGATGAGGCAGAAGTTCCGGGCCAACGTCGCCTTCTCACAGACAATCTCCGCCGCGCAGGCAGAAGCCGTCCTGACCATGCTCGAAAAGCTCGAGCAGGTGGACGATATACGGGAGATCTTCGGCTTGATGGCTGCACCGCACTAAGGCTTGATCCGTCTGGCGCAGCAAGCTAGGCTGATTGCGCCAGACGGATCGTGGTGCTGGAGGGCAAGACTCAGCGACGTAGGAAGTCACGGCGGGCAATTGGTATAAGTTGCTCACTCTGAGCATGAGCCAAGGCTTTCGACCACCTTCGGATTTGCGGGATCCGTCTCCCGCCCCAGAATAGTGGGCGAGTCGCTGCAGCCAGGTCCGATGCTGACGGAGGACAAGCCGGGGACCGCGTAGCCATCACGCCTCGGCCTAGTCCTTCCGCTTCATCAGCTCGTTGGCGATGCGGCTGCGCAGGATCTGTGGCGTGCCGCCACCGAAGTTCAAAACCCGCCCGTCGCGCCATAGGCTCTCCACTCGATACTCGCAACTCACACCGTTCGCTCCGTGGATTTGGATGGCGTCGTCGCACACACGTCGCACCATCTCGTTGGTGTATAGCTTGGCCGTGGCGGCCTCGCGGGCCACATTCTTACCCTGATCCATGTTGTACGCCGCGTGGTAGATCAGATGACGGGCCGCCTCGATCTGCACGGACATATCGGCCAGCATCCACTGAATGCCCTGGAAGTTTCCGATGGGCTGTCCGAAGGCCTCCCGCTCCTGGGAATACTGCAGCGCCATCTCGAAGGCTGCCTCGGCGTATCCCAGGCAGAAGGCCGAGTTCCCGCAGCGCTCCCCGTTGAACTCGTGCATCAAGCGCCGGAAAGCTCCGCCCTCTTTGAACACGAGGTGGTCCCTGGGGACACGACAGTTCTCAAAGTAGAGCGTATTGCTGGGCGCCAGCCTCCAACCGATCAACTCCTCCAGCTTGCCCACCGTCAAGCCGGGCCTATCTCGCTCGACCCAGAAGGCACCGATCCCATCGCCCCGCTTGGACGGATCGGTCTTGGCCACCACGAAAAAGACGCCTGCATACTCCGCGTTGGTGATCCAGCGCTTGGTCCCGTTGATGACCCACTCGTCCCCGTCCAGCACGGCCGTGGTCGTCATAGCGGGCGCGTCGGAGCCAGCGTCAGGCTCGCTCTGGGCATAAGCCCCTAGCATCTCGCCCCGGGCCAGCCTGGGCAGCCACTCGCGCTTGAGATCCTCGCTCCCGAACTCGGCCAGGTTCTTACAGGTGGCGCTGATGCTGGTCAGCGGGAAGGGCACCTGGTAGCGACCGCCCTCCTCGAAGAGAATCACCTGATCCACTGTTCCACCGCCGGTCCCGCCGTACTCCTCGGGGATGCGCAGCCCTAGAACACCCAGGTTGCCCATCTGCCGTAGGATGACATCCTCCCACGGCCACTCCTTCGGCCCCGCCCGCAGGTACTCTTCGCGGCGGGGGAGCCATTCCTTCTGGCACCAGTCGCGAATGACCTGGCGGAACATCTTCTGATCGGCGGTGAGCAATAGCGACTCAATCATCGACCCTGGTCCTCCCTGAAGTCGTTAATACGCTGATGGTCTCTTGGCATCGGAGCACGGGAATGAGCCACAAGAAATCCAGCCGAAAACTCTTGCCCGGTCGTCTGATATGGCATGATGATGCCGAACTATCGTTCGGTGGCTCGATATGCTTGTAGTATCGTTATGTCCAGGCCAGGCAAGAGGCGAACAGTGAGCCTTCATCCGCAGGAGGCGCGGACGTTCCCGCGCAGCATAGGGTTTTGCACCCTATCGCTGATTGCGGCAGAGTAGGGTGTCTGCTAGCGCTGGACTCCTGCGCTATGGGTTGGCGATCGGGTCGAGCGACGCGCTCCAGGCCTCGCCTCGGCGGGATGTAAACTGTTCCCGCAAAATGTTCTTATGCACTTTGCCCAGATCGGAGCGCGGCAACTCATCGACCAAATGCACCGCCGAGGGCTTCTTGTAGCTAGCCAGACGCTCTCGGCAGAAGCCGATCAACTCCTCGGCGCTCGGCTTCTCCGCACTCTCCCGACGCGGCACCACGACAGCGACCACACGCTCACCCCATTCATCGTCGGGCACGCCAACGACGGCCACATCTTCTACATCAGGATGCCGATACAGGACAGCCTCGACCTCCTCCGGCGATATGTTCTCCCCACCCCGGATGATCATGTCAGACTTGCGCCCCGCCAGAAAAACGTACCCTTCTTCGTCAATCCACCCCAGATCCGACGTGTACAGCCAGCCCTCGGCATCACGCTTCGCGATGTGACCCTCTTCGCCCTTCTTCGCCAGATAGCCCTGCGTGGCACGGGCGGTGCGGATGGCCACTTCACCGATCTGTCCGGCCGGAAGCGCCTCACCCTGCTCCCCCACGATGCGTATCTCCGCATCCGGCAGCGGCTTCCCGATCGATCGCAGACGGCTTTTCTTGCGCTCGACCTCCTCCGGCGTGCCCTCCAGACGATGGTCGTCCGGACCTAGCATGGACACCGTGGCCGTCGTCTCCGTCTGACCGTAGGCATTGATGAAGCCCACACTGCGCGGGAAGAGCTCCAGTGCGCGCAGGAGCACGCCCGGTGGCGTCGCGGCCGAGCCGTACGACAGCATCTCCAGGCTGGAGAGGTCATAGCGACCGAAGCTGGGCTCGTCGATGATGCGCTTGAGCATGGTCGGTACGACGAAGGCGTGGGTGATGCGCTCCTTCTGGACCGTCTCCAGCCAGCGCACGGGATCGAACTGCCGCAACAGAACCATCCGTCGGGCCGAGTACGGAGCGAGCATGATGGCGGTCAGTCCCGCGATGTGGTAGAACGGGGCTACCAGGAGCTGGGCATAGTGGTCATCTTCGCTGACCGGCTCGGCCGTGTTCAGGGCGTAGCTCGCCAGATCCCCGTAGCGGATCATCACGCCTTTGGGTCGCGAGGTGGTGCCCGCGGTGAACATGATCACGTTGAGATCCCCATCGTCGACCTCGGTCGGCTCGATCTCCGCGTCTTGCAGCAGCAACTCATCGAAGCTGCGCATTCC
>SCTZ01000092.1 GCA_004297765.1 Chloroflexota bacterium | reverse complement strand
CACTGGTTTTGTCATTCTGAGGCGCGCACGCCGAAGAATCCGCGCCCTGGGGATACGGATTCTTCGCGCTGCGGCGCTCAGAATGACAGGTAGCGTCTTCTCTGTGGTCGAACACTAGTTCGTACTGAATCGCTACAAAGAGAAGGGGCTTCGCGCGGGGCGCCGATCGCACCCAGATTGCCTGCTGCGATCGTCTGGGCATGCCGTTGGACGAGTTCGTCGAAGTGGCCTTGGGAGCCATGCAGGGGATCGCGGCAGAGTTGGGGTTGTGAGGGGAACATGGATCTAACGGAGCGGGAGCGCGACATCATCGCCTACGTTTTGCGCTGGGAGCGCAAGGAGTGGAACGCCTATAAGGACGCCGAGGCGGTTAGCGAATCCGCCGATCGGCAGAGAACTCGCTGGGGGGTGGCGTCGGACATCGCCATGGGCCTAATTCAGATGCTGCAACTGCCCCCGGACGAGGTGGAGGCTCTGTCGCGCCGCAAGTAGCGGCGCTCAATCCAGGGCTGTCGCCAGGGTGCACTCCTGCTCTACGCTGGTGAGCGCCAGGACACGGTCTCCGGGCTGCAACGGATTCTGGCCCGTGGGCAGGAGGGGCTTCCCGCTGCGCAGGATCGCTACCACGATGCACTCTCCGTGTAGGGGCAACTCCGGGATGCTGCGTCCCACGGCCTTCGACTGGGGCCCGATTGTCTCCTCCACCAGGGCGATGCGCCCTTCTTGAAGGCGTAATAGGGTGACCAGGTGCTCGACGGTCATCTCCTCCTCGAGCAGCTTGGCCATCAGCTCCACCTGATTGAGGGCCAGATCCACGCCCATATCTTCCGCGTACATCCAGCGGTTCTTCGGATTCTTCACACGGGTGATGACGCGCGGCACCGAGAACTCGAATTTAGCCAGTGTGCAGACCACCAGGTTATCTTCGTCGTCACCGGTGACCGCGTAGACGACGTCGGCGCCGCGAATGCCCGCGGACTCCAGCACCTTTGGATCTGCCCCGTCGCCCTCCATCACTTTGATCGCGGGCCCCAGTTCCTCGGTCAGTTTCTCCGCTTGGGTCCGCGCCTTCTCGACCACGATCGCCGTGTGACCGTCCTCGTGCACATACTGCGCCAGATGCTGTCCGATCTGTCCCCCACCGACGATGAGGATCTTCATGACTGATTCCTCCTTGCCTCTACTCAAGCCAGTCCCAGCATTTGCTCCAGCTTGCTGGTGGCGTGCGATACCGCGGCCACGTGGACGAAGTCGTGATTCTCCAGCGGCGTCAGAGGAGTGGGTAGGAAGGCCGTGCCCCCGCGCACGATGTCCACGACCTGGATCTCCTCCGGGACGGTGAGCTCCTGAACCAGGTGGCCGGCCAGGAGTGGACCGATCTCGGCTTCGTAGATTTGCAGCTCGCCGTTGGCGATGGTCAAGACGCTGGTCAATCCGAAGTAGGTGAGCAGCTCACGCAGCCGGTTGGCTCCCCAGACGGTAGAGGAGATAGTCGGCACGCCCAGCCGCCGATAGATGTCCGCTCGCACGGGATCGTAGATGCGAGCCACCACCCGCGGCACATTGAAGCGGCTACGCGCCAGGGCGGCCAGCACGTAGTTGGTGTTGTCTCCGCTGGTCACGGTCGCAAAGGCATCCGCTTGCCGAATGCCGGCGCTTTCAAGAACGCTCAGATCGAAGGCGACTCCCTCGATGGCCTGCCCGGAGAACGTCTTGGACAACCGCCGGAAGGCCCGCGGGTCGCGGTCGATGATCGCGACGTGGTGACCCTCCGACGAAAGCATGCTGGCCAGTTGTCCGCCCACGCGACCGCAGCCGACGATCACGACACGCATCTCTTCATACCTCCGCTTGATAGGTTCAGGTAGCTTCTGTGCGTCGGACGCCCCACTTACGGAGCTCATCGGCCGCCAGAATGATCGGACCGAACGTGGCCACCAGGAGCCACTCCGGCCAGCCCACTCCCGTGGTGCCGAACAGGGCCTGCAGGGGTGGAAGATAGACCAGTGCCAGGGTGATCAGCAGCTCGAAGACGATGCCGTAGACGACCCAACGATTGCTGAAAAGCCCCACGGTGAAGACGGAGACATGCTGGGTGCGCGCCGCGAATACGGTCCCGACCTGCGTGGCCACGATGCCCAGGAAGGCCACGGTGCTGGCCCGCAGGTAGAGCGGATCGTTGCCAGCCAGCGGTATGCCCCAGCTCCAGCCGCCGAGATATAGAACCAGGAAGAAGCCGGCCATGACCAGAACCGACTCGATGGCGCCGAAGAACAGGTAAGCTCTCACCAACAAAGGCGTATCGATCAGTCGCTGGGTACTCTTGCGGGGTGGACGCGACATAACGCCGGGCTCCGGCCGCTCCAGCCCTAGCGCCAGCGCGGGTAATGTCTCGGTCCCCAGGTCGATGGCCAGGATCTGCATGGCCGTAATGGCCAGGGGCACCGGGAAGAGGGCGAAGAAGATGAACGGCACGGCCTCCGGCCCTAGGTGCGCGAAGATGTAGACGCAGAATTTCCGTATGTTGTCGTAGACCACGCGCCCCTCTTCCACCGCCGAGACTATAGTGGCGAAGTTGTCGTCAGTGAGAATGATCTGGGCCGACTCCTTGGCGACGTCGGTTCCCGCTATGCCCATAGCCACGCCGATGTCGGCCTTCTTGAGAGCGGGCGCGTCGTTGACGCCATCGCCGGTCATGGCCACGATGTTGCGGCGTGCCTGCAGAGCGGCGGCTATGCGCATCTTGTGCTCTGGAGCGACCCGCGCGAAGAGCACGTCGCCCGCGTCCAGCACGCGTCCCAGCTCTTCTTCTGACATGCGGTCCAGCTCCATGCCCGTGACGATGCGGGCCCGATCCTGAACCAGACCGATGCGCCGAGCGATGGAGATGGCCGTGAGGCCGTAATCGCCGGTGATCATAATGACGCGGATGCCGGCCTTGTGGCAGAGCTCCACGGCCCCGGCCACTTCGGGCCGGGGCGGATCCTGCATGGCCATCAGTCCCAGGAGGGTCAGTTTCGTTTCGACGTCCGGCGTGGAATGGAAATCCAGGTCGGATGGCAGGCGCCGATAGGCCGCGGCCAGCACGCGGAGCGCGGCGCCGGCAAAGGCGTCGTTCTGCTCCATTATCCGGCTCCGCAGCTCATCGTCGAGAGGGTGCTCCTGACCTGCCAGGAGGATCGTGGTACAAAGCTCCAGCACCTCGCGCGGTGCGCCTTTGACGTAGGCGACACGCTGGTTGCCCTGCTGATGGATCGTCGTCATCCTCTTGCGCTGCGAGTCGAAGGGCAGCTCGTAGATGCGCGGCTCGGCCTGGAGCGCCGACGCGCGGTCCAGCCCGCCCTTCTGAGCGGCCACCAGCAGAGCGGCCTCGGTAGGGTCGCCCACTATGCCCCAGTCCTGGGTCGGCTCTTTCGGCGGGATGAGTCGGGAGTTGTTGCAGAAGGCGGCAGCACGCAAAAGCAGGGGGAGTTCGGGCGCTTGCGTGGTGCTCACCGGATGATCATCCGCAACGAAATCGCCCATCGGACGGTACCCCACGCCGGTTACGTCCAGCACGCGGTCGTCCACCCAGACTTCGCGGACGGTCATCTGGTTCTGGGTTAGCGTGCCGGTCTTGTCCGTGCAGATGACGCTGGTGCTCCCCAGCGTCTCCACCGAGGTCAGACGCTTCACGATGGCGTGCCGACGGGCCAGGATGCGGACGGCCACGGCCAGGGCGAGGGTGAGCGTAGGGAGCAGACCTTCCGGCACGTTGGCCGTGATCATGCCGATGGCGAAGACGAGGCTGTCCCTTAAGCTAAGCCCGGCCACTAGCGTCCCTACGCCGAAGAAGAGAATGCCCGCGCAGACCGCCACGCCGGCGATCAGGAGCGCCACCCGGTTGACCTCCCTGGTCAGAGGGCTGGGCTCCTCCTTGACCCCCTGGGTCAGTCCGGCGATATTCCCGAATTGCGTCTGCATACCGGTCGCGAAGACCACCGCGCGACCCGAGCCGTAGGCCACCGAGGTGCCAGCAAAAACCAGGTTGGTGGCCTCGATCAGGGCATACTTGCCGGCCTGGAGCGGGTCTGTGGTTCGGCTCACGGGCTCGGACTCGCCGGTGAGCGCGGCGTTATTGGTGCGCAGTTGGAATGATTCCACCAGACGGGCGTCAGCCGAGATCAGATCGCCCTCCTCCAGCGACATGACGTCGCCGGGCACCAGCTCGCGGGCCAGTATCTGCTGCTGCTCTCCCCCGCGATAAACCTTGGCCCTGGCCGGGAGTATCTGTTTGAGCGCCTCCACGGCTTTCTCGGCCTGGTACTCCTGCGAGAAGCTGAAGATGGCGTTGACGAAGATGACGAAGATGATGGCCCAGGCCAGCTCCGAGGAGCCCGAGAGGAAAGCTAGGGCCGCGCTGATCCACAGCAGTATAGCGAAGATCTGGTAGAGGTTGGCCAGGAACCGCATAACCAGCGGCGCGCGTCTGACCTCACGGATCTCGTTCGGCCCGTGCTCACTCAGCCGCCGAGCCGCCTCTTCCGGGTCGAGCCCCCGGGGCGACGTCTTCAGCTCGCGATAAACCTCTGCGGCGGAGAGAGCATAGATGTCGAGCATAAGTAACTCGCTGGCGCAACCTACGGTCGGCTGATCGGTAGCAATAAAGCATCCGGCCTGCAAGTGTTGTGCCAGCCCGATGGTGGGCTGGTCGACTTGGGTGGGCGACTGTTCGACCAAGGATCCTGGGCATCTGATGTTCATAGCTAATGGTAGTCGCAGGGCTTGCCTGCCGTGTTGTCGGAAGGATTGTCGTCCTCGATCGTGGATGGTGGGGGAATTGGAGGCTGAGAGGTGTTGGGTTGTAGGTTGGACTCCTGCTCGGGGAGCCGCCTCTCGCAGGCGCCGGCAGCCAGTATCCCTTTGTGGTATACTTTCCTTGTCCCCAGAATGGGAGGTGAACAGGAATGGCAAAAGAACTAAGACGCATCGCCTATGACGAATTCGCTGCGCATATCAACAGCATCTTCGACCGTCTCGTAACAGACAAGGAGCCGGTTCTGATCGAGAAGGAGGGAGAGGATTTGGCAGTTTTGCGCCCTGCCAAACCTGCCAAACGCATAGGGATGCGGGGCAAACCGCTCACCAAGGACGATCCCTTCTCAATACTCATCGGGTCGGCAGTATCTGATCCACCCACTGATGCCAGGAAGATACACGAGTATCTGACGGATGCACTTGCGCCTCACCGCCCATGAGGAGAAGTCCTGGTCATCCGCGGCAGGCATTCATCGATTCAGCCGGGTTTCTAGCCCTGGTCAATCGTCGCGACACCTGTCACGAGGCCGCCAAGCAGATTTGGCAGAAGCTAACCGATCAATGCTCGGCGACCTTCACCACCAATTTCGTGATCGCCGAGTGTCACGCCCTCTTTCTGGCCAGGCTTGGGCATGGTGCCGCTGTGGCGTTTCTGCGGCAGATGGAACAGAGCACAACCACCATCGTCCGAGTTAGGGAAGCCGATGAAGACCAGGCCCGCCAGTTGATCTACCGATACCACGACAAGGACTTCTCCTTCACAGATGCCACCAGTTTCGTGGTCATGGAGCGTCTCCGGATCACCTACGCCCTCACTTTCGACGAGCACTACACCCAGTATGGACTCGCCGTGCTTGACATCGATAGCTTCTAGCCCTATCAACTCCCTCCTTTGGTCGGTCTGGGCTTGTAACTTGCACACCTGCTGTAATCTAGAGGTGTCCGAAGCTGAGGGGGAATGAAGTGGCCCGTCTGCGCCTCGTGTTGTCTCGCGTGCTGAGCGGTATAGCTGATCGAAACGTTCGGTTTGCCGACCTGTGTGGGCTACTGCTTGCTCTCGGGTTCGCGGAACGCGTACGCGGTAGCCATCACATCTACACGCGAAGCGGCGTGGTCGTAATTCTCAACCTCCAGCCGCGTGACGATGGAATGGCGAAACCGTACTAGGTGCGACAGGTTCGCGACCTGATTGTCAAGTATAGGTTGGCAAGAGAGATTCAAGAATGAATGATACGCTGATAAAGCACGAAGTGATCATTTACTGGAGCAACGAGGACGAGGCCCTCATCGCCGAGATCCCCGAACTGGCGGGATGTGCGGCGGACGGCATGACCCCGCAGGAAGCGCTGACGAACGCGCAGGTGGTGGCTAGGGAATGGATCGAGACGGCCCGTGAGCTAGGCCGTCCAATTCCAGAGCCACGAGGGCGGCTCATGCTGGCCTGAGGTACTCGCTGAGTTGGATGCTAGTGCTGTGTTACTCGTGAGCTGATAGTCTGTCACCCTGAGCCGCAGCGAAGGGTCTCCTCGTTGTTCGTGCCGAGGCCGTAGGAGATTCTTCGCTGCGGCTCAGGGTGACACTCAAAGGCCCGGCTGGAATGGCCAACTATCGATTCATCGGTAACACAGCACTAAGTGCGTCGTTCCTCAAGTACAGCGAGCGGGCGGCGCTATTCCCTCTCCCTTTGCGAAAGGAGAGGGGATGGCACGCCAGCTATCCCGATGTCATCGAGGTCGAAGCGTGTCCATTTTTGCTCTTTCCGCTGAAGAACGTCCCACAAAGGACGTCTCACTTGTGAAACGACGCACCTAGCTCACGATACACGTCTGCGGCGGAGAGAGCATAGATGTCGAGCATGGCTCAGTCGTGTCCGCCGGCTATGGCGGAGACTGCGTCTTGCCTTGCCGCTCGAGCCGGTGCCAGATCGTCTCGGTGCCGCCCTGGAGGTGGTTTGCGTAGCGGGCAAGGACGTAGAGGAAGTCAGCGAGCCGGTTGAGGTAGGTCAGTGGCGTGGTCCCGATATTCTGCTCGCGGGCGAGCGTGACTACCCTGCGCTCGGCACGGCGGCAGATCGTTCGCGCAACGTGCAGATGAGCCGCGACAACTGTCCCGCCCGGCAGAATGAAGACGTGCAGGGGCGGGAGCTGGGCGTCGATACGGTCGATCTGGGATTCCAGCTTCGTCGTGTCCTCGTCCCGAATGCGCGGGACGCCCGCATCAGCCTGCTCGCGCGGGGTGGCGAGGTCGCCTCCCAGCACAAACAGGTCGTCCTGGATCTGCGCCAGGATCTGATCGATCTCCTCAGGAGGATTGAGAGAACGCACCAGTCCAATGTGGGAGTTTAGCTCGTCGACACTCCCGTATGCCTCCACCCGCGCGCTATCCTTCGGCACGCGCTTGCCGCCGAACAGCGAGGATTCCCCCTTGTCTCCCGTCCTAGTGTAGATCTTCATAGCTGATCGCCCAGCAACCTTTCCCCTTCGTCAAGCAGCTTGCATCGGCTGATAGTGGAGCACCATCAACTGGCCGGCCCGCAGCGCAAGACTGGCATATGTGCGCCCCTGATCATCGCTGAATTCGACCTCAAAAACGTTCGGTGCATCGTTGCCCGTACCTGTCTCGCTCGGTCGGCATGGCGTTGGCGCCTCGTGCCGCGGCAAGCAGTGCACTTCTTAGCACCTCGGCCTGCGCAGATGTGAAGCCTAGTGTTCGACCGCAGAGAAGTCGCCTCCTGTCATTCTGAGCGCCGCAGCGCGAAGAATCCGTATCCCCAGGGCGCGGATTCTTCGGCGTGCGCGCCTCAGAATGACAAAACCAGTGTGGTCGAACACTAGTTGATCACCGCCTGAAGTGGGATTGCGCGCTCAGGGAACGCGTTTGAGAAAGACCAATTCATCCTCCCAATTGTCTACCTGCCCTGTTAGTCCGCACAGAGCTTCCAGCAGTCCTCCGACGTCGGTAGGGCGAAAACTGCGACTGGCCACCAGGATGACTCCCGCGTGATGCTGTCCTGTGCTGGCGAGTTGCTGGACCAGTGGTGGAATCGTGTGGCAATCGCAACTTACCAGCACCCGTCCTTCTTCGTACGCCCGTGCCAGGACAACGATGTCAGGCGCACTTCGGTACCGTCCGCCTTCCCACTCGGCAAGTGCCACAGCATCGGTCCCTCGTCGCCTCAATGCTTCAGCTAGGGCACGGGGAAGATGCACATCAAGCAGAAGGCGCATCGACGTTCATGACTTTGACGTTCGGCACGAGTTGCTCTATATGATCTGCGGACCATTCGTTGTCGCTGATGGCCGCCTCTATCTCTTCCGGGAATGCCGCAGCGTATTTCAACGCAGCCGCTATCTGGACCTTCGGCGTATCAAGGTGCTCGGCAGTGCTCGCTATATCTCCACCGTAGTCCCGGGCAATCTCGACTATTTGCCATATAGTCAGGCGCGTGCCCTGGAGATAGGCCTGGCGGCCAACGGAAGAGTCACGAAACTCGATGAAAGGGAAGTCGCGCTGTCGCAACGCCTCAGAAAGAAGAATAGCGGCGGTTTCAGATGGGGAGCGTCCCATTCGCCTTGCCGCCCGTGCAAGAGATTCCACTTGATAGTCTTTCAGTCTGAGACTTATTACTTTGCTCATCATCCGTACCTCCAGAGCCTCAGCGCGCCAATTACACAGTAATCCGCGTAAGTATTGTAGTTCATGGGAGCCAATCATGCAAGAATGATATGCAGCAACGCCAACCCGAGCAAACGCCTGCACTATATCGCTTGATCGGCGTCTGAACGGCTTGTTATCATTCCGTGGCACCGATCGCCCACTAGGCAAAGGGCGATCTGGTGCCGCACCGGCGCGCTTCCTGTGCTTTGCCACTATCCCCAAAGCTCAGGCCGGGACCCTGCATACCTGCTATAGTCATAGGCGACTGTAATTGGCGTGTGGCTAATCACCTGAGGGTGGTGCTGTGGGGCAGGCTTGGAACCTGCTACCGGGTCGTTGCTCCTAGGAACGAGAACGGGCTGCGCTGTTGGGTAGGCGCTTCGGCGCTGCACGGCGCGCCGGAACGCCCGTGATGGTTGGCGGGGCACCCGTGGGGGATGGTTCTCGTCGGTGGAGTTGCGGCTAATGCCGGCTCTGCCGCCGGCTGGCTTTAGCCTGCTTGCGCCGGCTCTTCTCCTTCTTTCCGCGGCGCTTTGACGAGGCACCAGAGCCGAGCGGACGGTAGTAAGTCTCTTTGTCACTGAGATCGCCGCTCATGAGCCGCCGAGTGTCCAATTCCGCCGTGCCAGATACACCCTCGGCTGCGGCGAGGCCGATAGCCCGGCGAAGCCGGTCCAAAAGGGACATCTTCTCCCCGGGCGCCACACCACTTGCGGTCTCGATCTCTGCGATCTGCTCGGCCTGTTTCGTGCGAAACCACCGATTGAGTCCTTCCTCGGTGCTCAGGTCGAAGCCCCGGGCCAGTCCTTCCATCATCATCGACTTTGCCATACCCCACCGACGGTGGTCCCGGATCGCGCGCCGGAATTCCGGCGCGTAGTCCCCAATCGCGCGCTTCCACACGGCGGCTTGCTCGAAGTCGAAGGCGCGACCCACGAAGTCGCAGAAACCCTCCAAATTGACCGTAAAGTTCTTCCAGGCGTTTGAGCACGCCGCGGCGATCGTCCAGTCTTGGTTGCAGGAGGGCGCGCTTCAGGATCGCTTCGGCCGTGGCGTACTCCTTCGGGGAATCCGTGAAAACCCAATACTGGTCGGCCCAGCCGATGTACGCCCACGCTTCGTCTGGCAGGTGCTCTATCAATGCTGCGTAAACGGCTTCCGCCTCGGCCCGCCGTCCCAGATGTCAGAGCGCCTCGCCTTGCGCCCGTGCGAAGTTGACCTGGAAGCCGGTGCTCTCATTCGGGAACCGAGCGAGGAACTCCCGTGCATACCGTAGACGGTGCTCATTATATGGGCGATCGTCTAGCCCGGCGTTCCCGAGCTCGAGCTCCAGATCCTGACACCAGTTGAAGACGGACTGAAACAGTCCGGAATGGGCCTTATCGAAGTCACGGACCGAGTGCATCGCCTTCATGTCGGCCATCTGCTTCACCAGTTCCCAGGCTTCCAGCCAACGATCGCAGGCTGCAGTGCGCTGCCTCGCCTGCAGCAGATCGTAGCCCTCCTGCATCAGCTCGTCGAGTTGCTCTTCTGGCGACAGCACCGGTGGTGGCAGCGTGCCGGACCTGACCTGCTCCCAGCGCTTGGCCTCGGCTTGCTCAAAGGCATCTATGGCACGCAGTACTGTCCCGGCTTTGTGCTCGTCGGCCTGGTGGCGGACGGCGGCCCGCAGCGCATCGAGCAGCAGCCGGTTGACTTCCGGGGAATCGCCGCCGGCCTCGATCTGCATGGTGAGGGCGTTAAGAATGCCGCCTATCTGGCGCAAACGCAGCGGGAGAAGCTGCAGCCTCTCGACGGCCTGGTGGACGGGCCGGAGTTGCCCCACGCGCGCCTTATCGTAGCGACCAGGCTCGTTTGACGGTTTCCAGTTGTCGGACATCGGCCTTCTCCTGCTGAGGACGCCATGTGCTCGGAGGGCGCTGAAACGAATTGTGACATGGGCTAAGTGCGTCGTTCCGTAAGTCAGTACCACACTGCGGAGACGGCGCAGTTGGACCGCCGCCGTAGACCGCCGCGGTTTCCGAAACCGCAGCGGTCTTTTTCCGACAGGATGCCGCACTTGTGGAACGACGCACCATGCGTTTGTAGTTTGCACATTGCGCAGGAATCCCCATGAGGGCGTGACTCGCGTTGTTCTCTACTGTAATTGTACATCGGTTTTTGGTTGGACGCCTGCTCGGCAGTCCAATTGAGGCGACCACCACCATCGAGACGCTCCAGGAGTTCGCCCATGTCCTCGCCCGGCGGCGCTCGCGCACCGATACTGCCGTTCTGGCTCGGCGGTACGCGGTGGCGTTCTCATTGCTGGAAACACACGAAGATGACCTCGAGCTTGGTCTGACTCTGTTCGAGCGTTGCCCCGATCTGGGGCTGTTCGACGCGGTGCTGGCTGCCGTCGCGCTAAACCGCCAGGCCGAAGCGCTCGTCTCGGCCGATCGTGCCTTCGCGACGGTGCCGCAACTGGCGTGGATCGATCCGGCAACGCCTGCACTCGACCGCTTGATCGGCGGATGAGAGGCTTTTGATCGATACACGGACTTCCAGACGAAAGCATCCAGGACCTATTGGCTGTTGACCAAGGGGGTATTTGGTGGGTATCCTGTGGGTTGACCACGCCGCCGTTCTGGCAATGGATTCCGCCCTCCTGAGCGGGCTCGGCATGGCAGGTGTCGAGTTGGTGAAATCTGGCTCGCCCTGCAACTCTGAGCCCCATTCCTGCGGATGGCATTCACACAGAGGCGCTTGCGTGGCCTGCAACACAACTCGGAGGCCGGTCCGATTTTCGATCAGCTACATCCCAGGGGTCCGCAGGGCGACCCACACCACGCGCGTCAGCAGAGCCAGACCAATTGGATGATTGCCCCGATCACGCGTGTTGCAGTCGCGGCCCTGGTGGGGCTTGGATTCGCGGCTGCCGTGGCAGCGAGTTCGAGTCCTCAGATGGCGTCGGCGAGCATCCGTGACGAGCGGTCAGTGGCTGTTACCACTATCGACGGAGTCCGACATGCCTCGCTGATCAACTACAACCAGAGCGCATCGGGTCGCATCGCGGCCCCTACCCCAACAGAAGCACCTGTTTCGCCCATGCCGGTTGAAACCTTCATGCACGTGGTGGAGGAAGGCGAGACCCTTCGCACCCTTGCCAAGAAGTATCGGGTGAGCAGGGAGAGTATTCGCCAGGTCAACAATCTGGAAAGTGACACGCTCTGGATCGGTCAGCACTTGCTAATTCCGTTTGCTCCCGACACGTCACCGACACTCCAGGCAAACGATGGTGACGGAGCACCCAGCGAGCCGCCGCAGTTCGACCAGGACACGAGCGATGACCGCACGTCGACCTCGGATTCGGGCGAGGACTCGGGGCGGACGGTGTCGTCCCGGGGCGGGGTTCGCAGTGACATCGACCCTTCCGGCGAGGCGGATCTGGTCAGCTCCGATCCGGCACCGTCGGATACCACGCCAAACGACTTTGGTGACGAGGTCGCACAACTGGCGCTGCAGCTCGTCGGGTACCGCTACAGGTGGGCCGGGGCCTCGCCTAGCACTGGCTTTGATTGCAGCGGTCTGGTCTACTATGTCTATCAGCAAGCCGGGCGTCCGATCCCGCGCACCTTGTGGGCACAGCTTGAGTCCGGCCCGCGTGTCAGTCGTGATGCGCTGCAGCCGGGAGACATCATCTACTTTGCCAATACGTACATGCCCGGACTCTCTCATGACGGGATCTATATTGGCGACGGCAATTTCGTCGATGCCGTCAGCGAGGGCGTCGGCGTAATTGTCAATAGCCTCAGCAATCCCTACTGGAGCTACCGCTTCTACGCAGCCAATCGTCCCTAGTGGGATCCGTCGACTTGTGCGGGCGCAGCCCCACGCAACTCAGCCTTGAGCAGGGTTGTTCTGTCGCCAGAGACGATCGAGCCCTCGGTGTGACGACCCTCCCATGCGATTCGGGAGGTGGTTGAGCCGTCCTCGCCTAACATCCAGTTCTCAGCCCCAATCCCTGGGGAGTCAAAGCACATGTCCAAAAGAAAGGCATGTTCTGGGGACACCCCAGACCCCGCCAGGCGCTGCGCCCTGGACCCGCCGACTTTTGGCGAGGTGCCTAGAACGGCCAGATAACAGTCATCCGTCCGATGACCACCAGCTCTCCGTCCTGGTTGGTTGTGACGGATTCATTGATCGAGTACCGGCGCTCGCGGCGGATGTACTTGTCCACAGTTGTTATCACAGTAGTCAGCGTGTCTCCGATGCGGGCGGGGCGATGGAACTCGTAGGACTGCTTGGCGTGGATGCGCCCGGGAGTGGTTGCTCTGAGACCCAGGGTGGCCTGTGCTGCATGTATAACCCAGATGGTCGCGGCGGTCGGTGGAGCGATGCGAGCGTCCCAGCCCTCCGCGCGCGCCGCCCGCTCGTCCAGATACACGGGGTTGAAATCTTCAGCCGCCTGCACGTACTTCTCAACGACCTCGGCTGTCAGCGTGAATTGAACGGGCGGTGATGGGACACCCACCGCCACGTCGTCCCAACCTGCATACTGTGGTTTGTCCATGCTTATCTTCCTCCGCTTGGCGGTCTATTCGGTCGGATCAGGTAGATACACGTCAGCTCATCAGGCACAGCACACTAGCAGCGGGCGCTGGCCCAGCCGGCGATGACCTTGTCTCCCTTGGGGTTTTCGACCCATATGTCACAGCGCACGGTCCGCTGACCGTCCTCTTCGATCTTCTCGGTGACCTTGCCCTTGGCGGTGACGGTATCGCCTGGGCGTACGGGACCCAGGAAGTTGATCTCCAGCTTGCCACCCGCCAGCCATCCGTTGCCGAAGGACCTGGTCATCATTTCGGAGACGTAGGCCAGGGTGAGCATGCCGTGGGCGATAGTTCCGCCGTACATGGTCGTCTTGGCGAACTCTGGGTCGAGGTGGAGCGGGTTGTGGTCGCCGGAGGCATCGGCGTAGCGGTTGATCTTTTCCTGGGTGACGTTCTTGACGACCGCCGGAATCTCGTCACCCACATTCAATTGCTCGTAGGTCAGAGTTGCTGCCATGTCGTTCCTCCCTTGCGTGATACTTTGTCCAGTAGCTAGGAATTGGCTCCAGGTCGGATGCGTGCTCCGAGTGAGACGAGCAAGAACAGGAGCAGAGCAGAGCCCGAGATGGCGCTGATCCATTTCCCCACCTTGATCAATGTGGAGTCGTAGACGAACACCACATTGTGCTGGCCGGGGGGGATACGCACCGCGCGGAATAGGTAGTCGGCGCGGTAGATCTGCGTCTCCCGACCGTCGATGAAGGCACGCCAGCCAGGATAGAAAGAATCGGTCAGCACCAGATAGGCCCCGCTCTCCGCGGATGTCTGCACGGAGACTTCCTCGGGCATGTAGGCCGTGATCCGAGCGTCGGCTGCCACACTCGCCACCGGGTTGACGGACACATAGCGCGGGGACGCTCCATCCTGGATTGGAACAGCGGCCAGACTGTCGTCGGGTTTGTGTATCAGAACGACTGTCTGCCAGGGATCAAAGGGGGCTTCCGCCATGTAGCTCAACGCCTCGGCGTCTGAATCGACTATCTTAGCCCGGGGCGTGACGAAGGCGCGAGGCATATAGGAGGAGCGCTCATAGATCAGCACATCCTGATCCTGGTAGACGAGCTTCTCGTCGCGCCGGACTAGTAGCTGGCTCAACTGGCCTGTGGCGGCGTCGCGGACCGCCAGTCCGTACACCTCGAGGGAAGCCTCGGCGTCCACCCCGCTCAGATAGATACGGTCGACGCTTGTAGCCGTCGGCAGGGCGATGCGGGCCGTATACAACGTGCTGCTGGCCTGTGAGCCGTGAGGACTCCACTGCCGCAGCGAGAATGCGGATTGGGGCCGAAAGTGGTGAAACGGTCCGGCGTAGGGGCGATCATAAGCAAGGTCTGCTGTCTCTATGCCCGCTCGCAATGGAAGGGAGGTGCGGAGTCCATCCGCGTCCGTCAGTGTGATCTCGCCGACGGTGTTTCCTTGCTGCACGCGCTGCCCGTTGCGGATCGCGCTCACGACCCTCAGCTCATCGATGTCGCCCTCCGGGACGGCCAGGCTGATTTGACTGTTGCGGTTGCCAGCTTCGCCGCTGATCATGGGCCGCAGCGAGTCGTAGGCTACGTCGTCGCGAGTCCACAGGGCGGAGGGCCGATTCTTCACCACGCGGTAGCGAACATTCCACAGATCGAGGAAGAGTCCGCCCCGGTAGTCGGCAAAGCGGGTGTAGTTGCGGTTGAGCTCGGTTTGCAGAGAGCTGTATCCGCCGGCCGTGGGGATTTGGAACTGCAGCAGTCCGTTTGGCTCGATGGCCGAGTTGGGCCACGTGGCGTACACCCTGGTCAACCCGGTCTGCTGCTTGAGGAACTGGATGGCGCCGGAGGGTAGCGCAAAGTCGCGGACGTTGCGGGAGGGATGAAAGTAGGTTGCAAAGACCAGCAGATCCATCGTCAAGACAAGCACAATGCCTGCGCTCCAGAGGCGTCCGAGTTGCCTGAATCGTAGCCAGAGCGCGACAAGGGACAGACTGCTGAAGAAGATGATAAAGGACCAGGCTGTAGTAGGGTTCGACACATCAAGGGCGCGGACGATCGATCGCATAACGCCTTCGGGCCACAGTGCTGTATTGGTCCGCATGCTGAGGTAGTAGCTCTTTAGCAGCGCCAGGGCGTTGTCGGGGTATGCTAGCATGTACCACCTGGCGGCCGTGAAGGTAACCAGGAGGATGACTCCAAAGCCGGCACAGGCCGCTAGCCACCAGCGTACGCGCACGCTCGCGCGAGCAGTGGTGCCACTCTGGCGGCTACGAAGCACGCTCGTGAGCCAGTTCAGACCGAGTGCGGCCAGCATCGCACACGAGAAGACAAAGAGCATGGCAAAACGACCGGGAACGCGCATGGACGAGATGCCGGGCAGTTGCCAGAGGTACCAATAGAGGTCAATCGGGGAGTAGCTGCCAAAGGCCAGCAGCAGGCTCAGGATGGCAAGCGCCGCGAAGAACAGGCTAAATCGACAGCGACGGAAGAAGACGGCCAGTGGGGCCAAGATCAAGGTGGCGATACCCACGTAGAGAGTGGTCTCCCAGAAGGCCCACAGCATGCCGGAGTAACCCGGCACCGCCCGGAAGAAATAAGGCAGAAACATGGTAATGAGGTTCACGGGCGCGATCGAGTAGCTCGAGGCGGATTCCCAGGTGCCGCCACTCGCCCGAATGGACAGTGTGCCAAGCTCCAAGGTTGGCAGAAGTTGCACGGCGGCCAGGGCTGCGCTGGTGGCCGGGACGATGGCGATGGTCAGCGCAACGAAGCGCAGACCGTCACCGAGATCTCTCTTTCCGCCCAAGACCGCCGCGGTTTCCGAAACCGCGGCGGTCTTGATCTGCTGATCCGCCGCTGGCGCGGGCTCTCCAGCCTGCCGTGGGGCATCAGGAGCGATGAACGCGCGAAACAACACGTACGCGGCCACGGTCGAGCCGGTCATGAAGATAGGGTTGACGTGGAAGGTCAGACTCTGCATAGCGACCGCGACGCTGCTGAAGAGCAGGTAGGTGTAGCGGGCACGACCGCGCGTGGTGTAGGCCTTTTCGACAAAGCGCAAGATCAGAGGGAGCCACAGGGCCGCGCCGGTCATGTTCAGGTGGTGCATCTGCCCCACCATGAAGCTGCCTCCCGCAAAGATCAGTCCGGCCGCAAGAGACGCGGGACGATCCAGACGGATAGCGCGTGCGAAGGAGTACATGAAGGCCCCGGCCAGGAAAAAGCGAAGAAAATAGGAAAATATAAAGGCCTGACCTAGCGGTAGCGCGATCAGGGCAAGCAAGGTCAGCGGAGAGAGCATGCTGGTCTCCCCGTCGGCGAACAGGGGAAAGCCGCCGAAGAGGTAGGGACTCCAGGTCGGAAGCGATCCGGTATCGAGCGTCTGATCGACGCGAGCCGCCATTGGGAAATAGTAGCCTGGGGTGTCATACTCGTAGAAGACTTTGCCCTGAAAGAGCCCTTCCTGAAAAAGGATGAGCGCGGCCACCAGCAGCACGAGCATGGACACCAGGTCTTGGGCGAGCGCACTGCGCCACAGCCTCGACATCGCTTGGACTGCGGCGTGCTTTCCTGCTGCCTCTATGGACAGCGTGTCGCTACCTATCACGTGTCTATCCCCTTGCGAGCCAGGGCCATCACGGACAGGCCCCAGGGTAAGTTTAGGTGCCGCACTAGCCGGGACTCCAGATGAAGCGCCAGGCAGAGACCGCGGTTCAGCAGCGGTGGAACCGGACCAAGATCGGAACGCGCCTCGCCACCCTGCCGCGCCAGCAGCCGGCTGGACACGGCGGCCGGAAAGAGCAGAAAGTTCACGTACGTGAGCCGCTCGATGGCAAATCCCGCGGCGGTCAGCCTATCACGCACCTCCGCAGTTGTGTAGCGATGGCGGGTATGGATGACCTTGTCGTGGGCCGAGCGCAGCCAATGGAAGGCCGGCAGCCGCAGGAGCAGCAGACCATCCGGGCGGAGAACGCGCCGGAACTCCCGCAAGGCCACGACGTCATCCGATACCGCTCTGTGGTAGAGCACGTCGAATGAGACTACCAGATCGAAGCAGTCCTGACGGAAGGGCAGGGTCTGGATCGATCCGCGAGTCAGTTTCTGGCTGCCGCGCAGACGGCAAAAGGACAAGGCTTCCTCAGCCAGGTCGAGTCCTACCACCTGCCCGCGTGCTCCCAGGTGGACCAGATTGGCGCCGGTGCCGCAGCCGGCGTCCAACACTGTCAGACCTGGCGTGGGCATGGCCTTGCTCAGCAGGGAATCCACGATCGAGCGCATGCCCACGTACCACCAGTGGCCGTCCTCGGCCTGGCGCATGCGCCCGTATTCCTCGGGGTCCATCAGATCGCCCCTTTCACGGTAAAGCGGACCCGCCGGTATGTCTGAGCTATCGTGTCACCTCCACCTCACTCAGGATAAGGGGATCGCTCTTAGCCTGCCCCTCCCGCAGCGGGATGCGAACGGACCGTCCGGAGTCGTACACTCCCATTTGCAGCCTGTAGCGGCCGGGGGCGACCTCAGGCGGCACTCGCATCTCATGCAAGTCTATCGTGTATTTATCTGTCGGCCACCGCGAGGTCGGGTTGGGACCAGGGTGCATGCTATCTGCCTGCGCTACTTGCCGATCGTTGTTCATGGGAGTAAGGTGGACAAAGACGCTATAGTCGCGCGCCAGCGGGCGCGTTGTCTGCCAATACAGCACCAGTTTCAGAGTCGCGCCCGGCTGAACGCGCTGAGCCTTCAGGTCGTAACCCAGGAGGCGCATCCCATTGGCATAATCTAGCTGCAAGGGACGGGCCAGTCCTACAACCGCCGGGAGGCGCGAGTTCGTCCGAAACCATTCGGTTTGCGGGTCGACGAAGCCAATCTTCATCGCCAACACCAGTACCAACAGCCCTGGAAAGAGGACCAAGGCTGGAACGCGTTCCAGGGATGGATTACTGGTCCAGGATACCCCCGCGGTTTTGGACAGCATAGCGGACGCGTCTCCTGCTGGCAAGTCCGCCGACCTTGCGGTGGTGTGGCGCTGGCGCAGATGTACAGCGACGGCGAGCAGGACCAGCAGCGCGGAACCGATCGAGATCACCTGGGCTGTGGTTCTGATGGGGGTGTCCTCGAAGCGGAGTTCCACGATATGGCGGCCTGCCGGCACTTCGACCAGTGTAAGGGCGCTGGGCTCCATGGGCTTACTGACGGTCGCCAGCCCGTCGACGTAGGCGCGCCACCCCGGGAAGTAGATCAGGTTGAAGAGGGCGCCGAAGGCGTTGGGTCCGTCGAACTGCACTCTTTCTAGAGTCGGTGCGTGGAGCAACGTTGTCCCATTGGTACCCGGCGGCAAGGGTGCATGATCCAGCCGCTCGATGGGCTTATCGGCAAGGTAGGCATCTACCAGCGCGCCGGCTCCGGGCCGTAGCTTGGCCTCTCGCGGTAGGAACTCACCGCCGCTGCTGGTGCCCAGGGCGCCGGTGCGAAGCTCGTAGCGCGTGATGTCTGCCACCGTCGGGTCCTGCTGCCATTCGAACGGTGGAGTGGGGTAGAGGCGAGGGAGAGCCGTGTAGACCAGGGCGCTCACCGCGATCAGACCGTAGACGATACCCAGGCGGGGCGATCTCCGACCCATGATTTCCACCCCGACGCCTGCCAATAGAGCAGCGGCAAGTCCAACCACGGATAGCAATCGGCTGGGAAACTGGGCAAGTGCCAGAGTGGGCAATGCCTCCCATACAGGCTGAGAGATCTGCAGCATCAGCAAGCCGGCCACCACCGCGACCAGCGCGAAGACAATCACGTGGGCGCGCATCGTACGGGGCAACGCCAGACCGGGCCAGAGGGCCAGCAGGGCCACAGCCGCGAGGACGACCTGAGCCTGTCCCACGTTGGAGACCATCGGTGGGTTCATGGTGGCCAAATCGAGCGCTGGAGATGGTGCAAACAACTCCCATGGCTGCACAAAGTGGTTGCGAAAATCAAAGTAGCCGGTGAGCAGATTATCCACCTGGGTGGCGCTCTTCTCGACCAGGGCTGGCAGCCAGAAGAAGGCGGAAAATCCTAGCGCCAGCGCGGCCGCCGGCGCCAGGCGCCACAGCGTGCGTCGGTCTCCGGAGGCGATTACCAGGAAGAGGGCGTAGATGGTGACCACCGGTGCGAAGAGCATCGCGGAGACGTTGTGGGCGAGCAGCAGCGCCGCTCCGGCCGCCGTGGCGGGTAGGATGCGCAGGAGACTCCAATGCCCTGGCCGGCCGGATGCGCTGTGACCGCTCCTCGCCGCCGTGTCGTGGCTCCCAACCAGGAGGTGCAGGGACCAGAGCATGCTTGGGAGCAGCATCATAGCGAAAAGCTGGGGATAGTCACCGCCCCGAAAGAGCTCGCGCAGGAGGTGGGGCATGAGCGTGAAAGCAGTGGCCGCCACGAGCGCGCCTGGCATGCCGACAAACCGGCGAGCCAGGAGAAAAGTTGAGCCTGCACCGCCGGCGATGGCCAACACGATCGCGATCTTGAACCCCCCGATGGCACCCGCGCCGAGAATCCGGAACAGCTCGGCGACGTAGTAAAACAGGGGACCGTAGAAGTTGAACAGGGGGTAGCCCAGTCCGAGCCAGAGATCAGCCGCCCAGCGGGGAAAGAGATATCCCTGGCGCAGCAGGCTATCCAGCTCGACAGTGCGCAGAAGATGGAGCGTGCCATCGCTGGTGGTGGGGAGTCCCGCCTGGGTCAGTGGTTGGACGACCAGGGTGACGAGTGCAGACAAGAAAAGCAGTGGGATCCAGGTCCGACGTCGCGGCACTCCGTTTATCAATAGTGCTCACCTAGTTCGGCTGTCGAGCTAGTCCTTGCTCAATGGAATCGGAGGTGGCTCTGCGATAGTCCGAGTGCCTCGGTGCAGCACCAGCGCGAACCAGAGATCGGCGAGGTCTACGCCCACCCGGAACACCCGCCGAAGATTGAAGAACTGTGACTTGCCGTAGGCCCGGTGGTAGTGGTGCACGGGCACTTCAGCCACCACGAAGCCCGCGTCCTGAACCTTCTTCATCAATTCGACGCAGATGATGCCGCCGTCTTTCTCAAGTTGCACTTTGTCGAAAACGTGTCGGCGGATCAGGCGGAAGTCGCAGTCCACGTCGCGGATCTTCAAGCCGAAGGCGAGCTTGGCGACGTGATGATATAGTCTGCCGATGATCACGCGGTGCAGCGGGTCCGAGCGCTGGATCTTGTAGCCGTTTACCACATCCACCCCGTCCCGCAGCGCCGGCACAAGCAGAGCCAGCTCACGCGGGTCGTACTGGGCATCCCCATCCGTATAGAATATCGCCTCCTTGGTAGCGTGAGAGAAGCCGGAGCGCAGAGCGCCCCCGTACCCTCGGTTCTTCCGGTGGTGGATGATACGCAGTCGAGGATAAAGCGCCGCCATCTCATCGAGGATCTCGGGCGTGTGGTCGGAGCTGCCGTCGTTGACCACGACGATCTCGTAGTCCTCGGTGATCTCGCGCAAAGTCAAATCCGCCAGGACGATCATGCTCGCGATCGTCCCCGCGTCATTGTAAGCTGGGAAAAAAGCGCTGATGCTCTGGACCATCCGATGTTCGTCCCTCATCCAGAATGGAAGTTCGATACATTCTACCTTGCAGACCCGACGAACGTCAAGATAGCTAGGCACCCCATCAGCGGTTGCCGCGGGCTGGACAAGGCAGCCGATCTCTGGTAGTCTACGCATTGGCCGACGTGCCTGGAGGACCGCAACATGCACCTCGGTTGGCGGCCTACGGGCAAGAAGATCTTACCTGCGGCTGCTCGGGGGTCGAAGGGAATGATTGATCGAATCAGGAAAGCTCCACGGGGCCTGGCGAGTGGGATGCAGGCTATGTGGAGGCAAATCCGCCGACCAAGTTCGCTAGTGTTCTCGCCGCCTGCTGTAGTTGTACTATACGTACTTTTCTCCCCGGTTCTGTCCGTTCTGCACGAGCTTTTAATCTGGGCGCTGGCCGTTCTGCTTCGGTTTGTGGCTGCGCCTCAGCTTGCGACGCGTTTGGCGACCAGGTTCGGCTTCGATCCGGTCTACTCGTCGGTCTTCGATCGCACCATCGGCAATATTCAGGTCACCGGTCTCTCTGTGGAGGGATCGCTCGGCGCCAGCCTTCATCAGCTTGCCCCCTGGTTTTTTGCCCCGGCGGACAAAGTGGCGTCGGGTGCGTGGGTCAGCGTCGTGCTGGACGAAGGCGCGGCCATTTTGCCCTCCGCAGTGGCGGCGGTGGGATCGGAGGCGATGTTCATTGTCGCCGGACTGATCCTCATGGCGATCGGGCTTTCGAATCATCGTGTGCCGGCGAGTCGGGGATCGCGGACTCTGATCATCCTGGGCGTTCTGCTTCAGGGTAGCGGTATTCTTGGTCTGCTCGGCATCCAGTTCACCGTCGACGATCTGGAGTCAATGGGTCTCTCGCAGGTTTTCACCAAGCTAGTTCCTCTGGATGCCGTATCCTATGAGCGTCTGGTTGTGTCGCCCCTGCGCACTGTCGGCCCTATTGCGATTCCTATCCTGCTGGTTCTATCGATCTATGGCCCCGTTCTCATTCTGGGATGGCTCTGCGCTCGCCTTTCGCGGCGGGCGGGAGCGATGGTCCGTCGCGGCTGGAGCGGAATGCTAGGCTTGTGCTCGGTCCTTCTGGCGGGAAGGCGATCCAGGGGAGTTGTGCGGGCCATGGTGGTGGTCTCGATCGGTGTTCTGGCCGTCGTGGTGCCCCAGCAGATCTTTCCGGCCCAGGCAAACTATGACAACGATGCGGATCAATTGGGGCTAAGCGTGGGGGATATCCAGAGGCTCTCTCTCTGGAGCGCGACCTCGCGGCGGGATGTTCCGGCCGGTCCCAGCACAGTGGAGATCACCGGGAGCCGCTACAGTTACGTTTATCTGGTCAACGGACACCGAGAGAGGATCCGCGGAGTTGGGTACAACGTGATGTACGACCAGCTATCTGCGGAGGAGCGGGAGGCCCGGATCGATCGGGACTTCCGCATGATGCGGGCGGCTGGAGTGAACACTATCCTGGGCTGGGATCCCAAGCAGTTCGACGAGCTGACCATGAGCAAGGCGCAAGAGTACGGTCTCGGCGTGGTCATGCCCTACCACCTACCGCCCGATGGACCCTACGCTGATTCTGCCTACCAGCAGCAGGTCGAGGCGGACGTGCTGCAGTGGGTGACGCGCCACAAAGACCAACCCGCCCTGCGCATGTGGGGCATTGGCAACGAGGTCCTGCACGGCATGGCCAAGAACCTGGACTCGCCGAACGCGCGCGCCTTTGGTCCATTTCTCGTCAAGCTCGCCGACAAAGTGCATGCGTTAGATCCAGCTCATCCGGTCACGTATCGTGACGCCGAGGATGTCTTCATCAAGCCACTGAAGGCGGCTCTGGAGACTTCTCCACAACACCGTCCCTGGTTGGTGTACGGCGTCAATTTCTTCACGTATCGCATTTGTAACGCTCTGCGCGATTGGGACCAGAAGGGCCTTGATGTCCCCCTGATGGTCTCGGAATTTGCACCGTCCGGCCTGAGCCGCGACGATCGCGCCAGAGGGTATCGGCGTATGTGGCAGTGCATCGCCGATAGCAACTCGAAGGCCATGGGTGGGTTCGCGTACGTCTGGAGTGTGAACGGTCCCGAGGCCATCGATCGCTCCCTGGGCCTGGTGAACGCGGATAACGGGCCGACCGATAATTCCTTCCAGTTTCTCAGTGAGGACTTCCGCCTGGACGCCATCGGGCGCTAGCGATCTATCTCTCCTGGTAGCACAGGCTGACCTCTCCATTCTCCGCGAGCCACTCTTCGGATAGGCGCGGGAACGTATCATCGACGGCTTGAGCGTTATCGTTCATGAGTCCCCATAGCTGATCCGTGGGCTCCGGACCGTCCGTCATCCAGACGTAGGGAGCACCGCCCAGGACATAGTCCGGGTAGGAGCGGATGGTTTGCCACATCCTGACGTAACCTTCGGCTCGCCCGCCCGTCCAGTACGGATACGCGCCGAACTCCGACACGATCAGAGGAATGTCGAAGCCGTGGGATGGCCAGTCGGCTAGGATGGCATCGATCCTCTCGGAGTAGACGTTGGTGCCGTACAGCAACCAGGGGCGCTGCTGGGTATCGAGTTCCAGCATTTCCGTCAGCTCCGCGAGGTAGATGTCCTCCGCTTCGCGATAGATGACCGGATGATTGGCATCCAGCACGTGGAACAGGTCCGCCAACTGCAAGTAGAACTCCCCGAACGCTGGCCACATTTGCTGTGGCATCTCGGTCAGGACCTCGTTGCCCACTCCCCACATGCGCAGGGCCGGGTGATGCATGAAGCGTACGATTTTGGCGGCCGCCAGCTCAAGGAGTTCCTCGGTGAAGGCAGGGTCCTGGTAGTCGCCATCGGGAGGGAGGTAGAAGGGCATGACGACGCCGAGTCCGTACCGACTGGCGTAGTCGAGGGTGAGCTCGTCGAACTTGTCCTGCTCGTAGCCCTTGTCGGCGTCCCAGCCGGTGATGGTGTTGACGCCGGCTTGGCACAGGATGCGGAAGTCGCGGTCGTAGTTGGCGGCGCGCTCGGCATCCGAGAGGTAGCGGTAGATGGGGTTGTAGCCCATGCCGATGAAGACCTGTGGGACGCCATCGACCAGGTACTGATACGAGCCATCCGGTCCCTTCTCCGTCGTGACCACGCTCGGCCCGGCTATGATTTCTTCGGCGCTGATGGAGGCCGCGCGTGGCGCCGG
>SCTZ01000091.1 GCA_004297765.1 Chloroflexota bacterium | reverse complement strand
CATCGTGCAACGTGCTCGTCAACTTCTTCATCTGCTCGTTCTTATCTCTCTGCTGGCGGGGCTGCCCACGCCGGGGCTCGCCAGCGTGGCCCCGCCCCTGAAAGACGGGGCGACGCAAAGCTTGCCCTATCGCCCTGATCCGGCTGCGGTCGGTAGCCCTGTCCCGACCGTCGCCT
This sequence comes from Chloroflexota bacterium, assembly GCA_004297765.1. Classification (GTDB taxonomy): domain Bacteria; phylum Chloroflexota; class Dehalococcoidia; order FW602-bin16; family FW602-bin16; genus FW602-bin16. The sequence continues at coordinate 5,183 of SCTZ01000091.1, read as the reverse complement.
CGACGGTGATTCCGCCCACCGGGACTATCACCGCGACGGCGAGCGTGGCTCTCCCGCCGACGAGCACGACCAGCCCTTCTGCCACATGGACACCCACCCAGACAGCCTCTCCGAGCGCCACCACAACTGAGACACCGCTCCCGACCAGCACCGCTACGATGCCTGCGACGGCGACGGCAAGCCCGTCTCCGACGACCACCGCATCTTCGACTGTCACGCCCACACCCACTAGCACGGCATCTCCGACCGTTACGTCCTCGCCAACGATAAGCACCACGCTGCTCATCGAGCCGGAGAAAGGCGGCACCCTGGTTTCGCTCGATGGACAGCTATCCGTCTCCTTTCCACCGGGCGCGGTGAGCGAGCCGACTCGGCTCACGTATCGCCAGGAAACGGCGCGCCTCGAGCGGCGAGCCATCACCCTGCGGGAGTTCCGCCTGGAGGCCATCTCCCAGCAGACCGGACAGCCGATCACCCAATTCGCCAGGCCCTATGTTCTGAAATACACTTACGGCAACGCTGAGGGGCGGGCCCTCGGCCTGAGCCAAACCCGCCTGGCGTTTCTCCAGTTGGGCGCAACCGGGCAGTGGTCTCTCCTGGACGGGAGCCTGGAGCTAAAAGGGCGGACCGTCAACGCCACGGCGACCAGCACGGGCGCATTCGCTGTGGCGGCCGATCCAACGCTTGCGGGCTATTTGGACGAGGCCGATGTGGAGCCCGCGCTCGGCGGACAACTGGTCTCCCGTGACGGGCGGCTGCGCCTGGACTTTGTGCCTGGCACAGTCGCTGGCAAGTTACGTATCACCTATCGTTTGATCCATAGCCCGCAGGAGCGTGCCCGTACGGACGCCGAAGTCGTGCGGTTCGAGTTGCTCGCCCTCGATCAGACTGGCGACTTCGTCACGCGTTTCCAACGGCCGCTCACCGTCACCGTCTCCTACACCGACGGAGATATCTCCGGCCTCGAGCCAGCCTCTCTGCGGCTACGCTACTTCGATGAAGTGACGTCCGAGTGGATAACAACGCCCAGCGCACAAGACCTGATGAGGCGTCAGGTGATCGCTCAGGTCGATCACTTCACGACCTTTGATATCGACGGGAAGGTCATCTTCGTGGTCTCTCCCCTGCAGGATTCGTCGCAAGTGGATCTCTTTACAGCCAGCGCCACCTGGGAGTTGCCGCTTGAGGTCCCGCCGGGACCGGCAGGGTTCGCGCCTAAGCTTACTCTCTCCTACAGCAGTGCCACCGTCAACGAGATGAAATCGACCGATAGTCAGGTCTCCTGGGTCGGCACAGGCTTCCACCTGACGCCCGGTTACATCCTGCGGGACTTCCGGGACAATACCCACGACGCGTTCTTCCTCGTCATGAACGGCGTGAGCGATCGCTTAGTCAAGACTGGGACTAGCGACGCCGACGGCGAGATCTTCCGAACGGAGCATGAGAGCTTCCTCAAGATCCGCTACCACAGTGGCAACGGACCGGATGGGTGCGCGGCGCCGAAGGCATGTCGCCAGCTCACAGGCTGGTTTGAGGTCTGGAGCAAAGATGGCACTCGCTACCGATTCGGCTTTACCCGAGACGATTGGGACCATAACATCTATGGCAGCCGCCACTTCTGGACGCGGTGGAACGAGTTCGGGGGATCCTCGTGGGGCTACCAGGATGTCGACTACCGACTCGATTTGGATCAGGTCGTTGATCCCAATGGAAATAGCATAACCATCAGCTACGCTACGGAGTCCGGTCTGCTGGACCACACGAACCGTTGTACGCAGTACACCTATCCGAACGGCCCCGACGATCCGCAATGCGTTTCCACAGAGCAGAGCGTCCATCTCTTCACGAAGGCAGCCTATCCCTCCGTAATCCTCTACTCGGGCAATGACTCTGGGGGAGCTAAACGAGAGGTTGTCTTCGTCACGGCCAATCTGGCAAACACGGTGCTGACCATGGTCCATGAGACAAAGAAGCTCATCGACGTGCTGATGAAGGTGGATGGCACGACTATCAGACAATACTCCTTCAGCCAGAACAGCATGGGCGATGATGCCCGGGCGCGGGTCCTCGAGAAGGTCTACCTGCGCGGGACGCAGGGGCAGTGGCTGTACTCCCAGGGAGGGAATGAGGGCCCGCTTTTCAGCTTCGGCTACGAATCCCACGGCGATCAACTGTGGAGTCCGGGTGCCTACGTCATACGCTCGTCGTGGCATAGCTACTTGAATGACATCGACAGCTACAGCGGTGGCTCGGTCGGCTACACCTACTTCAACGCCATGGAGCCCGGGTGGGACCAGGACAAGAAGGGCTGGAGCAGATACACCGTGCAATCGCGCTCGGTGAATGACGGCATGGGTGGAGCGCCCGCCGTGCAACAATACACCTACTCGGGGTTCGCGTACCACACCCGCGACGGCTACGATAACCCGGATGATTGGGAATTCCGCGGCTTTGCCATCGTGCAGGTCAGCGACGGTCTCGGGCTTCAGTCTACCCACCGTTTCTACCAGGGCGCGACCTGGCTTGGGGATGCAACGCTTGTCCCGCAACAGGTCTGGCCAAAGTACTACGATGACGGCTCGACGGCTCAGGACGCCGAAGGGCTGCAGGGCAAGCTCTACGAGGTGGTCCAGAAGGACTCTGACACCCAGACCCTGCTGGCCCGCACCCGCAACTTCTATTCGATCAGCATCTCGGCGGGCGTGAGCGTGGTGTATTTGACCCAGGCGAACCAACTGGAGAATGGGCGCAGCAAGCGCACTACCTACGGTTACGACAGCTACGGCAACCTGATCGCCCTTAACGAATACGATGCGACCGACGGAGAGATATTCCTGCGGGCCACGGTGCGAAACTACATAACCAACACAAGCTCCGGACATTACATCGTCGACCGGGTCATTAGCGAGAGCACATATTCCGACCCAAGTCTCAACCTCAGCTTCCGGGAGACCTCGACTGAGTACTTCTACGACAACGAGTCCTGCGATCCTAACGTCGTCTGGTGCGAGCCGCCAACGCCCACCACGGGCAACTTGACCATGGTGCGAATCTGGGACGGCACCAACTTCTACTCCACCCGCTATCGCTACGACAGCTATGGCAACCGCACCCAGGTGATCGATGCACTGAACCGGACTACCACCACTACCTACGACTCGACCTACCATACCTTCCCAATCAGCGTAACCTATCCGCCTGTGACCTACAGTTATCTTCCCAACTTCAGCAACAGCATGACGGAGAGCCGCACCTACTACACCACGCCGGCCACGGACGTGGCGCCCTTCGGCAAGCTCAAGACGGTGACGGGCGTGGACGGGCAGACGACCAAATACGAGTACGACTATTTTGGACGTCCCACCAAGCTGTGGAAGTCCACGGAGCTCAATGGGGTGGATCCGAGCCAGAAGTACGAGTACGGCAGCTTCGGGAGCCTGCCGTATCGGGTGACCAGCAAGACCCGCAGCGACGCGGGCGGGACCGGAGCGGCCACGAGCTGGTATCAGGAGTGGCAGTTCTACGACGGGCTGGGGCGCCTGATCCAGGAGCAGAAGGAGTTCACCCCCGGACCGGCCCAGGTGCAGAGCACTCAGTACAACCAGCGCGGGCTGGTCAGCAAGGTAACCATCCCGTATGCCTGGTGGAATCCCGGCGGCTACGCGGGATTCGACAGCGCCAAGCCGACTACTCAGACGAGCTATGACCCCCTGGGCCGAGTGAAAGAGGTCAAGAATCCGGACGGCACGTATAAGACCGCCTTCTACCCCAACAACTCGGGCTGGACGGGGGTGCTGGACGAAAAAGGGCAAAAGACTTCTTCTCAGCGGGATGCTCTGGGGCGGCTGATCACCGTGGACGAGTACTACGACGCCACCAACCTTTGGCGGACCAGCTACACCTACAACGTGCTGGACAAGCTGACCAGTGTGACGGATGAAAAGCTCAACACGACCACGATCGGCTACGACAAGCTGGGGCGCAAGCTCTCCATGCAGGACCCGGATATGGGTTACTGGAGCTACAGCTACGATCGGCTGGGCAACCTGATCAGCACCACCGATGCCCGCGGCAAGACGACGACCTACGATTATGATCAGCTCAACCGGCTGCGCAGCACCACCTACGCCAACGGGACCATGGACTGGTATCACTGGGACGGCTGCGACGGCGTGGGAGGACAGTGCAACTCGACCAATAACCGCCTGGGACGACTGTGGTCGACCATCGCCCCGGACGACTACCGCTGGACCGGGAGCTTCGATGCCCGGGGAAGGGTCACCGGCGAAACGTGGTCCATGCCCGATCTGCTCGAATACGGGGTCGAGCACGTCTACAACGCGCTGGACCAGGAGACGGCCACTCTCTCCTCAGATGGCGAGAATCGCGAGCAGACGTATCAGGGCAGTGAGCTGACGCGGAGTCGCTCCACCCAGTTGCCCGCGGGCTGGCAGAATCTGGACGTGAGCTACGGCTACAACGCCCAGGGGCAGCCCAAGTCCATCACCTCCACCAGTCCGAGCGGTCTGGCGACGAATTATGGCTACTATGGCTACAACTGGGCCGGGATGGGCGACAGTTGGGATGCCCCGGCGGGCTGGGGCGCAGGCCAGTTCGGCAAGCTCTGGCAGACGGATAGCCGGGTCAACGGCAGCGCCACGCGCAACATCCAGCTCGGCTACGACGAGGTCGGCAACGTCACTCGCCAGACCCTCTTCGAAGGCGGCGTCCAGCAAGACGATCTGACCTACAGCTACGACTTCCGCAACCGGCTGCTCAGCATGGGCGGGACGGCGGTGGGGACGTACGCCTACGATGCGATCGGGAACATCACGAGCAAAAGCGACGGCGGGACCAGCTATACGGCTGGGGATATCACCAGCAGCCCGCGCCACGCGCCCCGCAGCGTGCAGATCGGGGGCAATACCTCTAACCTGGACTACGACGCCAACGGCAACCTGACCAGCATCACAGGTGGCGGCATGAACCGCACCCTGCGCTACGACGATGCCAACCGGCTGATCCAGTACGTCAAGGCGGATCAGCCCGGCGACGTGACGACCACCACCTTCGGCTACGATGCCGACGGGCAGCGCACCCGCAAGACGGTGGAGACGCCGGGCGGGATCACCACGACGCTCTACCTGGGCAAGGACGTGGAGTACGTGGCCGAGCCCCCGAGC
>SCTZ01000090.1 GCA_004297765.1 Chloroflexota bacterium | reverse complement strand
AGAGTCCACTGAAAGAAGGTGGTTGGGTCGGAGCCGGTGGGGCAAACACCCCAAGAGACAGCCCATTCCGTGGGCATCATCCCTATTCTGGCGTCTATGGGAAGCCTCAGTGGGGAATGTTCTCGCCGGCATCCGTGATTCCGACCTTATTTCAGACGACTCATGACCAACAGAGGCGGTGCTCAAGATGAGAAGTTCGATGAACTACGGTTGTAGTATTAGGAGCAGGCAGGAAATGAGGTGGTAGAGGGCGAGGCAATTCCCTCGCCCTTTCGCAAAAAGGAAAAGGAAAACCTTTGCAATCTGAGCCCGACGACGTACAGGTGCGGGCCTTTCAAGCGGGCGACGTGCGAGGCTTCGATGCGCTGTTTCAGCGCTACCAGCGCCCTATCTTTAATTACGTCTACCGCATGACGTCTCAGTTGGCCGTCAGCGAGGATCTGACACAGGAGGTCTTTCTACGCGTGTTTTCCTCGCTGGGTCGAGCCGGCCAGGTCGAGAACTTCCGAGCCTGGCTATACCGGATCGCCACCAACGTGGCCATCTCGCACCTGCGCAGAGGGGAACAGCGCGTCACGTCGCTGGAGGACGGCATCGAGAGGCAGACGTTGGAGGAGCCGGCCGGGGATGTCCGGGAGAACCCGGAGGTACAGCACCTGCGCCGCGAGGACGTACATCAGGTAGCGTTGGCCCTGCGCCACCTCTCCGAGACGCACCGTCAGGTTTTGGTGCTGCGTCAGCTACAGGGACTCTCCTACCACGAGATGGCGGAGGTGCTGGGCTTGTCGGTGGAAGCGGTGACCTCGCTGCTGCACCGGGCCCGGCGGGAGTTCCGCGCCTCGATGGATAGTCTCAGCCGGGGCGAGATCCTAGAGAGCACCGGGGAAGAGGGACGAGCATGACGCGTTGCTCCGAGATGAGTACAAAACTCTCGGCCTACGTGGACGGCGAACTCAGCGAGCGGGAGCGGGAGCGGGTGCGACGCCACGTGGTCGGCTGTGCGGTCTGCGCCGAGGAGCTGCACGAGCTGGAAGAGACAGCGGCCCTGCTCGGGCAATTGTCCGAGGCCGATCCGCCCGACACGCTCGAGCCGGGACTCCGCCGGCGCATCCGCCGTAGGGCCGCCGGGTTTCTCGTGCTCGTCGCCCTCGGGTTGGTCGCACTGCTTCCTGTCTTGACCATGCTGAACCTGGTCCTGCGGGCTGATCTGCCGCTCTGGGCTAGGGTCGGATACGCCACATCCATGGCCTGCTTTACCGGTGGGCTGGGACTGCTGGTCCTGCACTTGCTGCGCAACGTACGCAGCCTGTTGCTCTATGGGTACCTATCGGGAGGAGGACGATGAGGTTCGGCTACATGGGGGGCGCCACCATCCGGATGGTTTGGATCCTGCTACTGGCAGGGGGAGCGATCATGTTCCTGACCACACTGGGATTGGGGATGACGGGGCAGCGGTACCCCGGGCTAAACCTCCCCAGCACACCCACCGATCAGGTCATCCTGTCCCTCGTGACCCTCTTCACGCTGGCCATCCTAGTCACGCCGTTCTTCACGGCCCACGAGCTACGCGCACGAGACCTTCTGCTGCGCCAGGGGCTGCACTTCTGGGCCCATATCCCCTACGACCAGATCGAGGAGGTTCACTACGGCACGCGGCGTCCCATCGGCATCGGCGTGCGCTGGTACCCGGACGAGGTTTTCGTAGTCACCTGGCCGGCCAACCTGGTAGAGCTCCGCCTGCGTCAGCGCCGCAGCTTCCGCCTGTTCGGCATCGTTCCTCTCCCGCCGGTGCGCCTGGTGGCCGTGAACGTGGACGATCCGGACAGGTTCTTGACGGCCCTGCGGCAGCGCGTTCAAGCTCGTTAACGCGCATTCGGACTGCGGTCTTTCATACAACACCCTCGACGCCGTAGACAATACCCCTGGCCCAGGCAACAACCGCCTCGGAAAGGCGCATGGCTTCCCGATAATCCGCTTCGGTCAGCGCCTCAACTTCGCCAGGATACCGCGCAACTGTAGCATAAGCGTTGAGCCTCGCGGATCCGATGAGATCCGGAGGCCTGGCGATCTCTGGTGGAAGCAGATCGATCAACCTCTCAAGTACATGGGTCTTGATCACAGGAATGCCGAAGTTTATCAAGACGGCCTTCACACTCTTCTCTACCGCCTGCTGAGCGTGAAAACAGAGAAGCTCGTACATAGCACCCACGGGCAAAGGGACACGCGCGAGAGCGAGGTCTGCCTGCGCATAGCGCAGCCAGTCCTCCGGCAAGCCAGAAAGAGTAGGGTCACGCGGCGTAGACATCTCGTCCTTCCCTAAGCACGCGGTAATAGATAAGCCCGATGTTGTCCTTGTGCTTTTCAAGGTCTGCGGTCGTCGCGACCAGGATGTCCACGGCAGCGGGCAGCCCAAACATAGCCATGTGGAGCTCGCCCATTGTTCGCCGCCTATGGGTTCCCTCGGGCATGACCACCAGCACGTCGATGTCGCTATCCGGTCCCATCTGGCCGCGCGCGGCCGAGCCAAAGAGGATGATCCGCAGAGGATGAATCGTCTCGACGATGCGTCGCACGAGCTCTTCTATGATTTTCGGATCGGGCTCCACGCTGTGCCTCCTGATAGCTCACGGCGATGCAGTTGAAAATAGGCGCCGCTTGTTTGCACGCGGGCGGGTAGATGCCTCTAGTTTACCTCATCTTGCCGCCCGCAGTCGCGGTCGTTAACAAAATCCTGTGGTACGCTGAGCACGGTGCCTCCCCGCCCCCCGGGCGCAATCAATTGCGCCCCTACGGACGGGCCATCATCGTAGGGGCGCAATTGATTGCGCCCGGGGAGGGGGCTCGCCTCTGTGCCGCGTCTAATCGTTACCGACCATCACTGCGGCGTTCGGTAGGCCGGGAGCGGCTGGATGGTGTAGAGGCACTCGCCGTCCAGGAGGGCCTGGACGACGGCGCGGGCGGTGTCCAGGGACGTGAAGCAGGGGATGCGATGCTCGACCGCGGCCCTGCGGATCTCGAAGCCATCCTTCAGGGGGGCCCGATCACCGGTCAGGGTGTTGATCACGCCGTGCACCACGCGCTCGCGGATCACGTCGATCACGTTGGGATAACCTTCCTGGAGCTTCTTGGTGATCATGGTCACCGGAAGCCCCACGGCCTCCAGCATGGCAGCAGTGCCCTCGGTGGCGTAGAGATTGTAGCCCAGCCGAGCCAGATCGCGGATCAGCGGCAGAGCTTCGGGCTTGTCGCGGTCGGCGATGCTGAGCAAGATGTTCCCCTGGCGCGGCAGCATCAGGCCGGCGGCCTGCACGGCTTTGACCAGGGCCGCCTCCAGCGTGTAGTCAATGCCCATCACCTCGCCGGTGGACTTCATCTCGGGACCCAGGTAGGTGTCCACGCCCACCAGCTTGGACATGGAGAAGACGGGGGCCTTGATGCCCACCAGCTTCTGCCGCTTCCAGAGCCCGCCCTGGTAGCCTTGCTCGGCCAAGGTTTTTCCCAGCATGACGCGCGTGGCGATCCTCACCATGGGCACACCGGTCACCTTAGAGAGGAACGGCACGGTGCGGCTGGCGCGCGGGTTGACTTCCAGGACGTAGACCGACGAGGTGAAGGCCGCGCCCTGGGACGATTCCCCGGGCTCGATGGGCTCGCGCAGGATCACGAACTGCACGTTCATCAGTCCGCGCACCTGCAAGGCCAGCCCCATGCGCTCGGTGTAGTCGACCAGCGTGTTGACCTCGAACTCGGTGAGGTTAACGCCGGGATAGACGGCCATCGAGTCGCCGCTATGGACGCCGGCACGCTCGATGTGCTCCATGATGCCCGGGATCAACACTCGCTCGCCATCGCAGATGGCGTCCACCTCGACCTCCTTGCCCTCGAAGTACTTGTCGATCAGGATGGGGCGCCGCGAGGAGATCTCGGCCGCCATGGTGACGTAGCGGATCAGCTCGCTGGCCGAGTGGACGATCTCCATGGCTCGTCCGCCCAGCACGTAGCTCGGCCGCACCAGCACCGGGTAGCCGATCACTTTGGCCACCTTGAGGGCTTCCTCCACGCCGGTCACGGCTCCGCCCGGCGGCTGGGGCACGCCCAGCCGGCTCATCAGATCCTCGAAGCGACGGCGATCCTCGGCCAGATCGATGGCCTCGGCGCTGGAGCCCAGGATGGGCTGGCCGGCCCGGTGCAGAGGATCGGCCAGATTGATGGCGGTCTGACCGCCGAACTGCACGATGGAGGGCACCGGGGTCCGGGCCAGCGCCGGGTTCTCCGGTCCAGCCTCGTTCTCGAGAATGTCGCGCACGCTCTCCTCGTCAAGGGCCTCGAAGTAGAGGCGCGTGGAGGTATCGAAATCGGTGGAGACGGTCTCCGGGTTGGAGTTGATCATGATGCTGGCCACGCCCTCCTCCTGGAGGGCCCAGGCCGAATGCACGCTGCAGTAGTCGAACTCGATGCCCTGCCCAATGCGGATGGGACCGCTGCCAATCACCACGGCCTTCTTGCCCGGCATAGGCGTGGCCTCGTTCTCCACCTCGTAGGTGCTGTAGAAGTACGGCGTGGCCGCGGCGAACTCGGCCGCGCAGGTGTCCACCATCTTATAGACGGGCTGGATAGCCCACTGGCGGCGCAGGGCGCGCACCTGCTCGGGCAGGCGGTCCGCCAGCGTGGCGACCTGCTCGTCGCCGAAGCCCATGCGCTTGGCCTCGCGCAGCAGCTCCGGGGTGAGGCTCTCGGAGAGCAGACGCTTCTCCATCTCCACGATGTTGCGCATTTTTTGTAGGAACCACGGGTCGACCCGCGTACGCGCGTGCAGATCCTCGATGGTGGCGCCCCGACGCAGCGCGGCCATGAAGGCCCACAGACGCAGATCGTTGGGCTGGTCGATCAGGGCGTTGATGGCCGCGAGCCCCGTCTCAACGTTAGGGGCAAGGGGCAAGGGGCAAGGGGCAGAGGCCGGTTCGGGGCTCACCGATCCATCCTCCCTGACCTCTGATCCTCCGATCGATCCCTGTTCCTTGATCTCCGATTCTTCGAGCGTTCCTTGGCTCTTGGCTCTTGCCCCTTGCCCCACTGCGGCGGCCCAGCGGGCGTCCTCCCACAGCATGGTGCGGCTGCCGAACTCCAGGGAGCGCACCGCTTTTTGCAGCGCTGCCTCGAAGGTGCGGTCGATGGCCATGGTCTCGCCGGTGGACTTCATCTGCGTGCCCACCACGCGATCGCCCGAGGCGAACTTATCGAACGGCCAGCGCGGCACTTTGACCACACAGTAGTCCAGGGCCGGCTCGAAGGCCGCGGTCGTCTTCTGGGTGACGGCGTTCTGTAGCTCGTCCAGCCGGCGGCCGACGGCGATCTTGGCGGCCACGCGCGCGATAGGATAGCCCGTGGCCTTGCTAGCCAGGGCCGAGCTGCGGCTGACGCGTGGATTGACCTCGATCACGTAGTAGGGCGAGGTCCAGACGCCGTAGCCAGGGCCGGGTGGGTTCGGGCCGCCCTGGCCGTCCGGGCTGAGGGCCAACTGGACGTTGCAGCCGCCCTCGATCCCCAGCGCGCGGATGATCTTCAGCGAGGCCGTGCGCAGCATCTGGTACTCTTTGTCCGTCAGGGTCTGACTGGGTGCCACCACGATGCTATCGCCGGTGTGCACGCCCATGGGGTCGAGGTTCTCCATGTTGCAGACGGTGATGCAGTTGTCCGCGGCGTCGCGCATCACCTCGTACTCGATCTCTTTCCAGCCGATCAGACTGCGCTCCACCAGCACCTGGTGGATCATGCTGGCCGCCAGACCGCTATCGACGATGCGCTCCAGATCCTCCATGGTATAGGCTATGCCACCGCCCGTGCCGCCCAGGGTGTAAGCGGGGCGAATGACCACCGGCAGGCCGATCTGAGCCACGAAGGCCTTGGCCTCCTTCAGGCTGGTGACAATGGCGCTCTCCGGGACCGGCTCGCCGATCTCGGCCAGCATATTTTTGAATAGCTCGCGGTCCTCGGCCTTCTCGATGGCAGAGAGCGGCGTTCCGAGCAGTCGGACGCCATACTTGTCCAGCACGCCCGCCTCGGCTAGCTCCACGGCCAGGTTGAGCCCGGTTTGTCCGCCCAGCGTGGGCAGCAAGCCATCCGGCCGCTCTCGCTCGATGATCCTGCTCACCGCCTCCACCGTGAGAGGCTCGACGTAGATCACGTCGGCGATGCCCTCGTCGGTCATGATCGTGGCCGGGTTCGAGTTGACCAGCACCGAGATGACACCCTCTTCTTTGAGCGCCTTGCAGGCCTGCGTGCCGGCGTAGTCGAACTCCGCCGCCTGACCGATCACGATCGGCCCGGAACCGATTACCAGAACTTTTTGTATAGCTGCCATTTAGGCCATCACTCCCGCGCGCCAGATACCCAGGACAGAATATGCCTGCGCGACCAGGTATAGTTTCTTGTCTCGTACACGCGTCTACCGCGGCTCCCAACGTAACCGAACCACGATCCTCCCGGCCCCCGTAGTGGCGAACGGCTCTGTCCGCCGGGGGGCGGGGGGCGGGGGGCGGGTGGCGGTGCTGGGGGCCGCCGTCCATTGTTCGCAAATGGATTTGCATTGTCGGCTGACCAATGTTTGACCCACGTACCGGCGTCCGAAATACAACCAAAGTCGGTCCCCGCCACCCCTGGCGGACAAAGCCGTCCGCCACTACGCCGAAAGCGACTCCTGGTCTACCACAGTAAAATGGTGCCTTGGTTTTGCTCGCTGCCGCCCGCCTGTCATCCTGAGCCGCAGCGAAGGATCTCCTCGTTGAAATGGAGGAAGAGCGTTTGAGCTAGGGGGAAGGCCCTTCTGAGACGACAAACGGGGAGATTCTTCGCCTCCGCTGCGGCTCCGGCTCAGAACAGAACAGGGGCTGCGGCTGGGAACAACACTTCATCTTCTCCGTGGCCGCCTGCTAGCTCATCTAGCTCACTTCTATTGCTACACCACCTTCGAGCAACCGTCCTTCACCGACGTCATAAACCGCTCGAACAGATACATGTTGTCCAGCGGCCCCGGCGAGGCCTCCGAATGGTACTGGATCGAAAACACCGGTAGCTCGCGATGGCGTAGACCCTCGACCGTGCCGTCGTTGAGGTTGATGTGGGTGACCTCCACATCGATGGGCAGGCTCTCGGCCACGATGGCGTAGCCGTGGTTCTGGGCCGTGATATGCGTTCGCCCGGTGGTTAGATCCTTCACCGGATGGTTGCCGCCGCGATGACCGAACTTCAGCTTAAAGGTTTCGCCGCCCAGGGCCCGGCCGATGATCTGGTGCCCCAGGCAGATGCCCATGATGGGGGCCTGCCCCAGCAACGCGCGGACCGTCTCAACGATCTGCGCCAGGCGGGCCGGGTCGCCGGGGCCCGGAGAGAGCAGGATGCCGTCTGGGCGCAGGGTCAGGATCTCCTGGGCCGATGTGCCACAGGGCACCACCACTGGGTCGGCCCCCAGAGCGCGCAGGCTGCGCAGGATGTTGAACTTGAGCCCCATGTCCAGCACCACCACGCGCGGATCGGCGCCGGCCGGCCTTTCCCTCAGAGCAGGCAAAGAAGGGACGGTCTTCAAAGCCGGAACCACCTGTGGACTCTCCCGGCAGGCGCTCAAAAAAGCCTCCGGCCAGTGGTAGGGCTCGCCGGTGGTCACCTGGTCGACGAAGCTCATGTCGTCGTAGCGCGGGGCCTCGTGCAAGAGAGTCATAAGCTCCTCGCGCGTGGTCTCGGTGCCCAGGGCACCCATCATCACGCCCTGGCTGCGCAGGCGCCGCGTCAGGGCCCGCGTATCGATGCCCCAGATGCCGGGCACGCCGTTGGCCGCCAGAAACTCGGACAGACCGACGCTGCTGCGCCAATTGCTGGGCGTGAAGCAGACCTCGCGCACAATCAGCGCGCGGGGCTGAATCTGGCGCGACTCCACGTCCTCGGGGTTCACGCCGTAGTTGCCGATCATCGGGTAGGTCAACGTGACCATCTGGCCGGCGTAAGAGGGATCGGTCAGGATCTCCTGATAGCCGGTCATGCTGGTGTTGAAGACCACCTCGCCCACCACCGGGGTGGACGCGCCAAACGAGTAGCCCGGGAAGACGGAGCCGTCCTCCAGGACCAGCAGAGCCTGTTTATGCGCCATAGATCACCTGCCCGCCGAAGATGGTCGCCGTGACGCGCCCGCGCAGAGTTACCCCGCCCAGCGGTGTGTTGCGCCCCAACGAGGCGAACGTCTCCGGCTCCACCAGCCACTCGGCCTCGGGGTCGAGAATCGCCACGTCGCCCGGCGCCCCCGGCCGCAGCGTGCCCAGTCCGTTGGGCAGCCAGGCACCACCCTGCGCGCCGCCTGCCAGAACGCGGGCCGGTCCGTTGGTCAGCGTGCCAATCACCGTCTGTAGATCCAACTGGCCGGCGTGCACCAGCGTCAGGAGCAGTCCGAAGGCGGTCTCGAAGCCGCCGATGCCGAAGGCCGCGCTATCGTACTCGCACTCTTTGTCTTCCAGCGCATGGGGCGCGTGGTCGGTGGCGATGGCGTCCAGCGTGCCGTCGCGCAGGGCCTCCACCAGCGCGTCGAGATCGCGGCTCGTGCGGAGCGGCGGATTGACTTTGGTGTGCGTGTCGTAGGGCATCAGACCGCGCGGAGGCCGAGCGTAGCCATACGCGCGCTCGTTGAGGTCGGTAGAGTAACCCAGTAGCCAGGCATCGGTCATGGCCAGATGATGGGGCGTCACCTCGGCCGTCACGGGCACGCCGCGGGCCTTGGCCCGGCGGATGTGGTCCAGAGAGCCGGCCGCGCTGATATGGGCCAGATGGAGCCGCCCGCCGGTGGTCTGGGCCAGCGCCACGTCGCGGGCCACCATGACCTCCTCGGCCACGGCCGGCATGCCGCGCAAACCGAGCCGGGTTGCCACCCAGCCCTCGTTGGCCACGCCCTCGCCGGCCAGAGCGGGGTCCTCACAGTGATTCACGATCGGTCGCCCCAGCATGCGGCTGTACTCCAGAGCTCGCCGCATGATCTGCGCGTCGGCCACTGGATTCCCGTCGTCGCTGAAGCCGGCCGCGCCAGCCTCGCAGAGCTCGCCCATGTCGGCCAGCTCCTGTCCGCGCTGTCCGCGCGTCACGCAGCCGATAGGCAGCACGCGCACCGCGCCGACCGTGCGGGTCAGCTCCAGGATCTGCTCCACACAGGCCCGCGTATCTGTCACCGGGCGCGTGTTGGGCATGCAGCAGATGGTGGTAAAGCCGCCGCGGGCCGCGGCCCGCGTGCCGCTGGCGATGGTTTCCTTGTGCTCATAGCCGGGCTCGCGCAGGTGACAGTGCAGATCGACGAAGCCGGGCGCGACCACCTTGCCCGTCGCCTCGAGCACGCGCACACCGGCCAGTCCTTCCGTGGAAGGACCGACGCTCGGCCCGGCGCTGACGACCAGCCCGTCCTGGATGAGCACGTCGCCGATCACGTCCAGGTCCTGCCCGGGGTCCAGGATCCGCCCGCCCCGAATCAGCAGGGCGCCGCGATCAACTCCTCGGTTCATGCTCGACCTCCAGACAAGAGGTAGAAGAGGGCCATGCGCACGGCCACGCCGTTCGAGACCTGCTCCTCCACGACCGAGCACGCACTGCGGGCCGCGGCGGGGCTGATCTCCACGCCCTCGTTCATGGGACCGGGGTGCATCACTAGCACGTCCGGTCGGGCCAGAGCCAGGCGGCGCTCGTTCAACTGGTATAGCTGGACGTATTCGCGCACGCTGGGCAAGAAGCCGCCCTGCTGCCGCTCCTTCTGGAGGCGCAGGGCCATGACCACGTCCGCGTCGCGCAGAGCGCGGTCCAAATCGTATTCCACGCTGACCGGCGGCAGACAGACCTGCCCGCGGTCCGGCCAGCTCGGATCGTCGTTGGTCGGGACGTTCAGGCCAGGCGGCAGCAGCGTGGGCGGACCGCAGAAGACCACCTCGGCCCCCATGCGGGTGAAGCCCCAGGCGTTGGAGCGGGCCACGCGGCTGTGCAGGATATCGCCCACGATCACCAGCTTGCGCCCCGCGAGCTGGCCCAGATGCTGACGCACCGTGTACATGTCCAGCAGGGCCTGCGTGGGGTGGGCGTGCAGACCGTCGCCGCCATTGAGCACCGCGCCGTCCACGTGCTGAGCGACCAGGTAGGGCGCGCCGGCCTGCGAGTGGCGCATCACGATCATATCCCCGCCCAGGGCCTGCAGCGTGCGGACCGTGTCGATCAGCGACTCGCCCTTCACCACGCTGCTGGTGGAGACCGACACGTTCACCACGTCCGCGCTCAGGTTCTTGGCCGCCAGCTCAAAGGAGACGCGGGTGCGGGTGCTGGCCTCGTAAAAGAGGTTCACCACTGTCTTGCCGCGCAGGGTCGGCACCTTCTTGATCTCGCGGCCGAGCACCTCGCGCATGGCGTCGGTGGCCGAGAAGACCTCCTCGATCTCCTCGCGTGAGAAATCGTCCAGATCCAGCACGTGCCGGCGCTCGCCAGAGGTGAAGCTAGTCGCCCGCGCCAGGGCCGGCGGAACGGAAACCTCGGGGGCGGATCTCCGCGGGGAACGGTTCTCCGTCATAGTCATCCTCACTCCCCAGTCTCGATGGCCACCTCGTCGCGGCCATCCACCTCGGACAATCTGACCCGCACATCCTCCTGGAGGGAGGTGGGCACGTTCTTGCCCACATAGTCGGCCCGGATGGGCAGCTCGCGGTGCCCACGATCGACCAGCACGGCTAACTGAATGTTGCGCGGGCGACCGTAGTCCATCAGGGCGTCCAGGGCCGCGCGGATGCTGCGTCCGGTGAAGAGCACGTCGTCCACCAGCACCACACGCTTGTCGGTGATATCCACCGGTATATCCGTGCGCTTGACCACCGTTTGCGGCCCGCGCAGGTAGAGGTCGTCCCGGTACAGCGCGATATCCACCTGGCCGACGGGGATGGGGACGTCCTCCAGCTCCTCGAGCTTGCCCGCGATGCGGCTGGCCATGGGCACGCCGCGGGTGGCCAGTCCCACCAGGAGCAGGCTGTCGGCCCCACCGTTATGCTCCACGATCTCGTGCGCGATGCGGGTGAGGGCGCGCT
Organism: Chloroflexota bacterium; assembly: GCA_004297765.1. Classification (GTDB taxonomy): domain Bacteria; phylum Chloroflexota; class Dehalococcoidia; order FW602-bin16; family FW602-bin16; genus FW602-bin16. Next base: position 5,501 of record SCTZ01000090.1, on the reverse strand, counting down.
GGATCTCGATGTCGCGCATGATGACCTTTTCCGCCATGCGTCACCCCTCCTGTGCGGGAGCAAAAAAAATCTTCCTACCTTTTGGCTGGCAGGAAGATCGCACGCACCGTAGGCAGGCCCAGCGGCCCGGGGTCTCGACGGAAACGTTATCCATCCTTGCCAGCCTCACGGGACTGACTTAAAGGATACCGCGGACCCGCGGCGGAGCCTGGACTCCTGGTCCGGGCCGCTCCAACAGGTCGGGTGCACGGGGCACGTCCCCTATATGCACCACCGGCATGGTACCATGCCGGTGGCTAAACGTCAACAGAGATCCTTGCAGCGTTCGGCTGCACCTATGGCTGGTCGCGACTGTCTCGGATGGCGGCGAGCACCCTCTCCTTGGTGGCCGGGATGCAGCGCACGCGCGCGCCCACGGCGTCGCAAATGGCATTGGCGACAGCCGCGGCGGTGGGCACCATGGCCGATTCCGCCACGCCTTTGGCACCAAAGGGGCCTTCGGCGTCCGGCTCCTCGTAGACGCGCAGCACCACCTCCGGGATATCGCGCATGGTGGGGATCCCGCAGCGCTTGAGCGTCGAGGTGCGGTTCTGCCCTTCATCGAGCACGAACTGCTCGGTCAGCCCGTAGCCCATGCCCATCACTGCCGATCCCTCCAACTGACCCTGAATCTTCTGGGGATTCAGCGCGCGACCGACGTCATGGCACGAGATGATGCGACGCAGCCGTACCTCTCCCGTCTGCTCGTCCACTTCCACGACAGCCACCTGCGTCACGTAGTTGTACGCCATGTAGTTGCGGTAGCCGTCTTTGTCGTAGGCGATCCCGTCCGCGGGCCCGCCTTGACGCGGGCTTGCGTCGTCCTCGATGGGATAGGTGACCGGTCCCTCGTAGGTGGACTCGCCGCGCAGCACCTCGTTTTCCGACGTGGTCAAGAGTCCAAGCTCCGCCAGATTGATCAACACGCGGTTGTCGCTGCCCCGGTCCACCACGTGCTCGCCCTCGATCTCGATGCGCTCGGCTGCGACGTCGTACTGCTGCGCGAGGTACGCGCGAACAGCCTGCTTGAACTCCCTGGCCGCCAGGAACACCGCGTTGCCCGCCACGTAGGTCTGCCGCTGCCCGCCCGCCAAGGCACCGGGCGGTATCATTGCGGTGTCCCCGGTGATGATCTTGATCCTGTCGTAGGAAACGCCCGTCTCCGCGGCCGCGATCTGCGCGAGGACGGTCCGGGCGCCCTGACCGATGTCGACGGCCGATGCCCGCAAGAGGACCTCGCCGTTGGATTTCAGCTCCATCACGGCTCCGGCCACGTTCTTGCCGCCTCGGCCGGTGCCGATGTTCTTGAAGCCCGCGGCGACGCCCACGCCGATCCTCTTCGTGCTCTCGAGCGGGCGCAGCTCCTGCATGGCCTGGCGGGCCTCGCGCAGGGTCGCCTTCACGGCGGTCGCCGGCCCGAGCCTCTCGCCGGTGACCGACACGTCGCCCTCGTCCAGCGCGTTCTTGAGCCGTAGCTCGATGGGATCCATCTTCAGCGCGCGGGCCAGCATGTCCAGGGTGGATTCCAAGCCGAAGTTCGGCTGGTTGAGACCGGCTCCCCGACAGCCTGTGGCCGAGGGATTGTTGGTATGGACAGCACACCCCTGCACCTGAACGTGCGGCCAGCGGTACGGCCCGGGTCCGAGCACAACGGATTGCTCCAGGATCTCGGGGCTGATGCCATCGTACGCGCCCGCGTCGGCAACCAGCGTGGCCTGCAGGGCCAGGAACGTGCCGTCCTTGCGCGCGCCGATCTTGAAGTCCATGTAATAGGGGTGCTTCTTGCCACTGGCGCGCAGCGATTCGGCCCGCGTCAGCGTGATCTTCACCGGCCGTCCCGTCTTGAGCGCACCCAGGGCCAGCACGATCTCCAGCATGACCTCGACCTTGCCACCAAACGCACCGCCGGCAGGTGTGGCGATGATCCGTACCTTATCTCGGGGAAGACCCAAGCTGCGCGCCACCGAGTGACGACTGGCGAAGGGCGCCTGCGATGGGTAGAAGATCTCCACGCCACCGTCGCCGCTGGGACGCGCTACGCCCGCCTCCGGCTCCAGATAGGCGTGCTCGATGAAGGGAGTCTCGTAGTGCCCTTCGACCACCACGTCGGCCGCGCCGAACCCTTCCGCCACGTCCCCCTTGCGAATGGAGGCCTGCTTTACCAGATTGCCGTGCTCGTGAACCAGCGGAGCGCCGTCCTCCAGCGCGCGCTGGGGCGTGGCGACCACCTCCAGCGGCCGGTACGTTACGTCGATCTGGCCGACAGCCTGTTTGGCCTGCTTGAGCGTATCGGCGAAGACCACCGCCACCATGTCGCCCAGATTGCGGACCTTGCGATCGCACAGCACCGGTCGGTCGGGGGGAGGAGACGCCCCGTAGGTGTTCTTGCCAGGCACGTCCGCGCCCGTCAGCACCGCGCGGACACCGGGCATCGCCTCGGCCCGCGACGTATCGATAGACAGGATCTCGGCATGCGGCTGGCTTGCGAACAGGATCTTGCCAAAGAGCATCCCATCGAAGTAGAGGTCGTCCGCGAATGTGAGCTGTCCTGTCACACGCTCCGCTCCGTCCTTGTCCAGCATCGACGCTCCCAGGATGGTCTGCCCGTAGGGCACGCTGGAAGGCTGATCCGCCCCCGGCGCCCGCTCTCCCCGCAGCACCGCGGCGGCCGCGCCAACGGCGCGAACGATGCTCACGTAGCCCGTGCAGCGGCAGAGGTGATCGCCCAGGGCCTCCACGATCTCGGCCTCGGTCGGGCTCGGGTTACGATCCAGCAGGGCCTTGGCATGCATGATCATCCCGGGCGTGCAGAAGCCACATTGAACGGCCCCGTGGTCGATGAAGGCCTGCTGGAGGGGATGCAGAACGCCGTCCCTGGCCAGCCCGTCGATGGTCTCGACAACGCAGCCGTCCAGGCGGGACACCCTGGTCAGGCAGGCCCGGGTGGGCACCCCGTCGATGAGGACGGTGCAGGCCCAACAATCGCCGTTGGAGCATCCCTCTTTCGTCCCCGTCAGGTGATGGTCATCGCGCAAGAAGCGGATCAGGGTTAGGTCGCCGGGCACTGTGGCAACGACCGGCTGGCCGTTGACTGTGAAGCTCACGGTCTGCATAACGCCTCCTTTGTGGGATCAACCTGCGGGCTCCGTCAAGGGGGCGGAGAGTGCGGGGGTCGCGCCATCCGGAAAGCAGCTCCCGCACGGTCTTCGGGTGCATCCACAAGCTGAGACGCGGACTGCTGCAGCCATCGCGCGGTGTGAGAGCGCAGCGCTGCCGTCCGCAGTATAGTGAAGAGGCCGGTGCCTGTCAAGGGGGCGAGCCGACATCTCGCATCCCGTGATTAGAGGGAAGGACGCGTGCTCTCCAACCTGCCGTTAGGTCAAGCGGCGCTCGCCCCCCAAGGTGCGTCGAGATTCGCAGCCGGGCGGAAATCCAGACCAGAAAAGCGGCCCAAACCAGAGGTAGAACTGTTGCTATTCTGTCTATTCTATGTTATAAATGCTGCAGTGGTAAACGATATAGGTCCCTGCACATGCCCTAAGTAGCCTCCCGAAATCCAAGCTTTCGGCAGAAGGACCTTGGCACGGCGTTGCTGCCAGAGACTAAGTCGATGCCAACTCATTACAAACTCCTTAAGGAGACGAAATGGTGGCCTACGCCGACAAGACCCTGACCTGCCGAGACTGTGGGGCGCAATTCCAGTTCACCGCGGGCGAGCAAGAGTTCTACGCCAGCCGTGGTCTGGAGAACGAGCCGGGTCGCTGCCCGGATTGCCGTTCGGCCCGCAAAGCGCAACGTGGTGGCTACAGCTCCGGTGGCTACTCCTCCGGTGGCGCCCGCTCCCGCGAGCCGCGCGCGATGTTCCCGACGACCTGCTCCGCCTGTGGCGCCGAGACCGAAGTTCCGTTCCAGCCCAGGACGGACAAGCCGGTCTACTGCACCAACTGCTTCCAGAGCCGGCGCGCGTACCGCTAAACAACCGAATAGCAGCAACGAAACCAAGGGGTCAGGTGAGCTTCATCTGGCCCATTTTGGGTTTCAGTCGCAGTTGCAGCGTCCTGCGGTTGACACGCCTGGTCCAGATACGTACAATATATCTGTACGTGGACGTTCCGCGTCGGCGTATTGATTCTCCGTGGAAGGAAGATCTCGTGCCGATACAACGAAGCTACAGTGAGGCTCGGGCGCACCTGGCCGAGCTGATGGACATGGCCGAGGAGGATCGGGAGACCATCGTCATCACCCGCCATGGGAAACCGTCGGCGGTCATGCTCGCGGCGGAGGAGTGGGAGAGCATGGAAGCGACCCTCCATCTTCTACGCTCGCCCCGCAATGCTGCCCGTCTGTTCGAGGCCATGGCTCAAATCGAGCGCGGCGAGGGCGTGGAGATGACCATCGACGAGCTGCGTCGCCGAGTGGAGCTGGATGAGTGAGCGGCGAGCTATCCTGGCGCCATACTTCGTAGAGGACCTCACTTTCTGGATCAAGAACGACCGCAAAGTGGCTCTGCGGGTGAAACGGCTGATGGACGCCGCGCTGCGGGACCCCTTCGTGGGAGAGGGCAAACCGGAGCCATTGAAGCGGCTGGGCCCCAACCATTGGTCTCGGCGCATCACTGATGAGCACCGCCTCGTCTACGAGGTATCTGCCAGCGCGGTCTACTTCCTCCAGGGGCGCTACCACTACTGAATCTGCCGAGACCGACACAAGCGTGCCTGTCAGATTCCAACGGCACAGTTCCGCGGGAGATCAGCCAACTCGAAAGACACAACCCTCCGCTTCACTCCCCCAGGGCGCTACCAATCGAGCCCCACACGCATCAAATCAAGAGGACCGTCGACCGCGAAGCACGGACGGGTCAGCAGTGTGCTATGGAGCGTACTTCTACGGAAGGAGCATCGGCATGCCGACCCGGCGTCCCGCCCGGGGCTGAAGCCTCGGGCTAATTCAACGAAGCCCGCTGAACCGGGCTGGGCCCGCTGGTATCAGCCCGCCTAGCGTCGGTTTTTTGAGAATAATGACTCACGCGGGCGCACACACGATTCCCTCTCCCTTTGCGAAGGGAGAGGGTCAGGGTGAGGGTCTCGCCTCTGCGCTTGCATGCCCTCATCCCTCGCCACGGCGAGTCGCCTCTGGCGACAGCCCACTCCCAGAGACAGGTGATGCAAACTGTGGAAGGGACCGTCCTTCTGGGAGCGCGGGCGTCCACCCCAACCAACAGATAATCTGCATCACCCATCAGAGGGAGAGGGGACAGGTAGGGCGTCTGAGTTGCGCTTCGACAAATGAACACTGCTGCGCCCTTACCAGGGAAGAGGCAGGCTTCCAGCGTACGTGCTAGTACTAGTACTACAACGTCACTTTCTGTCATTCTGAGCCGGAGCCGCAGCGGAGGCGAAGAATCCGCGCCCTCTGCCGCACGGATGTCGAGGGGCGCGGATTCCTCGGCGTGCGCGCCTCGG
>SCTZ01000089.1 GCA_004297765.1 Chloroflexota bacterium | reverse complement strand
GGCAATCCCCACTTTGGCGCCCAGGGGGCGCCGAAATAGGGAGGAGCGCCACGAATAATGGCATTTTGCCGGGGACTTCCCCCACCGGTCATTCGCGAGGGACCTTCTTTCAGTAGACACCTGTCATTCTGAGCGCCGCAGCGCGAAGAATCCGTATCCCCAGGGCGCGGATTCTTCGGCGTGCGCGCCTCAGAATGACAAGAGTCGTCTGAAATAAGGTCGGAATCACGGATGCCGGCGAGAACATTCCCCACTGAGGTTTCCCATAGACGCCAAAATAGGGATGATGCCCACGGAATGGGCTGTCTCTTGGGGTGTTTGCCCCACCGGCTCCGACCCAACCACCTTCTTTCAGTGGACTCATGACCAACAGAGGCGGTGCTCAAGATGAGAAGTTCGATGAACTACGGTTGTAGTACTAGGGGAAAAGGGGGGACGTTTTCCCCCTTTTCGCCCAACCGCCCGCCCCCACGTTGAATTCGGACCTGGGACTGCGCTATAATGGCTACATGAGGAAAACCGCGCGGGAGTTGCCCGCATTCAATGCCGAGGAGGTAGACCAGCTGCGGGGACTTGAGGTCGCCAGGCGAGCGGTAGATATAGCGGAGGAGCTACAGGCCACCGACATCGTCCTCCTGGATCTGGGGGACCTGTCCAGTTTCACGGACTACTTCGTCATTTGCAGCGCGACATCCGACCGCCATCTTCAGGCTATCGCGGATGAGCTACAGCGGAAGCTGAAAGAGGACGGCGTGCTGCCCTTGTTCGTCGAGGGTACGGTCGAGTCGGGATGGGTCGTACTGGACTACAGTGATGTGATCGTGCACCTCTTCACGGCGGAGCAGCGCGAGTACTATCGGCTGGAGCAGGTCTGGCAGAAGGCCGTGCCCGTCGTTCGCATCCAATAGCAGCGCCCACCGCGCAGACCGATTACCGTCAGGAGATGAGGCATCATGGGCTGGCGCGAGCAGAATCGTCTCTTTACCTTCGGCATCATCATCGGAGCCGCGGGCGGGCTGATCATCGGGTCGATCATCGCCGCACAGTACGGCGATAAGGTGGTCGGATCCTCGCGCTCGTTGCTGGCGAGGATCCTCCGACAACGTCCCCAGGTGCGCTTCGAGTTCCTCCTGCAGTAGCAGACCCTAGCGCAGGATCAAGGGCCTAACTTGGCTTTGTCCTCATCCCACCTCGCACAAGACGAAGGGTTTCTCGGGGGACACCCCCAACCCCAGGCCTGGCGGCACGCTACCCCTCGGAGATCCAGCGCTCGGTGTCTCTTGGCCACTCGTACAGCTCTTCATCTCGGAAGAACAGCGCGATCTCGGTGGCCGCGTTCTCCGGCGAGTCGGAGCCATGGATGATGTTGCGCCCGATCTCTAGTCCGAAGTCGCCGCGGATGGTCCCTGGGGCAGCCGCCAGCGGGTCCGTCGCCCCAGCCAGATTCCGCACCATCTGCACCGCCGCGCGCCCCTCGAAAACCGCCACCACCACCGGGCTCGACGTGATGTAGTCGATCAGTCCGGCAAAGAACGCCTTCCCCGTATGAATAGCGTAGTGACGGGAGGCCAGCTCCTTGTCGATCCAGATCATCTTCATGCCAACCATCTTGAGCCCCTTAGCCTCCAGCCGTCTCAACACATCCCCGGTGAGACCACGCTGCACGCCGTCCGGCTTTACGATAACGAGGGTTTTCTCCAAAACTTCTTCTCCAGTAGATTATTAGGGGCGCGATTGATCGCGCCCTGGGAGGGTGGGGGAAGACATATCCCCTAGCAATTCCTTAATTGGCCGATCAACTCCGGTACACCACGTACACGCCAGCGATAATGATCGCCACCCCTATCACTCGACTGGGTGTGATTGTCTCTCGAAAGAGCAGGGCGGAGGCCGCGACCACGACCACGTAGCTCAGGCTCATCATCGGATACGCCAGGCTCAGCGGGATACGGGAGATCACGCTGAGCCAGAAGATCGACGCCAGGAAGACGCTCACGAAGCCGATCAGGACGAGCGGGTTCGTGAAGGTCCGCCAGAGACCGCTCAGGAGGTTCTCCGGGTGCAGACTGAGCACACCGACCTTGTTCATGCCGGTCTTGAGCATTAGCTCTCCGGCGACGGAGAAGCATAGCCCCACGATCAGGATCGCCAGCGCCCGGGTCATCGTTCAACCTCGCTCACAGGATAAGGGTAAGACACGCCACACTCCCTCCAGACTTGAGGAACTCGGATGTTGGGATCTCCAGAATCTCGAACCCACGGCTTGCCAACTCGGCCCGAAGAGATGGGCTGGCATTGTTCAGCAGAACCGTCTTGCCGACCGGTGTGCAGTTACAGGCAAAGTTGTAAGCGTCCTCCGGACCGATCTCGATCTGGTCGGCCGTGTGGTGTCGGACCGCGCGCAGTGAGTAGTCAGCCAGCGCGGCGGGGTAGTACATCACCGTCTGATCGTCCAGCGGCGCGAAGCAGGTGTCCAGATGATAGAAGTCGAGACTGGCTAGCTCCAGCGAGATCACTTCTCGACCGACCTGCTCTCCGATAAGCAGATGGGTTTGGATATCCGAGCGGAAATGAAAGCCAGCGAAAAGGATGTCGCGATAGCTCTTGACGTCGCCGGCACCCTCGAAGGAGTGCTCGGAAGGCAGGCGCACGATGCGGTAGCCGCGGGCGGCGAACCATTCCTCGAAGAACTCGGACTCCTGGCGACGTTGCGGATGCCGGAAGTTGCTTCGCACGAACAGGTCTCCGCTTACGAAGCCGCCGTTGGCGGTGAAGACCATGTCCGGCAGACCCTCCCGTGGGTCGATCAATTCCACCTCCACCCCCAGGCGAAGGTAGGTATCGTAGAGCTCCTGCCACTGCCGCGCCGCGAGCACCGTATCCGGCTGGTTGGACACCTTCATCCACGGGTTGATCTCGTAATAGACCCCGTAGAATTCCGGCCGGCACATCAAGACGCGCATCAATGGGACTCCGGCACGCGGCCGCCTAGCTGCTCCAGGCGCACCAGAATGGCCTGTAGTTGCTCCGGAGTCGGCGCGCCGACCGTGAGGCGCACGAAGCTAGGGTTCTCCTTGCGATGCCCCACATCCAGCTCCTCGATGCAGTAGTCGCCGCCTAGGGCCAACACGTCGTCGAGCGCCTCTGAGAGCACAAGAGAGTCAAGGATGTGTCCCGCGATCTCCACGATCTGCTGGTGCGGTGGACCAGCGTGCTGTCCACCCGCTTTCCAACACTTGGATTCCAACTTGGTCAACTCCTTTTCCCGCTCAGTGGAACCCCCGCAGCCCGCTGCGCGGGCGCGTGATGGGCGGTCGCCGCAGGTACAGAGGCTGCAGCGTGGCGATATCGTCCACCTGACCGGACTCGAGACGTCGTTCGCCCAGCTCGGCCAGGAACCCCGCGCGTCTGACCAGGGCAGCGGGTGATGCAATCCTAGCCTGCCCTCCCAGCCGGTCGACAATGGTGGCCATGTCCAATGGGCTTGGCTCCCCGCAGAACAGGGTGGGCCGCTCCATGCGTGCCAGCAGCGCGTCCAGCGTCAGAATCTCCGGCGCCATCTTCTCCGTCCAAACGCCGCCGACCATCTGGTATAGCGCAGCCGCGACCTCGCCGTGTCCGGCGGGCTGCAGCGCGCAGATCGGCCAATCGGTCGCGGACTGAGCGTATGCCGCCACCTCCAAGGTGCCAACGCCAACGATGGGCACACTGGCGGCGAAGGCCAACCCCTTGGCCAGAGCGATGCCGGCCCGCAGGCCGTTGAAGCTGCCCGGACCGATCGCCACGACCACTGCGCGCAGCGCTATTTTCCCAGCGGAGCTCTCCGCTTGCGCGACAGCCTTCTGTCCTGCGTGCGGCTTCTCGTGCTGGGTCACCTTGTCCAGCAGGTAATCGAGAGTCGGGAGCGTCTCGGCCGTATGGTTTTGTCCCACGTGCCAGGTATGCTCGGCCACGACCCGCCCGTCGCGGTAGAGGGCCACGCTGCCGATCTCGCTCGACGTATCGAGGGCGATCAGCGTGTCGACGATCCCAGGCCGCGGGGACGCTTCGGGGGTTCCTGCCGTGGCAGGAGTGTCGGTGCTACTCAAGACTTCAATCGCCTCGCCAGTTGATCCATCAGCTCCTCGTAGCGTGCGCCCTCGGCCCGAAAGTCAATGCGCCGGCGGTTGACGCTGGGCGCGTCGAGCGAGATCAGCAGATAGGACTCCGGCAGGAGTCCCTCGGCCTTCTCGGGCCACTCGATGGCGGTGACGCCGCGGCCGGACAAATATTCCTCGAACCCCAGGTCCATGACCTCGCCCAGCCCTTCCAGGCGGTAGAGGTCGATATGGTAAAAGGGCAGCCGCCCCTCATACTCGTTCACCAGCGTGAAGGTGGGGCTTGTAAGATAGCCTTCGATGCCCAACCCGCGCGCGATCCCTCTAGCCAGAGTGGTCTTGCCCGCGCCCAGCTCCCCGACCAGCAGGTAAAGGTCGCCGGGCTCCGCCAGCCCGCCCAGCAGACGACCGATCTCTTCCGTTTGCTTAGCCGAGCGCGTCACTATCTGGATGGATCGTTCTTCCATTGCTGGCCTCGAAAGTGCTCCCAGCCGCTCCTCGCCACCCGTACCTCATCGCCGCGCTCGTCCAGCACCTTGACGGCCCCGGGCTGGCCGGCCGCTATCTCGCCGATCACCGTGACAGGGACGGAGGTCTGTGCTTGCACCTTGGCCACCAGGCCGGCCGGACCGACCAGGATCAGCTCGTAGTCCTCGCCGCCGGCCAAGGCTAGCTTCAGGCAATCGTCGGGATACGCGGCGCGCGCCATATCGCTCACCGGCACGCAACTCGCCCGGATCCGGGCCTCCACCCCGCTGGCGGCGGCCAGCCGGCCCAGATCGATGAGCAATCCATCGCTGATGTCCATGCCGCAGACGAGACCGCCCGCGACAGCACAGCGCCCGGCCTCCACGCGCGGCATGGGCTGGAGATGGGCTTGCCGTAGCCTTGTCCCCAGCTCGCCCGGAATGGACCGGTCCGAGAGCAGCATCCACATTCCCGCGGCCGATGCCCCGAGCTGACCTGTCACGGCCACCACGTCTCCGGGTTTGGCCGCCGAGCGCAACAGCAGCCGGAAGGCGGGTGCCCCACGACACTCGGCAGACGCGATTGGACCGGACTCGTCCACGGGCACCTCATAGGCATCCCCGATCAGTGTGGTGGCCAGCGTAATGACCGGAGCGGAGACCGTATCTCCCCCGGCGATGGCCAAGCCAAACCGCTCGGCCACCGCCAGCAGCCCCTCATAGAGAGCCTGGACGAAGGCCACGTCCGTCTCCCCCGGCAGACCCAGGTTCAGCAAAGCGTACCGTGGCTGACCGCCCATGGCCGCCACGTCGCTGACGCTGATGGCCAGGGCCTTCCATCCGAGCTCCTGGCCCGTGACGTGCGCCCGGCGGAAGTGCACGTCCTCGATCATCGTGTCGGTCGTGGCCACCTGCAATCGACCGTCGGCCCACCAGGCCGCGGCGTCGTCCCCCACGCCCAACAGCAGACCGGGACCACTCTCCGGTCTCGTCCAGAGTCCCGCCCGGCTCGGCCTCGCCCCGCCGGGAGACAGCCGGTCCCGGACGATCTCCACCAGGCTCAGCTCACCGATCTCGGAAATCCTCACAGTGGTATGAATTATACATGCGGCGGAGCATCGGCTACAAGACCTCGGGTTGTGACGCTAGAACGATCGGGGACCTATTCTATCGGGTGCTCCACAATTCGAACGCAGGCCGAGTATGGAGCCGACCCTCTGCCCCTTAACGGTCTCGTTCAGCTTATGAACGGTCCACTCGGCTCCTTAGATAACAGGTGGACCAAGCCGATGGAGCTTGAGATCAGGGATATCGACATAGTCGTCAGTGTTGCGCGTGACGAGGGTGCAGTTGTTCTCGAGTGCTGTCTCTGCAACAACGAGATCAAGAGCTCGAGCTCTAACACGTTTTCCTCGTCGCTTCAGCAGCTCTCGAAGCTGTGCACAACGTCTGGCCACCGGGAGGGAGAAAGGAAGAATGGGAGCAGCTTGCAGGAATGCGTCAAGCTTAGCCTGGGCGAATTGTGGATCGGGCTCGCGTAATGTCCCCTGGAAGATCTCCATGTAGCTGACGACGCTGATGGCGATTCCGTCCCGAACTAGTGTTCGACCACACTGGTTTTGTCATTCTGAGGCGCGCACGCCGAAGAATCCGCGCCCTGGGGATACGGATTCTTCGCGCTGCGGCGCTCAGAATGACAGGTAGCGTCTTCTCTGTAGTCGAACACTAGCTCGGAGAAAAGTCTGATAGCTTCGGGTTCACCAGCCATATGATCAATCGCAAGATCGCTATCAATGAGGTAAGGCATACCTTACGCGGGCCGGCCATAGCTGTCTTGCTCGCGCTGTTCACGAAGATCCTTCAGGAGTTCTTCGCGGTCCACATGTGCAAGTGCCCCAATGCTTCGCTCAAGGGCCGCTCCTACCTGCTCTGGGTCGCAACGGGCCCAGACATCCTCTGCCTTTGTCTCCTCGCGGTCAAGGCGAAAGAACTCGCCGTCCTTCTCCAGGATAACAGGCGCGCTCGCTGCCTCCTCCAAGAGATGAGCCAGTTCGCTTTCCGGCGCCACATGAATGATTTTCGGTTGCCTGGACATCGGCACGCACCTCCATGGGCGGCAGTTCTGGGAAATCGCTGGTGTAGACCGCGTTGGACGCTCGCTATCTTGCCATCATGCTAGTCCCTATCCTTGGGACAAAGTATACCATGTCAGAGCAGAGCATTCAAGCAGACATGGATGGCAGCCTTGTTGATGAGACCGGCCGGTAGCCGCGTTCTTCTGACGTCCCGGCGGTTGTGCTACAATAGGGCGCAGTTCGAGGAGGTGCCAGCATGGCCGTTGACTACATTCCGATCGTCCGCGCCAAGTACGCGGATCAGCCGCCTTATCAGTGGACGATGAACGAGAACGTCCCGTGGACACCGTTCGAGAAGGATCTCGCCCGGTGCCGGGTAGCTCTGATCAGCACCTCTGGCGTGTATGTCAAGGGACAGCAGCAGCCCTTCGGACGGATCAAGAACGATCTGTCCTTCCGCGAGATCCCGAAGGACGTCGACCCGCGGGATCTGGCTATCGCGCACAACTTGCTCCAGCCCGACGCGGAGCGCGACATCAACTGCACCTTTCCCATCGAGCGACTGCGCGACCTGGAGCGAGAAGGCTTCATCGGCGAGCTGGCGCCGACGGCCTACACCTGCATGGGGCGCATCTTCATTCGGAGCAAGCTGAAAGGCGAGATGTCCACCTGGCTGATTGAGCAGCTACGTCGGCAGCAGATCGACGCGGCGCTACTGGTACCGGTCTGACCGCTCTGCCATCAGTCCGTGGGGCTGTTCGCACGCGCTATCGAGGAAGCCGGAATTCCCACCACGTCGATCACGTCGGCTCTCGACATCACCCGGCTGGTGAAGCCGCCGCGTTCCGTCTTCGTGAACTTCCCTCTCGGCCACCAGACGGGCAAGCCATTCGAGCCGGAGCTGCAGAAGAGCATCTTGCGAGACGCGCTTGGCGCGCTGTACACCATCAAGGAGGCGGGAACCATCCTGGAGCTCCCCTATCGCTGGGCGGATGACGACAGTTGGGAGCGCGAGGTCACAGTAGACACCATCGCGGAGACCGACGACATGGCGTAGGGCGGCAGGCTGCCGCCTCTTCGCCCTTGACTTCAGCCCCCTCTAGCTGCTATCTTTTCGTGGTCTGGCCCGCATTCCGTGGGCCTTTTGCGCGTTACTGGCAGCAGACAGGCGCTGCTTCTGGCAGATCACGCAAGCTGTACAAGAAAATCCCGTCATAGGGGAAGGACGGCAGGATGGCCTCAACCGAGCGAAGCAAGGTTTCCATGGATACCATCGTCTCCCTCTGCAAGAGGAGAGGCTTCATGTACCAGAGCAGCGAGATCTACGGCGGTCTCGGCAGCGTGTGGGACTACGGGCCGCTGGGCGTCGAGCTGAAGAACAACGTCAAGCGCGCCTGGTGGAAGGCGGTGGTCCAGGAGCGCGACGATCTGGTAGGTCTGGACTCGGCCATCCTGATGCATCCGCAGGTCTGGGTGGCCAGCGGGCACGTGGAGAACTTCTCGGATCCTCTGGTGGAGTGCAAGAACTGCCACCAGCGCTGGCGGGCCGACCACATCGAGGGCAACGCATGCCCGAGTTGCGGCGGCGACCTGACCGAGCCGCGCATGTTCAACCTGATGTTCAAGACCTTCATGGGCCCGGTGGAAGAGGCGGCGGCCGTCGTCTATCTGCGACCGGAGACCGCCCAGGGCATCTTCGTCAACTTCCAGAACGTTCTGACCACCACGCGCAAGAAGCTGCCCTTTGGAATCGCGCAAATCGGCAAGTCGTTCCGCAACGAGATCACGCCGGGCAACTTCACCTTCCGCACCCGTGAGTTCGAGCAGATGGAGGTCGAGTACTTCGTCAAGCCCGGCACGGACGAGGAGTGGCACAAGCACTGGCTCCAGTCCCGCTTCGACTGGTACGTGAGCCTGGGAATGAAGCGGGAGCATCTGCGGCTGCGCGAGCACGGTCGGGACGAGCTGGCCCACTATGCCAAGGCCTGCTACGACGTGGAGTACCTCTTCCCCATGGGCTGGTCAGAGATCGAGGGCATCGCCAACCGGACGGACTTCGATCTGGTCCAGCATAGCAGGGTCAGCGGCAAGGAGTTGGACTACTACGACGAGCAGAGCGGGGAGCACTTCATCCCCTACGTCATCGAGCCCTCGGCCGGCGTGGACCGCAGCGCCCTGGGATTCCTGGTGGATGCCTACGACGAGGAGCCGGACAAGGAGGGCACGCGTGTGGTGATGCGCTTCCATCCTGCGCTCGCGCCCATCAAGGTCGCCGTGCTGCCGCTCAGCAAGAAGGAGAACCTGACCAAGCTCGCCCACGACGTGCACGCCCTGCTCCGCAAGCGTTGGATGACCCAGTATGACGACACTCAGAGCATCGGGCGCCGCTACCGCCGTCAGGACGAGATCGGCACGCCGTTCTGCGTTACGGTGGACTTCGACTCGCTCAACGACAACGCCGTCACCATTCGGGAGCGCGACTCCATGGAGCAGATCCGGGTGCCCATTGCCAATTTGCTGAACGCGCTGACCGCCAAGCTGGGCTGCTAGATGCCGCGGATTCTCCATGCCGCGGACCTGCATCTGGGCATGGAGAACTACGGCCGTCTCGACCCAGCCACAGGACTATCGTCTCGCGTGGCCGACTTCCTGGCCGCGCTGGACGAGACGGTCGAGTATGCCCTGAGCAATGCGATCGACCTGTACCTCTTCTGCGGCGACGCCTACAAGACCCGCGACCCCAGCCCCACCTATCAGCGCGAGCTGGCGCGACGTATCCACCGGCTGGCCTCGTCCGGCGTGGCGGTCTTCCTGCTGGTAGGCAACCACGACCTCCCCAACGCAGTCGGCCGCGCCACCACTGTGGAGATTTTCAATACCCTATCCGTGCCCAACGTCTACGTGGGCCGCCAGCCAGGACTCCACCGCGTGGAGACGCGGCGCGGGGTGGTGCAGGTAGTGGCGTTGCCCTGGATGCTGCGCGGGACGCTGCTCACCCGTGACCAGTACCGCAACCGCACAGTGGACGAGTTGAACGAGATCCTGCTGGACCGCCTGCGCGAGATCCTACAGCAACTGGAGTCCGAGCTAAATCCGGCGTTGCCCGCTATCCTGGCCGGCCATGCCATGGTCACAGGTGGCACCCTGGGCAGCGAGCGCAGTATCATGCTCGGCAAAGACGTTGCCTTGCCCCCATCTATGTTGGCCCGTCCTATCTTCGACTATGTGGCCATGGGGCATCTGCATCGGCACCAGGTCCTTCCCACTCGACCGCCCATCGTCTACGCGGGAAGCCTGCAGCGGATCGACTTCGGGGAGGAGAAGGAGGAGAAAGGCTTCGTGGTCGCCGAGATCCCGCGGCGGTTTCCTCATAGCGGCGTTCCGGAGGGTGAGACCAGCTTCACCTTCGTGCCGGTGCGCGCGCGGCGCTTCCTCACTATCGAGGTGAACGCCGACGTGGCGGACCCAACTCAGGCGGTTCTGGAGTCCATCGCGTCGCACGATATCGCTGGGTCGGTGGTACGCCTGGTGATCCGGCTTTCCGCCCACAACGAGCATCTGCTCAAAGAGGGGGAGATCCGCCGTGCCCTCCGGCCGGCCTACTACGTGGCCGCCGTTGCGAAGCAGGTGGCACAGGAGGCGCGCTCCCGTCTGACCAGCCACACCGCCGAGGAGCTATCGCCCCTGGAGACCCTGGAGC
>SCTZ01000088.1 GCA_004297765.1 Chloroflexota bacterium | reverse complement strand
GGCATCATCCCTATTCTGGCGTCTATGGGAAGCCTCAGTGGGGAATGTTCTCGCCGGCATCCGTGATTCCGACCTTATTTCAGTGGACTCTTGTCATTCTGAGCGCCGCAGCGCGAAGAATCCGTACCTCCGGGGGCGAGGGGCTCGGATTCTTCGGCGTGCGCGCCTCAGAATGACAAAGTACCGTTATGACCACCTCTCGACTAGCTGGGACTAGGCCATTAGCCCCGAGAGGACGCTCCCAGGTAGGGTAGTCTATCGACGATGACCGTGTCTCATCTACTCAGAGCCACCCACCTCGTAGATCCGCATGTCCCCCATTGTCTCGCGCAGCACGAGCTCCGGCGGGCTCTCGTTGCCCAGGTACCACTGGTGCCAGGGCCAGGGATGGGCGAGCTCCAGGACGATGTAGCGGACGCCGTAGCGGCGTGCTACCTGGATGCTGGTGGGCAGGTCGTCGTTCGTCGCCACGATACCGGGGCGACCGCTGCTGTAGTAGTAGCCGGGCGGGTCCACCAGCATGACTGGCTCGTCGGGGGCCGTGCGCGGGGCTAGCCAGGCCGCCAATTGCTCGTAGCGGTCGTAGCGCTCGTTCCAGGTCAGCATGCCGCGCACGGCTAATCCCGCGCTGGTGAGGACGGCGAAGGCCACCAGCAGCACCGCGAAGTTGCGCTGGGCCCTCGGCACCTGCCAGTGGCGAAGGCGCGTGGCCGCGGCAACGATGGCGTGGTCGAGTCCCACCACGGTGGCCCCGTAGACGAATGGCAGCAGGGCTACCGAGCTGTGCAGGAAGCTGCCCCTGGGTCCCGGAAAGGTGAAGCCCCAGGACATGGCCACGTAGAGCAGGGCGGCCTGCACGAAGAAGGGGCGATATTCCACCCGTCGCCGCAGGATCCAGAAGCCGATCAGGGCCAACGGCAGCATGTAGAACAGCATGAGCTCGGCCACCAGCAGCGCGTTCTCCGCGCTAGCCGCGATTTTTGAGAAGAGGATGTTCGTGAATCCCCAGTTCAAATAGTGCTCCAGCGACAGCTCTTTGCCGTAGGCGAAGATGTCGTTGTAGTCGATGAGGAAGAGCGTCTTGGTCCCGCCCGATGGCCAGACGGCGCCAAAGGCGAGCTGATTGCGGTACAGCCAGGGCGCGATGGTTAGAGCGAACAGCGCCACGGAGCCGAGCGAGAAAGTGATCTGACTGGACCAGCGGACTCGTCGGTCACCGTCCGCGCTCTGTCCCGCTTGGCCCCGCCTACCGCGCCGCTCCAGCAGCCACATGCACACACATATGAGCTGAGTGGCTAGGAACAACACCCCATCTGGGCGGGAGAGGTAGGCCAGCCCGGCCATCACGCCGGCCGGCAGATGATACCAGGGGGTGTCGCGCAGCGCTTTGTAGGTGAAGACCAGGCTGAGAAAGCCCACCACGGCAAACGGACCGAAATTGTCCGGCGTCACCCAGTAGAGGATCCCCACGCCGCTGAAGATGGCTAGCAGCGCCATGATCCAGGCATAGCGCGCGCGCCCGAAGATATCCCATCCAACCCAGTAGGCCAGCACCGGGAAAAGCGACGACAGCAGAATCGAGGGCAACTGCGCCGCGCGGAAGCTCTCGCCCAGGATCAGGAAGGACAGGTAGTCCAGGACGGAGATCAGTGGCATCCAGTAGACATTGCTTGGATGCGGCAGAGACGCCGGAATGGTCAACCAGTTCCAGACGAACTCCTCCACGAACCCTTTGCCATGATAGAGGCTGTCGGCCACGTGGTAGTAGTAGTAGGCGTCCATGTAGCCTGGCTGAGTGATCGGCCAGGCCGTGACGACGCGCACCAGCAGGGCCAGCAGGAACACGGCGATGGCCTGGGAGCGCGGGCGGGACGCCCGCGCTCCCAGGCTGCGCTTCGCCGCGGCGCCGTCAGCGTCCCCTGTTCGCGTCGTTCCATTCTCACATTCTATTTCTTCGGCTCGTAGAGGTAGATGTTCAGAATCTCCCACGCTGTTCAATGGGACTGTTCGCTATCGAGCAGGCGTCCCGGATACGCAAAGCCGGACAGTTGATAAGCGTAGAGCATGGCGTTCCGGCGGGAGCGCTGCTGGTCAAAGGCCAGGGAGCCTGTGAGACCTTCCAACGGGTCCCCCAGGGCGAGCTCGCGGAGCACGCCCGCGCGATCGATGTGTCCCTCGCGTCGCAACTGACTTCGAGCGGCCGTGAGCAGCAGATTCGTCGCGTCGTAGGCCAGGGCGGAGTAGTCGCCGGGGACAGCGGCAGCCAATTGTCGATAGTCCTCGATGAACTGCTGGGACTTCTCTCCCTGGAGGGCACCGAAGGCGGGGGATAGCGTATAGGCGCCCTCCAGCGCAGCGCCCCCAATACGCAAGATCTCCGGTCGCCCGGCCTGGGGGGCCAGAATCAGAGGGGCTGTCGTGAGCGGGCGCAACTGGGCGGCGATCTCTCCGGCCGTCACGAAATTGGTGGCCAGAATAATGGCTCCCGGCCGCTGCTCAGCGATCGCCTGTGCAGCCTGATCGTAGCCGCTCTGGGTCGCGCTGACAGCAATGGTACGAACGGTGAGGATCCCGGTCGAGTGCAGTGCCTCCTCCACGGCCCCGACGAAGGCCTCGTCATCCGGTCCGGGCTCGTGTACGATGATGGCGCTGTCCGCCTTGGCCTGCCGGCTGGCCAGATCGGCCAGCGCCCGGGCCCACTGAGCAGGCGGAGGAGCGAGCCGAAACGTGGTGGAGGGTGGCGTCCCGTTCGACCAGCCAGCCACATTGGCAAAGGTGATCAGTGCCAGCCCGGACTGCTCGTAGTGCGGGGCTGCCGCCAGCGCCGATGCAGCCGTCACATGGCCAATGACGCCGACTATACCCGGGTCGATCGCCAGGGCGCGAGCCTGCTGCTCGCCTCCGGCCCCTGCGCCGCGATCGTCGTTGGCCGTCAGGTCCACGCGAAAGCCATCTATCCCCCCGTTGGCATTCCACTCCCGCAGCGCCAGGCGAACGGCGAATAGCAACTGCAGACCGCTGGCGGAGTCGGACCCGCCCAGCGGCGCGACCAGCCCAATCTTGATGATGCCGGGCACGGGGCGTAGGCCGCAGGCCGTTCCGATGGTCAGTAGCAGCGCCAGCAGCAGAACTAGAGTTGTGCGTGCGGACCGGGTCCGTCGTCCCCCGATCACGTCCGCCAGCAGGCGGCCCAATGGCCGCCGCCCTTGTCCTCGAACGGAGGGGCCTCCTGGGCGCACTTCTTGATGGCCATGTGGCAACGAGTATGGAAGATGCACGCCGCGGGAGGATTGACGGGACTGGGTACGTCCCCTTTGAGAATGATGCGCTCGCGCTTGGCCTCAATCTCCGGATCCGGAATAGGCACGGCCGAGAGCAGGGCCATGGTGTAGGGATGCTTGGGATCTTTGTACAGGCTGTTGCGCTCCGCCACCTCCACGATGTGGCCCAGATACATCACAGCGATGCGGTCGCTGATGTGGCGCACCACCGATAGATCATGGGCGATGAATAGGTAGGTTAGCGCGAACTTGGCCTGCAGCTCCTCCAACAAGTTGATGATCTGGGCCTGAATGGAGACGTCCAGAGCCGAGATGGGCTCGTCGCAGACGATGAAGGCCGGCTCCACGGCCAGGGCGCGCGCGATGCCAATGCGCTGCCTCTGCCCACCGCTGAACTCGTGCGGGTAACGGTTGGCGAAGTAGGGGTTCAATCCCACGATGCGCAAGAGCTCCTGCACACGCTCCTGCCTGGCCTTGCCCTGCGCGATATTATGGATCTCCAGCGGCTCGCGGACGATACTGCCGACGGTCATGCGCGGATTGAGCGAGGCATAGGGGTCCTGAAAGATGATCTGTATGCGCCGTCGCATCTTGCGCAGGCTCTCACCTTTGAGCTGACAGAGATCCTGTCCATCGAAGTAGACCCGGCCGTCGGTCGGACGATTCAGTTGCAGGATGGCGCGTCCCGTTGTGGACTTGCCGCATCCGCTCTCGCCGACCAGACCTAGGGTCTCGCCCTTGCGGATCTCGAAGTTCAATCCGTCTACCGCCTTGACGTCGCCCACTTTGTGCTGGAAAAGGATGCCCTGGGTAATAGGGAAGTAGACCTTGAGGTCTTCGACCCGCAGCAGCACGCCGTTCTGGCTCATCGAGCCACCTCCCGACGTGGTGCAACCCAGCAAGCCGCCCTGTGGTTTTCTCCCACCGGTAGCAGCGGCGGGTTCTGCTGCTTGCACTTCTCGATGGCAAAGGCACACCTAGGCACGAACGGACAGCAGTCGGGCATGTTGATCAGATCGGGCGGCAGCCCTTCGATGGGGATCAGCTTCTCCTTGCGTTCCTCATCCAGCCGAGGAATGGAGTTGAGCAGCCCATGCGTGTAAGGGTGGCGTGGATCCTTGTACAGCGGACCGGTCGGAGCCGACTCCACGATGTAGCCCGCATACATCACGTTGACGCGATCGGCCATGCCGGCCACCACGCCCAGGTCGTGTGTGATCAGAATGAGAGCGGTGCCCCGCTCCCGGCACAGGTTCTTCATGATCTCCAGGATCTGGGCCTGGATGGTGACGTCCAGAGCAGTGGTAGGCTCGTCGGCCAGCACCAGCTTGGGGTTGCAGGAGAGCGCCATGGCGATCATCACTCTCTGCCGCATACCACCGCTGAACTGGTGGGGGTAATCGTTCAGCCGTGACTCCGCCGAGGGAATACCCACCAGCTTGAGCAGCTCGATGGTGCGCTGCTTGGACTGGGACTTGTTCATCTTCAGATGGAGCTCCAGGGCCTCGGATATCTGGCGGTGAATAGTGAGGACCGGGTTCAGAGAAGTCATGGGATCCTGGAAGATCATGGCGATGCTGTGACCGCGGATCTGGCGAATCTTCTCCTCGCTGATCTTGAGCAGATCCTCACCCTCGAACAGAGCCTCTCCGCCGACGATGCGTCCCGGCGGCTGGGCGATCAGCCGCATCAGCGAGAGGGCAGAGACCGACTTACCACAGCCGCTCTCCCCCACGAGCCCCAGCGTCTCGCCTTCAGAAAGGTCGTAGCTGATCCCGTTGACGGCTTGCACAACGCCATCCTGCGTGTAGAAGTACGTCCTGAGATCGCGGACCTGGAGAAGCTTCCCCAAGTCTCACCTCCTCGGCCGAATCTGTCACCGTTGCGATCACATGCCACGGTATCCTAGCTTAGCAAAGAATATGGCGGCATTCAACGCGTGCCAGAGCGAAGTGTATGTCCTTCCTACCGCCCCTTGGGGTTAAGGGCGTCGTACAGTCCATCCCCCAGGAAGTTGAAGGCGTAGATCATGATAGCGATCACGGCGCCAGGGATGAAAAAGATCTGCGGGTGCGAGCGCCACGAGTCGAGGGCCTCGTCCACCATGGCCCCCCAACTGGCGTTGGGGGGCTGGATGCCGATGCCCAGGAAGCTGAGCACCGACTCGGTCATGATCATGCCGGCCATGCCCATGGACAGGACGACCAGGATGATGTTGAGCGTGTTGGGCAGCAAATGCCGAAAGAGCACACGCCAGCCCGAAGCGCCCATGGCCTCGGCCGCCAGCACAAAGTCTCGCTCCTTGAGCGAGAGGATCTGCCCGCGCATGAGCCGCGTCATGCCGCCCCAGCTCACCAGCGAGAGCGCGATGAAGACAACCACGTAGTCCAGGGCGCTGGACCGACCGAGCTCGGGACGCCCGATCAACTGGCCAAAGCGCAAGGCACTCTCCTGTACCATCGGCTTGATCGTTGCCGCGACCAGGATGGCGAACAGCATGCCTGGGAAAGCGAACATGACATCGGTCAGGCGCATGATGAGCGTGTCGATCTTACCGCCGAAGTAGCCGGCCACAGCACCGAAGAAGGTGCCAATGGCCATGCTGATCAAAAGCGGCACAGTGGAGACAAAGGCCGCGCTGCGGGCGCCCCAGATCAAACGGCTCAACATGTCGCGGCCGAGGCTATCCGTCCCCAGCCAGTGCTGCAGGCTGGGCCCCTGCTGCGCGATATCCAGGTTCTGGCGGTCGTATGGGTAGGGGGCGATCCACGGGGCGAGAATGGCCACTACGAACATGCCCACCACGATCACCAGCCCCGCCATGGCGGTCTTGCTCTGCCGGAGTCGGGCCCAGGTATCCAGCCAGGGAGAACGTCCTTTGACCTCCGCCTCCAGAAGTGCGCCCGGAAGGGCCCCGCTGGTCGACGTCATGAGTAGCGTATCCTGGGGTCGGCTAACGAGTAGGAGATATCGATCAGCAAGTTGGCCAGCACGTAGGAGGCCGCGATGACCAGCGTCGTCGCCATGATCACCGGATAATCCCGGGCGAAAATGGAGGCGAAGGCCAGATTGCCTATACCCGGTATGCCGAACCAGCCCTCGACGATCAATGCTCCCGCTGGGAGATCTCCCAGCATCAAGCCAAAGATAGTGAGAAGAGGAATCAGCCCGTTACGCAGGACATGGCGCGTGGTCACCACGCGGTTGGGAAGCCCTTTGCTGCGGGCCGTGCGCACGTAGTCCTGTGTGATAACTTCTAACACGCTCGCTCGCGTCTGACGAGCGATACCGGCGATGGCCGGAATACCCAGGGTCACCGCCGGCAGAATGATCTTGAGGCTGAACAGCCCATCCCAGCCGGCCGTCGGCAGGACGTGCAGCCAGCGCGTGAAGATCAACTGCAGGATAGGACCGAGCACGAAGACCGGGATGGAGATCCCAAACAGGGCCGTGCCGATGGTCGCTCGATCGAGCCAGGTCCCTTGCTTATAGGCCGCGTAGGTGCCGACCGGGATGCCGATCACGAACGCGAGCACCAGGGCCGCCAGGGCTAGCTGCATCGAGACGCCAATCCGGGAGGCCAGCAGGTCCGAGACGTCGCGGCGATACTTGAACGACTCACCGAAATCCCCCTGCACGGCCCGAACGACATAGCCCCCGAACTGCTCGTGGAACGGCTGATCCAGCCCCCATTTTGCGCGAATGCGGGCCTGGGCCTCGGGATCGTTGTGCTGCCCGAGCAGCACGTTGGCCGGGTCGCCGGGCCCATAGAGGCCCAAGGTGAAGGTAATCAGTCCAACGACCAACAGAATGACGGGCATCCATAGCAGACGCCGGATGATATAGCGTCCCATACCGCCCTAGCTCTGCTCTTTGTAGACGTACTTCCAGGTCGGAACCACCAGACCGGTCATATAATAGCCCTTGACGTAGGGCTTGACCAGGACGTAGCGTTTCTCAAAGGTCAGCGGGATCCAGGCCGCGTCGTCCACGATCATCTGCTCCGCTTGCTGGTACATCTGCAGGCGCTTGCTCACGTCTGGATCCACGGCGGCCCGGCTCAGCAGAGCATCCACTTGGGTGTTCTTGTATCCCGAGTAGTTATTCACGCTCTGGCTGTTGAACATGATGTCCAGGAAATCCTGGGGATCTGGGTAGTCGGCAATCCAGCCCATGGTGTACATTTGATACTTGTGGGCCTTCAGGTCATCTAGATAGGTCGCGAACTCCACCTGCTCGATTTGCACGTCGACGCCCAGGTTCTGCTTCCACATATCCATGATGGCCGTCAGCATCTTGGGCGCGGCCCCACCGCTTCCCGAAATAGACAGCTTGATCGGCGGCATGCTGCTCGCGTACTTAGATTGCGAGAGCAGATCCTTCGCCTTGGCCGAGTCGTACGATAACCCCTTCAAGCTGGGATTGTAGCCGGGCATTCCGGGTGGCAGAATACCGTCCGCCTTAACAGCCATGTCCTTGAGAACGACCTCGATGATCTTGTCCTTGTCGATGGCGTGGCTCAGAGCCTGGCGAACCTTGGGGTCGTCGAACGGTGGACGGGAAACGTCGAATCCAATGTACTGCACGCTGAACTGCGGGATGCCAGGATTCCCGTTGCTGTCGAGCAATAGCTCGTTGCTCAACGGATTGGTCTTGTCGGTCACCCGCTCGATATCCTGGGTCCCAACGAAGGGATTGATGTCTAGCTCACTATTCTCGTACATGGTCATGGCAGAGCCACCGCTCAGCAGGAAGATAATCTTCTCCAGCCTGGCCGGCTCCAGGTAGTAGTTGTCGTTGCGCGCCAGCTCGATCTTCTGACTCTTTTGCCAGTTGGTCAGCTTGAAGGGACCGGTCCCATTGGGCTTATCCGTCCAGTTGCGACCGGACTCAACGTTGGCCTTGTCTACGACGAAGGCCGAGGGATAGGTGAGCTTGGCCAGGAAGTAGGCCTTGGGCGCGTCGATGGTGATGCTGAGGGTGCGATCGTCGATCACCTTGATGCCGCTGATCTGCTTGCGCGTCCCGGCCAGCATTTCCTTGGCCCCAACGATGTCGTTCAGGTATAGGTCGGCGACGGGCGAGGCCGTTTTAGGGTCGGCAGCCCGCTCGATCGAATATTTGAAGTCGTTAGCCGTCACCTCTTTGCCGTCGTGGAACGTGACGCCGTTGCGCAGGTGGAACGTATAGGTCGTGCCGTCGCTGCTGATGTCCCATCTCTCGGCGATGTCGGGAACTAGCTCAAGCTTCTGGTTGAAGGTGACCAGCCCGCTGAAGATCTCGACGGCGTATTCGCTCGAGGCGGCATCTTGTATCAGGGCGGGATCAAGAGTCACCGGATCATCGCCCATGACGGTTAGCGCTCCCTTGGGCGAGCTGCCTCCAGAGCTAATCTTGCCGGGGTCTTTGGAACAACCGACACTCAGCGTCACCATGACGCTGAGCACCAGGAGTGTTACCAGCCAATAAGTCTTACGACCGATCATACATGCCTCGCTTCCAGTCGAAAAAGGGTTGAGGTAAGACGGCTCTGCCGTGCCGCCGTACGCCAACCCCTGTCCATCGTCGCCGCCGGCTGGATAGGGCGGCCCCGCATGGGACCGCTACCGGGCAATCCGAC
>SCTZ01000006.1 GCA_004297765.1 Chloroflexota bacterium | reverse complement strand
GCCTCCCTTGGTCTTTTGTGGTGTCTGGTAACAACACAATAACCGAGAGAGGCTACTTTTGCATCTCCCCCATGTCGGCTCCTATCACGCTTGCCCGCTCGATAAAATGAGAAAGCCCTGCAGACTATGGGGCAGTTTGTTGCCAAGACGCCTAGGATTGATGTATACTGCAAGGGCTGTTGCCTGGCGTCGGAGAAACGGCAAACCCGCCGGTGAGGGAACTTCAACAGCAGCGGCAAGTTTGGTTGGGAGGTGTGCTTGGCAAATGGATTCATTTGTGTTCCCGAAATGTCAGAAGTGCAAGACGGGTGACCTGGTTCCACTCTCCGATTTTGGCAGCCAGGGGGCTCCGATTCACTATAAGGCCTGGGTTTGTACGACGCCGAGTTGTGGGTTCAACATCAAGATCCGCAACGGTGATGTTTACATCAACGAGCCCATCCTATCGTCACAGCAGGGCGCATACTCCGCTCGTGGCGCTCGCTAGCTGATCCGCGATTTTCGTTCGCACGGGTGCCCGTCCGGTCGCTTTGAGTAATTGCTGCCGAATCCGGGTGGTGCCTCAGCGTCGAGCTAGCTGTTTGATTTCAACCTGATCGTGTGGTGACGATGCCGCACGTCCATACCCCGCGCAGTATGCGGGGACGCGCTTCGGTCTCTCGCGAATGGAGTATGGCACCGTTGGGGCGGGAGCATGGCCGCCGGGACTGATCCGGCGGCACCAGGGCGGCGTCCAGTGGCGGACGCCGGTCGTCGCGGCAGAAACGATCTGCCGCCGTCTTCTGGGAGGAGCAATGGCGAGGAGGGCAGACACACTGGTTACCAGCCATGCTGAGAGCCAGGTGACTCACAAGTCTGCGAAATCGGCGCCCCGACTTCGAGTGTTGAAGATAGCGCCGACCTCCTTCTTCTCCGACTATGGGTGCCACGTTCGTGTTTACGAAGAGACCACGGCCCTGCTCGATGCAGGGCATCAGGTAACCATCTGCACCTACCACACGGGCAACGACGTTCCGGGATTGGATATTCGCCGAGCGCTGAATACGCCCTGGCACAAGACGGTTCGTGTCGGTTCCTCGCGCAGAAAGATCTACTACGACGTCCTCCTCTTCGCCAAAGCCCTCCAGACCGCCGCGCAGATCCGCCCCAATATCGTGCATGCGCATCTGCATGAGGGGGCGCTGATCGGGCACTGGATCAGCAAGCTCTTGCGCGTGCCGCTGGTCTTCGATTTTCAGGGTAGCCTGACCCGGGAGATGCTCGATCACAACTTCCTGCGGCGCGAGTCGATCTTCTTCCGTCCCTTGCAGCGTCTGGAACAATGGACCAACGGGCTGCCGGGCTTGATTCTGACTAGCTCGCACAACGCGGCCGACGTGCTGTGCAACGAGTTCGATTGCCCTCGGGGGCGTATCTATGCGCTCTCCGACTGCGTCAATACGGCCCGCTTTCGTCCCGTCTGGGAGTCCGAGAACGCTGAGTCCCGTCTGCGGTTGCGCGAGCAACTGGGGATCCCGCCGA
This sequence comes from Chloroflexota bacterium, assembly GCA_004297765.1. Classification (GTDB taxonomy): domain Bacteria; phylum Chloroflexota; class Dehalococcoidia; order FW602-bin16; family FW602-bin16; genus FW602-bin16. The sequence goes on along the minus strand of SCTZ01000006.1, from coordinate 17,965 downwards.
ATCGCAAGATCGTGGTGTACCTCGGCCTGCTGGCGGAGTATCAGGGGATCGGGATGCTGCTGGAGGCGGCCACTGTCCTCGTCGCCGCGAAGGCGCCGGTGCATTTTCTGATCATGGGCTTTCCGGGCGAGGAACACTATCGTGCCCAGGCCCGCGGGATGGGTTTGGCTGAGCACACGACGTTCACAGGGCGCATTCCCTATTCGGACGCGCCGAGCTATCTGCAGTTGGGAGATGTGGCCGTGTCGCCCAAGGTCTCGGAAACCGAAGGGAACGGCAAGCTGCTCAACTACATGGCCGTCGGCTTGCCGACCGTGGCCTTCGATACTCCCGTGGCCCGGGAGATTCTGGGCGATCTCGGTGTGTATGCCCGCCTGGAGGACTGCCAGGCGCTGGCCGAGGCTATGGGCTCGCTACTGTCTGATCCTGGTTTGGCCGCCGATCGCGGCCGTCGGCTGCGGGCTCGCGCGGTAGAGCAATTTTCCTGGTCGCGGGCGGGGCAACGTCTTCTCCACGCCTACGATCTTGTCGGGGCGCGCTAGGCACGGTGTCATTGTCGGGAGGAGGTCGGGTGGACGCCAGAGTCGTGGCGATCGTGGTCAACAAAGATGGAGCCGCTTATCTTCGCGGCTGTCTCTCCTCTCTCCTGGCGCAGACCTATACCGACCTGCAGGTCGTTCTCGTGGACAACGCCTCGCGCGACGATTCCGTGGAGCTCGTCCGGCGCGAGTTTCCCGTCGTTCACATCATCCAGTCCACCAGCAATCTGGGATTCTGCGCCGCCAACAACCTGGCCGTGCGCTCCACGTCCAGCGAGCTCGTCGCCACGCTGAACAATGACACCTGGGTGGAGCCCGGCTGGCTGGAGAGTCTGGTGCGGACCCTTGAGAGCAACGCGACCTTGGGTTCCGTTGCTTCGCTGATGGTCTTCGCCGACCGGCTCGATGTCGTCAACTCTGCGGGTATCTGCATCGACCGCGCCGGAATCGCCTGGGACCGTCTGGGCGGCGCTCCCGTGCCCCAGGCCCTGGACGAAGGGAACCGGGAGGTCTTCGGCGCATGTGCCGGGGCGGCGCTCTATCGCAGGACAGTTCTCGACCAGGTCGGCGGGTTCGACGATAGCTTCTTCGCCTATCTGGACGACGTTGACCTGGCCTGGCGTTTGCGGCTGGCGGGCTTTGGCTGCCGCCTGGTGACGGACACCCGCGTCCGCCACGTGCATTCAGCCACCGGCGTCGAGGGCTCGCCCCTGAAGAGCTACCTGCGAGGACGGAACAAGCTGCGCACCATCATCAAGGACTATCCAGCGCCCCAGATCCTGTTCAACTTACCCCTGATCTTGATCTATGACCTGGCGGCCGTCACGTACGCGCTGCTCTGGCTGCGTGACCTGCCAGCCCTGCGCGGACGCCTGTCCGTGCTGAGAGATCTCCCTGTCCTGCTCGGTCAGCGCCGCCAGATACAGTCCCAGCGGCGAGCACCGTTCGCGGCTCTGTCCGCGCAGATGTCTTCGCTGGAGACTCCGTGGCGGGTGTACGGGCGCTTCGCGCACGTCGTAAGGCGGGCCCAAGCGCGGACGTGAGCCTCTGCGCCGAGCTAATCCTCGACGATCACCGCGACAGATGGTGCGCTACCCGGCACGATATCGCCAAACCAGGTGCTCTGCCCCTCTACCATGTCGGGCGCGAGGATATAGCGACCCGCTATCTCGGGCGCGTGGACTTCGATCTGTAGCTCCAGGGCTTGGCCTGGCTCGATGTCGGCGGGCAGGGGGGAGCGTGATGCTTCACCCATGGCTGAGGCACCGTCGTCCGTGTACCAACGGTAGCTGAGGCTGATGGGCTGGGGGGAGGACGGACCGGAGCCCGACCAGGTGCGGGTGCTCTGGTTAACCACGCCGATGTTGACGTGACACGTCTCACCTGGACGCATCCGCTCGGGTATGTCGTGTACCTGGTATCTGGCCAGGTAGAGGGTGGGCTGCAGTCGCGGGCCGATGCGCTGCCCCAGGCGTGGCAGAACAAAGCTTCCCACGCGGCCGATCGCCCCACGTAGTCCCTTGCTGCGGTAGTACTGCCGAATTTCCCTGGGGACCAATGTGAGCAGATTGGGTTGTTGTCGCGTCTCCAGGGGGACGCGCTGGCCGCGGTCCGGGGCCGGCTGCGGATTGGCCACCCAGCGACGCAGAGGCAATGCGGTGGCACGGTAGGTGTAGTGCGTCAGGACGTATTGCTGGCCTTGCTGTCCCTTTGCCCGCAGTTCATCCTGGTTGGCGCTGACGCGGATAAGCAGATCGGCCAGGGCCGCCGGGTCTCGGTGCGGGAAGGTGTGTCCCAGTCCCTCCTGTTGTACTACGTGACTGATCTCGGTGGTATCGGTGGTCAGAACGGGCAGCCCTGCCGCTAGCCAGCTCAAGATGCGGTTGCGGCTGCCCAGCATCCCCTCGTAGTTGTCCGAGTCTATGTTTATCCCCACGTTGGCCTCGTGATAGTAGCTCGGGACGTCTTCGGATGGCACCCAGCCCTTCATGACGAAGTTGTTGGCGTGGGGAGACCGGGCGATCAGCTGCAGAAAGCGGGGATAGGTCAGCTCGTCGTGCCCGTCGATCTGCCCGCCGGTGGAGACGAATTTTATGCGCGGGTTAGCCGTCATGGCCCGTTCGAGCCCGGACATGAGGGAGTCTACGTCGGTCCAGGTGTTGTAGCCGCCGCTCCATAGGACCACGAAATCGTCGTCGGCCACGTCCGTTCCGCGGAAGACGATTCGATCGTGTGGGGGAGCCTCTCCCTCGATGGCACAGGGAATCGAGTGGACGAGATCGTGACCGAAGGTATATCGGTTCAGGCGCCCGTAGGCGCCGAGCTCGCCGATGGTCGCGAACTTCTGGGGCTGCGAGACCGCCGAGAAGGCGTCACCCCGCAGGAGGACCGTGTGCTCGTAGTTCCAGAAGATGTAAAGGTACTCGTCGGTGCCATAGATGTGGGCCTTGGCCTGGGCCTCGGCCATGACGTGTCCGAACAGGTCGATCCAGAGCGGCCGCTCCGTCTGGAGTTTGGCGGCTACGTAGGACGGATAGATGGTCGCGCCGACCACGCAATCAGGTTGGAAGTCGTCCAGGATGGTCTGGACGAAGCCAGTGGTCTCGAAGACGGGCTGGGACACAGTGTAGATGGTGACGCCATCTACGACCGTACGGCGAATCGGTGGCTCATCGTCAGAATAGACGAACGGCATGCGGGATGCGATCAGGCAGACCTCGTGCCCATCCTCTACCAGAGGTTTGGCAAACTGCCAGGTCCGAATGCCCGGCCCGTACATCTTTTGTAAGTTTTCGAAGGGCAGGGGCGCCAGCCCGAGCAGCAGTACGCGTGTCATCGTGCCGTCCGGCGTCCGATCAAGGTGCAGACGTGTACCGTCTCCTGGCTGGTCATCTGGCTGAAACCTGGTCGCTATTATGAGATGGCACTGCCTGGGAGCGCGGGCATCCTGCCCGCGCGTCAGCCAAGGCACGCGCCCACCTCAGGCGGACGCCCCCAGGGCGAGCCTCTGCGGCCTGCACTGACCAGGATCTATGATCAGGTCTCATCTTGCTCCTTCCGCATCTGTTCCCTTGGGGTCGCGCGGTGTCGCTTACCCCGCCTGTCGCCCGACGTTCTGGCGGTCACATGGTACAGCAGCAGCGGTGGGAAGGCAAGGGACGGGGACATCCCGTTCGGCAAGGTGGACGGACGATTGCTGTCCAGACTGGTGCATTGCCAGGGGTTGCCTGGAGTGGCTCACTCGGCTATAATGTCTTCGTACGGGGCGTAGCGCAGCCTGGTTAGCGCGCAGCGTTCGGGACGCTGAGGCCGGAGGTTCAAATCCTCTCGCCCCGACCAGATCCCTCTCGGCTCTTGGCTAAGGGGGATTTCTTTTTCTGGGTGAAGAGTGGTAGAGTGACAGCATGAACGAAGCGTGGCGGATCGTCCGATGAGCCACGAAGACGGCAGACATCTGTTGAAACCGCCGAGCAGGGACTTCCTGTTTGTCGACGAATCGGGCGATCTTGGCGATGGAACAGGCGGTAGTACCTCGTACTACACGGTGTTCGGTCTCCACGTTGCCGATACTACGTACAAGCACGCTATGGAACATCTCACTAACTACCGATACTTCCACGGCGTTACCAAGGAGTTGAAATCGTCGAAGCAAAAGACGATGTCGCCACATCGGCGGCGATTCATGGAAGGGCTGTCGGCATGTGCCAGTGAGGGAATCATTTCCTGCAGTTGTGTCTTCTTGCGGAAGCTTGAGTACACCGGCCCATATCTCCATACTCATTCTTATGGCGGCAGGCTTCCCATACGTTTCAGGAACTTCGTGCTCAAGCAATTGCTCTACTTCCACTTCGAGCACAGTCCGATCCGGACCGAGGAACGCGAGTTGGTTCTCGACCGCTTCGAGATGTCATTGGAGGACCGTCTGAACCTGGAGGAGTATCTCCGCAACGACTATAGGCTACCGACGTTGAAGCACATCACGCACGCCGACTCTACGTACGTTGAAATGCTGCAAGTCACAGACATGTTGGCTGGTCCGTTCAAGCAGTTTGCCTTGCATACAGCCGATGATGACCTAAGAGAGGCACTCGCTTTCGTGAAAGTTAGGGACATCACTTTCATCGACAAGGACAAGCCATGAGGACAAAAAAAGGGGGATCGGCGTCCACAGAGGGACACCCACCCCCCAAATAACTATCCACTTGGCGCATGCCAGCATCATATGATGCCTAAAGGCATAATACCAGGTTTTGCTGAACGAATCAAGGCCTGAAAACAAGCCTGACGGAGACGTCACCCTCATTGTCACTTGTTATGGGAACATGAGAGTATGACGCAGCCGGCATTTCTTTCTCTGCAACCCCAAAATCAACGAGGGCTTGTCTCGTTTACCATGAAGATGTCCACCTTCGTCTCCAAACATTTACGCAGCGAAAAATCGTTTGCGCCAAGCTCGAACCAACTATTCGGCTTCTGGAAAAAATCCAGACCGCGGCCGATCTTGATGACCCAGCCATTGCTGATTCGGATCTCACGGTCGTGCATATTGGGGTTGAAGCCAACCTCAAGCATAACGTCGATTTCGTGCAGGCTTTGCTTCAGATCATTCAACTTATCTCGGATACCGACCAGCGCCTTCTTGTCATCGTAACTGGTGGTCAAACGGATGTGTCTTATGGCCGAATGCTTGATCACTGCCTCGCATAAGCGAACGAAATTCTGGATCTGGTGAGGTGAACGAATGTAGGGGTCTTCAATCTCAATGGAGTGGGCACCTGTTAAATACGGACCGACGATCGACTCGTAGCTGTGCCCTGTGTCGCCATACCTGATGATGAAATGCTTCTCAGTCAAAGCTGATTCAGCCTGCTCGGTGGGCTCGGCTGAATTGCTCATTATGTCGGGTGGGAGCAACTGGACCGTTTGACCGTGTTTTCGCTCTATCAAGCTCTCGACCCCGCGTTCCGTCTTTAGCACATGCAAAAAGAGGGCAGAAAGCATCTCTCTCACACCATCGCCTTGAAGGGCCGGCTCGCTCTGAACTACTGTCACCCGCGTATGTCCTTCGCCAGCCTGCAGAATTCTGTCGGCAAAGCCGATCCTTGCCGACCAGAAGAGATCTGATTCGGGACCAACCTCATTGATAGGTGCCCCTGCGGAGTTGCAGGTTATCATCCACATACGCATATAGCTTCCGCGAGCCTGATGCCAGTCCCGATGCGGCTCGTACTCGGCACCAAGGGCCAAAGCAGCCACGAGGGGCCAATATGCCTCCTGCTTCCATTCTTCCATGTCCGGCTGGCCGAGCATGTGGAAATAGTAGTCGATGGGCTCTCCGAACACACGGTCGTATTGGCGAAGAATCGAGAGGACGAAACGGCCCACTAAATTCCCGAATTTCCACGCCATGAACTGCGCCGATTCAACAGTGCAGTCTTTCGGTGATGAGCCCGAAGAGTCGGTCTCCGGCGAGTCGGCCAGAAGGTTGGCCGCCGCTGCGAATAGGTCCAGCCAATCGTCGACAGGAATATCATCATCCCAACGTGCATCCGTTCGCTCGCAGAGCTCTGCCCATCTATCAAGGGCCTTCACGGCGTATTCGGCGAGATGAGTTCGAAAGTAAGGATAACTGCAACCAAGCGCTTCACTCGCGAGGAACAGCGCTTCTTTGCAGTCGTTCAACAGGAGCCGCGTTTCTTTGGCGTCCTTCGGTTCGCGGTAGATGTCTTGCCTGCATACTGCGACGAGCCACTTGACAATGCGAACGTCTGGCGTCACCTCGATAATGCCGGGACCTGAAACAATCGCAGTGCCCCTAACATTGACTTTTGTGGCAGCAACCTCATGTAGGAGATGAACGGCGGAATCCATGTCTCCCTTGGCTAGCTTCAGAAAGCCCAGCGCAAAGCGAACGTGGCATAGCATCCTAGCCTGAGCGCTGTCAAGCGCGGTACCATCGTCTGGCGGCAACGATCCATCGTGCAGGGCTTCGAGCGGTTCTAGGGCGCTCCCCAGCAAGTCTTGCCGCAGGGCCTCGGCACCTGCATGTCGGGGCAGTAAGTTCAACAGAGCCGCATAGGTGCCTATTGACCACGCTGCTTGCCAGGGTGGATCGTTTTGCTTGACTCTGCTTATTGCGTAGCCCAGGTCGATGAAGCATCTATCGTTGCCTTCGTCCAAAGCTAGTCCGAGAAAGCCGCTAATGAGATTCTGGAGTTCCGGTGAGAGTCCCGATTCCATTCGTTGCGTTCCTCCTGCTGCGCAGAACTGCACAGCAACTGTCCCATTGCAGGTCAGGGCTCCACTTTGTGCGAGCAAGTTTGTGTGTTTGACCATGCTGACCGAATCATGGCTCATAGTCAGTTCAGGTGCCTAGTCCAGGAACTGCGCCCGAACAACCACAAATATTATCGCATAGCGATTCAAGCGAGTCTATGCTACGGCTGATAAGAGGGAATAGTTGCACTGTACCAAGCAGTCTACACGAGCAGTTCATCACGGCGGTCGGCGGCAATCGAGACCGCACCACCGCCACCACATAGCAGGTCGGGAGATTTCCAGGACCCGATTCCAGCCGAATTGGTTGGGGAAAGAGAAGCCAGGGCAGCGATTGAGAGAGCAGAGGAGGTGCTTGCTTGGGTGAGCGAACTACTGCGGCGTCCACCACGGGCGCCGCAGCACAAGAGAAGTTGATCGTCGAGTTCGCACGGCTCATGCGCGAGCGATACGGCGCTCGCCTCTACCTCTTTGGCTCACGCGCGAGGGGCACTGCGCATGCAGAGAGCGACTACGACCTGATAGCAGTCTCAAACGCTTTCGATCGGCAGAGCGTGTTCGAGCGTGCACTTGATCGGCATGTCTTGTGGCGACAGGCAGGAGGTTGGGGTATCGGACTTGACCTCCATTGCTACACGGCATCGGAATTCCGCCGCCAACTCGCCGGCCTTGGCTACCTGGGCCAAGCCAAGAGAAGAGGCGAGTTGATCTGGGTCAAGGTACGCCGGGCGGCCTGATCTAATGCAAAATCATGGCGTTCGGGACGCTGAGGCCGGAGGTTCAAATCCTCTCGCCCCGACCAGATCCCCCTCGGCTCTTGGCTGAGGGGGATTTCTTTTTCTGGGTGAAGAGTGGTAGAGTGACCGCATGAACGAAGCGTGGCGGAGTTTCCCAACCCGTCGCCTTGAACGGTCGTCTTCGATTAGCTTATACTACAGTTGCGGTGCCCAGCGAAAACGCAGCCGACGAAAAACTGACGGCTGCATTGATGGTAGGACCTGAGATACAGAAGAGGAGACGGACGTGAACAATGAAGAAATTGGGCGCGCTAACACGCCCCCCAAGTTGAAGCTTCCGTCGACCGAGCGCGTGTCTCCAGGGGAGATCGCCCGCAGGCGCGCCCTGTTCTCAAGAGTTATGAGGCTTCGCGAGGAGATCGGCTCAATTGGGATCTCCACCGATGAGTTGATCCATCAAGCCCGGACTGAGGCCGATGAGTCCGAGGGGTGAGATTCCTCGGCTAGTCGTTGACGCTTCTGTTGCCACAAAGTGGCATCCAAGAGACGAGTTGTACACAGAGCAAGCCGATGCTCTGCTTGTTGAATTTCGAGATGGAAGATTGCAGTTGCTCGCGCCCGACCAGATCCGCTAAGAAGTTGCCAGCGCGATTAGAGGTGCTTTGCGTACCAAGCGATTGGAGCCCATGAAGGGGCGGACTGCATTGGTGGACTTTCCGGCCTGGCGGATTCCTACCGTCCGATCGGGCAGCTTGATCCTCGGAGCTTGCGATCAGGCACTTCGCTTCGGCTGTTCCTTATACGATGGGCTCTATCTAGCGCTAGCGGAAATGGCACAATGTCCCCTCGTCTACGCCGATCAACGCCTGCGGAATGCACTGGGCAGTCGGTTCCCTCGCGCCGTCTGGATCGAGGACTTTCAGCCATAATTCGATGCTCAGTCATGGCGTTCGGGACGCTGAAGGCGGGAGGGTTCAAGCCCTCTCGCCCCAACTAAAACACAAAAAGGCTCCGCGGGGTGTACCCTGTATGCCGGACCGACGGCCAATCCGATCTGCACGATACCGTAGGGATTGCTGTGCAGCCCGCGCGTAGATGCCAAGGTTTTGCCCGAGAAAGGTGCAACTGCTCGCCTAGCGCCGCCTGGTCCCATGTGGTACTATGATATGTGATCATCGCGGAGAGAGAAAGCGATGCAACAGCCACAACCGGAGAGCCATGCCTTTACCGTGGACGACTACCACGCGATGGTCGGATCGGGCATCCTGCGTGAGGACGCCCGCGTCGAGCTCATCGACGGGGAGGTCATGGACATGACGCCGATTGGCCGGCGGCACGCGGCGGTTGTCGCTCGGCTCGCCAGGATGCTCACCCGCCGGCTGGACGAAACCGTGGCCGTGGTATGGCCGCAGAACCCGGTGCGCATGGACGAGCACTCAGAGCCACAACCAGATGTCACGATACTCTGTGCGCGAGAGGATGACTACGCTGATGAGGAGCCGGGGCCTGATGACGTGCTTCTTATCGTCGAGGTGGCCGACACCACGCTCTTGTACGATCGCAACCGTAAAGTCCCACTGTACGCGCGTGCCGGGATCGCGGAGGTATGGCTGGTGGATCTGACCGGAAACAGCATCACCGTCCACCGGGACCCCGGGCCGCAGGGCTATCGCGACGTGACCATTCTCCGTGGCGGAGACGTGCTGTCCCCACGAACCGTTCCCGGACTGACCCTCATCGTGGATGAGGTGCTCCACGGCGAGCACCGCGCTCAACAGCATCGCGGTTACCAGTACGATCCGAATGCGTAGAGGAACCTGGCTGGTGAATTGGCGGCTGGTTTTTACCAAGCAGGCTAAGAAGGGCGCAAGAGGCCAACGGATTGCCCCAACCACATGACAGTGAACAGACACCACCTGCCCCCATCAACCTGCCCGTTGGAACCACCGTGGTGATCCAGGTCGATCGGGACGGCAAGAAAGCCCACGCCGGAGGACAGGTGCGAGCCGTTCTAGGCGACGGGCGCTACGAGGTCGAGTTCATGGACGGGCAGCGCAGCGCGTTTGCGTGGCGCGAGTTGTCGGTAGCCCGCCGTGCCTTCGGTCGGCCGACGGCTCAGCATGAGGTCGATGTGGAGACCTGGCGCCCCCACATCGCCTATGCGGTGCGCATGGGCTCGGCGGCCTTCGGCTTGGCGGAGGATGACTCCGACACCGACGTACGCGGTTTCTATGTGCCATCCGCGGAGGCGCAGTGGAGCTTGTTTCGCCCTCCCGAGTCATTTCGCGTCCAGAGCGGGGACGTCGACGAGAGCTACTGGGAGATCGAGCGCTATCTGTTTCTGCTCCTGAAGAACGACGCGAACGCTCTGGAAACGCTTTGGTCACCGCTCATCGTTCAGTCGGACCCCCTCGCGACGCTCTTGCGCACCCAGCGCCGACGCTTCCTCAGCACGCGAGCACACGCCACGTTTGTCCAGTACGTCTTCGGGCAGATGCACAAGCTCGATCGCGACATCGCCACGCGCGGGGAGTATCGCTTCAAGCATGCCATGCATATGCTGCGCCTGCTGCTCTCCATCGAGCACATGTTTCGCCATGGAGATCTGCTCATCGACGTGGGACCTCACCGGGCGGAGTTGTTGGCCGTCAAGCATGGAGAGCGAACGTTTGAAAGTATCGGCGCCTGGGCCCAGGCTCTGCGCTTGCATGCGGACGCCGCGTTTCAGGAGACACATCTTCCGGACGAGCCCGATTTCCTATTCGCCAATGCGTTTCTACGCTGGGCGAGGCGGAGAGCCGCGGGGCTGGCGGGTAGCGAGCCGCCGGAAGACCTTCGCGCAATCCTGCTCGGACGGACGGACGCCTAGGGTGACCATCACCCTGCAGAGTCATGGACTTCGGGGCGCTGAGTCCGGAGGTTCAAATCCTCTCGCCCCGACCAAATCCCTCTCGGCTCTCGGCTGAGGGGGTCTTTTTTCTGGGTGAGACGCCGGCCTTGCCGCGCGCTATAATATTGATGTTCCTGTCGTAACATTGGGATCGCGTGGGTCGGAGGGGTGATGATGTCTAAGAGCGTGGACAGAATTGTGGCGGATATCCATCATCTGACGGACATAGACAAATTGCACTTGGTGGACGTAATCCTGGCAGACCTGGACAGACCGGACCCGGAGATTGATCTGGTCTGGGCTGTCGAATCGCGCCGTCGCTGGGAGGCTTACAAGGCCGGTCGGACCCCGACTGTCTCTTATGAGACTGCCATGGCAAAACATCGCAGCTCGTGAAGGTAGTCTTTCTTGCTTTGGCTCAGCAGGAGCTTGACGACGCGGTCGCCTGGTACGACGAGCAATCCAGAGGGTTGGGGATAGAGTTTCTCGATCAACTGGACCGGGCAGTCCGACGGATCGTTTCCTTTCCGACATCTTGCCCCGAGATTGAGCCGGGGTTGCGGCGCTGCTTATTGTCTCGGTTTCCGTATGGCCTGATCTACGGTCTGGATCGAGACACAATCGTCGTGGTCGCCGTAGCCCACCTGCATCGTGAGCCTCGCTACTGGCTGGATCGCTTGTGATTGCGGGACAGCGCTCTTTGTCTGATGCAGCGTTATGGCCTTCGGGACGCTGAGGTCGGAGGTTCGAGTCTTCTCGCCCCGACCAAACAAGAAGACCCCACAGGTTCAACCCATGGGGTCTTCTTGTTTGGTCGGGGCGAGCACTCTGGCGTAGATAGTGCTGTACGGATCGCTGGATGGGTCATTGGAGTATTCTTGCCACCCGGTATGTTTCGCACGCTGTGCAGTTAGCCGCCGTCCAAACGACTTGACATCGGGATGGGGATGACGTACGATATGTGGTACGACATGAGGGGGATTGAGGATGACAACGCTGTCGGCATCCGAAGCAAGAAGACGCCTATACAGTCTAGTTGACGAAGTGAAGGAAACACACGAGCCGATTCAGATCGTGGGCAAAAGAAGTTCGGCGGTCCTCGTCTCTGAGGAGGACTGGCGGGCAATTCAAGAGACGCTGTACCTGACATCTGTACCCGGTATGAGAGAGTCCATCCGAGAGGGGCTCAGCACCCCCATCGAGGAGTGCGACGAGGAACCCGGCTGGTGAGTTGGCGGCTGGTTTTTACCAAGCAGGCTAAGAAGGACGCGAAAAGAATAGCCCAAGCAGACCTTAAACCCCAGGCAAGTCGCCTGTTGGCGATCCTCAGAGAAGACCCCTACCGAAACCCACCGAAATTCGAAAAGCTAGTGGGAGACCTTTCCGGCGCTTATTCCCGCAGGATCAATATTCAGCATCGACTCGTTTACCAAATCCTGGATGAAATTGAAACTGTCAAAATCATCCGCATGTGGACACATTATTCGTAGATCGACGGGCCTTGGTCGGTTACCCATAGCAGCTCGGGGGCCAGATTGTCGCTAATAGCACAAAGTGACTCCCGGCAGTTCGCCTTCTGGTCCCAAAGCCGGAACATAACCGGCTGCCCCACCGCCACGCGGTGGGGCATGGTTGCAGTGGACAGAGTGTGCCGTTGCTTCCTGTCCGTGCGCGGTGTTGCGGAGCGACACCGATTATCGTCGGCTACCTGGGGCATTGAAACTGGAAGGCGGAATCGGGTCCAGGGGTGTCAGCTTCGTGCCGTCGAAGTGATACCGCACGTTTGCCGTTCCTGCCGTCGGGCAGCACATGGGATCCTGCGGATTGTAGAGCACGTAGGAAAGCGTCACAGTATCGTTGGATTGCGCTGCAACTCCTATGTCAGCGCTGGTGTCCGCTGTATCGGTCCCTAGGAACTGGCCTCCGGTAGTAAAGAAGAAGGCGTTCTGGTTATGCGCATCGGCGGTCGGGACCTGGAATCCGACCAGGACGTGAAGGTTCGCCGCCGGGTTGTAATTGCGCGCGTTGGATACCTCATACCCCTTCGACCTAACCAGATTGATCGCATTCTGTATCTCTTGCTCCCAGGGGAAAAGCACCGTGTTCGGCCGCGTTTCCAGACCGAAGGGACCTAGTAGCCAGGTTTGGCTTCCATTGGTAAAGGCTGTGATGTTGTCCAAGCTTCGCCAGACGAGTAGCCCGCCGACCCCGCCGTCGGTGCGCGTACCGGTCGTCAGCTGAAGGGCATCCCCGTTCTGCGGATTGAAATGCTCGTTTTCGAGACAATTGCCAACGATGTTGGGGATCGTGTCGTGGAGGGCCTTGAAGCCAAGGACGAATTCGCATTGCGCCGCGGCAACTGTAGGGGGACCTGACGCAACTGGCAGGAACATCATCGCCAACAGCACGGCGATAACCAGAGATCTCAACCAAAGTCTAGTCACTGTGCTTGCACTCCTGTTACTTGAGTATCCGGGTAGATCGAGACGTGCTCGACCCACCGCGGTAGGACGTGCAGAATCAGTGCCACGAGGGAGTACCTGCTTGGGTACTACCCTGCTAGACCATGCTCAGGGAAGCGCGACTCAAAGTTCAAGATGGCTGCCATGGGTGTTGACAGGAATGCTCATGCGAACCGCTAATGCCAGAATAATACCATAGGGGGGTAGTGTAGTCAAGGGGAATGGCTGCGCATGCAGCAAAGAAGCCATGCCGATTGACGACCATAGCGGGGGTATAGTATAATTGCCTGAATAGCGACCTGGTCTGGCTGGTGTCCAGAACCGAGCCCGGCCAGGCAATCCCGGTCGGCGAGATGACTGTAGCTTAAGGGTTCGAAGGATCGCCCCTCGGTGGAGACGAATCCGCTTCCCGGGCGTGATAGGAGTGTCGAGTATGGAGGCTCCAGAGGAGAGGATAATACGCAGGCTCCACAAGATCGAGGGTCAGGTGAGAGGGCTCGAGCGGATGGTGGAACAGCACAGAGCGTGCGATGAAGTGCTGATCCAGGTCTTGGCCGCGCGCGCTGCCCTGGATAGAGTGGCCGCGGAGATCATCGGCACCCATGTTGAGGAATGCCTGACCTCGCAGCCGCCGGAGAAGGCGCGCGAGAGCATCGCGCGCATTTTGCGGCTGACCGGGCACGTTGCCTAGTCGGCCGGACGTTCTCATCAGCGCGCAACATCAGGATTTCCTATCGACTTCCAGGATGGAACTTCGCAATGACTGTCAAGATTGCAGCTCCCTGTACTGACGGCGCTGAAGAGCGAGGCGTTGTCCAGTTTGGTGCCACGGAGATCACGTATACGATCACTCGCAGCCCCCGGCGCAAGAGGACGATCGCGATCACGCTGGGTCATGGTGTGGGTGTGTTGGTCGCCGCGCCGGTTAGGACCTCGGCCGAAGAAATCCGCCAGGTGGTCCTGAAACGAGCCGCCTGGATCGTGCGGAACGCCACCGAGGAGGTGCTCTGCCCACGCCCAAGGGAGTACGTCAGCGGTGAGCGGCTGCCCTACCTTGGGCAGGAGGCACAGCTCGTAGTCGAGCATGCCCACGTGCGGCGGATCAGCGTCGAGCTCGAGCATACTGGCTTTCGAATCGCGGTTCCTGCGCGGCTGGACGGAGAGGTGCGGCGTGGGGCGATCGAGTCCGCGGTTGTGGCCTGGTACCGGGCGAGGGCGGCCGAGTATCTCAGGCAACGGGTGGCGCACTGGGTGAAGGTCGGTACGCTCGCCCCGACCCGGATCCTGGTTCGCGATCAAAGACGGCGCTGGGGAAGCTGTAGCGCGGATGGCACGCTGCGCTTCAACTGGCGACTCGTCCTGGCTCCACCCCCGCTTATCGACTACGTGGTGGTCCACGAGCTGGCGCATCTGCGGGTTAGAAATCATTCTTCAGTCTTTTGGGCCGAAATGGCCAGATTCATGCCTGACTATAAAACGAGACGGTCTGCCCTGAAAGACATGGGGCTGAGACTGGACATATAGAAGCGAGTGATCTGAGTTGTCGACGTATCTGGATTTCCCTAAACCGTGGCTCTTCCTCGCACCGATGGACGGCGTGGCGGATTGGGCTTTTCGTGAAGTGTGCTATCGCTTCGGAGCGGACATTACCGTCTCGGAGTTGGTCTCCGTCGGCGGGGTGATCAACTGCCCGCAGCGTGTCCTCCCGGAGATCGGAGCTCGGCATGGTGCACGGCCGTTTATAGTGCAACTGGTGGGACATCGTCCGGAGGAGTTCCGACGCGCGGCGCGCATTGTGACGGATAGCCTGCCGGTCGTTGGTATTGACATAAACATGGGCTGTCCGACAGCGCTGGTGGTGGGCTCAGGCAATGGCAGCGCTCTCCTGCGCAACCCGGCGCTGGCCGCCGAAATCGTCGCGGCGACCTGTGCCGGCACCCATCTGCCGGTCAGCGTCAAGCTCCGCAGCGGTTGGGACCGCCCCAACCTGCCGGAATGGGCGCCCTTGTTGGAGGCAGCCGGAGCCCAGCTATTGAGCGTCCACGGCCGAACACGCGAGCAACAGTTTGGAGGCACTGCTGACCATGAAGTCATCGCGGCCGTGAAGCGGGTCGTGCATATTCCGGTCGTTGGCAATGGCGACATCGTGTCGAGCGCAACGGCCCGCGCGATGTTGGAGACGACCAGTGTGGACGGTCTCATGGTTGGACGTGGCGCCAAGGGCAACCCATGGCTGTTTGCGGAGTTGCAGGCGGAGCTGAAATCCTCCGACTCCTATCGTCAGCAATCGATTTCGTTCGGAGACGTGATTCGCGAGCAGTCCCGGCTGACCTTCGCCGATCAGGGACCGCGGAAGGCGCCCATGGCGATTCGCAAGCATCTTGCGGGCTACTCCCGCAACAGCCCTTCCGCCGCTGTGCTCCGCGCTGCCCTCAAAACCCTCTTCTCCTGGGATGACGTGGAAGGATGGATCGCCAAGCTGGAAGCTTCGTTCGGTCAGACCCCTCCCAAGATGGATGCTCCAGACCGACTCGGTTTCGGAAACCGAGTCGGTCTCGGAGGATTCGACGAACGATGAGATTCTTCGTCTCTCGCCATAGGCGAGTCGCCTTTGGAGACCGCTGCGGCTTCGTCTCAGAACAGACCTCAGTTGTAGCACTAAGCGGACTGCTGCTTCCTGTGAGCCTCCTCAAGGGTTTGCTGCTCCAACTCGGCCAGGCGCTCCAGGATCAAGACCCGGGCCATGGTCGAGACGCCCAGCCCCTTGCGCCGTCCGAGGGCGGCGATCTGGTCGATGACCTGCGCGTCCAGGCGCACGCCCAGGACATGGCGCAAAGGGCGTTCCACCTCCAACTTCTCCTCCGCCACCCAGTACTCGGGGTAGTCCGTGGTGCTATGGGTGTCCCAGAAGCGCGCCTCCTCTTCCTCAGATGCGAACTGGGGCAGCTGTTCTTTCATCGATTGTCGTCTTGGCATAGTCTTCACCTCCTCTGCTGCCGGTAGCGCCGCCGCTCAGCGCTAGTCATCTCCCGCGCCGTGATGGGACGGTAGATGCCTGGCTCCTCTCGCTCTGCCAGGATGACCACCAGGTAGCGTCCGCCGATGGTCTGCCCGTGGACGGCCCATCGGTCGCGATACGCGGTGTGCGTGGACCGGTGCTGGCCGAAACAAATCTGCTCGACCTCCTCCACACTGATGCTGTGACGCGCAATGTGGTCTTCGTTCTCATTGTCCCAGCGCAGCTCTCTGATCCGTAGAGGCACATGATCACCTCATCTGTTGTTGTGTATTATAGAACAAAACGCAACCGAAAGCCAGAGAGCATTCATACGATTAGTGGCATACTGATCCTTGGCAGAGAGCTGTTCCCTCCATCGCATGGCATTCGTCCAACCTGCTCGCATGTGATATCATATGCAGCGATCTAATGCGGGACAGGTGGCGACGGCTGGCGGTGCGTTGGCGCAGAGATCGGCGAACAGCGCGCGGCTGCCTCCTGGTCCGTGAGCTCTAATATGGCCGCCGAGCGGGCTATCGCCGCGTGTGCGGTGCGGTCCACCTCAGTCACAGTCGCACAGGAGTTGAGCGTGAGAACGATGACGTTGCCCTTCACGAGAGCACAGCTCGAAGAGATCGTGGCCAAATATCCGACGCCCTTTTACATCTACGATGAGAGAGGGATCAAGGAAAACGCACAGCGGCTGAAGGGCGCCTTTCGAAATGTCTATGCCTTCAAAGAGTATTTCGCGGTCAAGGCGCTCCCCAACCCGTTCATCCTTCGCGTTCTGAAGGACGAGGGTTTCGGCGCCGATTGCTCTTCGCTGCCCGAGCTCCTGCTAGCCGAGGAGGTTGGCATCGTCGGCGAGGAGATCATGTTCACCTCCAACGATACGCCTGCCGAGGAGTTCGTGAAGGCCCGAGAGCTGGGCGCGATCATCAACCTGGACGACATCAGCCACATTCCTTTTCTGCAGAAGTTCGCGGGCGTCCCGGAGCTGATCTGTTTCCGATATAACCCGGGTCCCCTGAAACAGGGCAACACGATCATCGGCAAGCCCGAGGAGGCCAAATACGGCTTCACGCGTCAGCAACTCTTCGAGGGCTACAAGATGGCCCGGGAGTTGGGAGCGCGGCGCTTTGGTCTGCACACGATGGTCGCCTCCAACGAGCTCGACTACCGCTACTTCGTCGAGACTGCCGCTATATTGTTTGACCTGGCGGTAGACATCCAGCGGGAGCTCGGCATCCGGCTGGAGTTCATCAACATCGGCGGCGGTATTGGCATCCCCTACCGACCGGAGCAGGAGGAGGTCTCCTACGAGAAGATCGCCGCGGGCATAGCGGCGGCGTACGAGTCCAAGATCGTGCAAAACGGCCTGGCGCCGATCAAGCTGTTCATGGAGTGCGGGCGAGCCATAACCGGCCCCCACGGTTTCCTGGTGAGCAGGGTCAGGCATGTCAAACACACCTACAAGGATTACGTTGGATTGGATGCCTGTATGGCCAATCTCATGCGCCCGGCGATGTATGGAGCCTACCATCACATCACCGTGCTGGGCAAAGAGGGGCGGCCGTGTGACCATCAGTACGACGTGACCGGCTCTCTGTGCGAGAACAACGACAAATTCGCCATCGATCGGATGCTGCCGGAGGTGGAGGTCGGCGACCTCCTGGTGATCCACGAATCCGGCGCCCACGGCCACGCCATGGGCTTTCAGTACAACGGCAAGCTTCGGTCGGCCGAGTTATTGCTTCGGGAGAACGGTGAGGTGCTCAAGATCAGGCGCCCGGAAACCCCGGCCGACTATTTTGCGACGTTGGATTTCGAGGCTCTCAGCCAGTTCGGGGACTAAGGCAGCGCGCGGCGCGAGTCTCCACTTCAGCGCCGACGTGTCATGTCATACCAATTGTCCTTGGTTGCATCCTGTTGTCCACCGTCCACCCGCCCGCCGCTAAAGCGAGCGGGCTGAGACAACGAAGCCCCTTCCGAGGGGCTGGGCGCGGTAATCAGCCGGCTTTAGACGGCTTCGTTGACTCAGCCCAGCGGCTTCAGCCCTGGGC
>SCTZ01000087.1 GCA_004297765.1 Chloroflexota bacterium | reverse complement strand
AGACCCCACCTCACGATGACGCCCTTGCCTTTGGCTAACGGTTCGGTGCTGCCTCCACCGTAGAGGACTTTCACCTCCAGGTCCGCGCCCATGCCGGGCGCACCCCTCGCCCTCTCCCTTTGCGAAGGGAGAGGGAATCGTACGTCAGCTATCCCGATGTCATCGTAACCAAAGCCTATACACTACTTGAGGAACGACGCACTTAGTCCTCATGGAGGGAGAGGGGATAGTACGTGGGCTAGCATGATCGCTCAGTCACTTCGAGGACTTCAGCGTGGTCGAGATCCGTTCACCCGCGGCACCGCCACCAGCAGGACCACGGCCGCCACCACGGCCATGACGCCACCGAAGGCAAAGGTGGCGACCGGGCTGACGTAGGTCCATAGAGCGCCGCCCAGCACGCTGGCAGCGAAGCTGGCCAGGCCGACCGCGGTATAGTACACGCCCAGCCCCGTCGCCCGAGCCTGAGTCGGCGAGAGGTCCGTGATGTACGCGCGCAGGACACCCTCGGTCATGGCGATGTAGAAGCCGTAGACGATGAAGAGCACCCATATGGCCGCAGACCCGGTCACAAGAGCAAACCCAGCGTACACGACAGCGTATATAGCGAATCCAACGATGACGATGCCCCGCCGGCCCAGACGATCGGAGAGCATGCCCGCCGGTGTTGCGCCCAGCGTGTACACGATGTTGTAGAGCACGTAGGCTAGGACGGCCATGGCCGTGCTCAGCCCCAGGACGTTGCTGCCGAAGATCGCCAGCGGGCCAGCGGCGATGGCGCCGCTCTCCAGGTCACGAGCGAACAGATCCTGGGCTCGGAGGATCAGAAACGCGTCGCTGGAGTTGCCCAGGGAAAAGAGCGCCACCACCAGCAGGACCGCCTTGAACGGTCGTCCAAAGCCCTTGAGGGTCAGCGTCGGAAACGGAGCCCGCGTCGGAACGGCACGTTGTCGTTCGCGCACCAGGAACAGCAGGGCAACGCTAGCCACGGCGGGGATGAAAGCGAACAGGAAGATCGGCCGTAGATCCTCCTGGAATGCTGGCAGCAAAGCCAGAGCGGCCAGCGGGCCGACGATAGCGCCCGCGCTGTCCAGGGAGCGATGGAAGCCGAAGGCCCGCCCTCGGTAGGCCGTCGGTGTCGAGTCCGCTATCAGAGCGTCGCGGGCCGGGTTGCGCATGGCCTTGCCGAATCGATCGGCAAAGCGCAGCGCCAGCACCGCCGGCCAGGAAGCAGCCAAGCCAATGGCCGGCTTGGAAAACGCGGAGACCGCATAGCCCCCCACGATCAGGGGACGCCGCCGTCGCAATCGATCTGCGTACCAGCCCGAGACGACCCGCAGCAAGCTGGCGGTCGCCTCCGCCACGCCCTCGATCAAGCCGATCGCTACCGCCGGAGCACCCAGCATCGCGGTTAGGAAGATGGGCACCAAAGGGTACAGCATCTCGCTGCTGATGTCGTTCAAGAAGCTGACGAGGCCAAGCACGAAGACGTTGCGCGTAACGCCGCGCAACACAAACCGCTCTTCGGTAGCAGAACGTCCGGATTCTTCCGTGTTGCTCATGCGTGCCTCCAGTGATCCAGCGGTATGACGGTGTTTGACGGAATGACGTGGTACATGGTCGGGCGCTGGCCCACCTCCCCCGCCTGGTGGGCAGTCTCCGAAGGCGACTCGCCTCTGGCGAGAGCCGCCCGTCACTTCTGGGACAGACTACGCCTCGTTATTGACAACCATTATAGCGCTAGATTCCCGGTATGCTATGGTTTGACACGGACAAAAACCACCGATACAATCGGGTACGCTCAATATTGCCTAACCCCGGTCCCCGTCCCCTAACCGCGTCCAGCAAGGAGGACAGAGAAAAGCAGTGATTCAGGTCAATGACCTCACCAAGTACTATGGCCCGCGTCCAGCAATCGTCAACATCAACTTCAAGGTGGAGCGCGGCGAGATTCTGGGCTTCCTTGGACCCAACGGGGCCGGGAAGACCACCACCATGCGTGTCCTGACGGGTTTCATGCCCCCATCCAGCGGAACGGCTACCGTAGCTGGCTTCGACGTGATGCGGCAATCGCTGGAGGCCCGCAAGCGCATCGGCTACCTGCCCGAGAATGTCCCTCTATACACGGATCTATCCCCCAAGTCATATCTGGACTACGCCGCGAAGCTCAGGGGATTGGCCGGAAAGAAGCGCCAGCAGCGGGTAGACGAAGTGATCGAGATCTGCCGCCTCGGCGATGTGCGCGACCGCCTGATCGGCAAGCTCTCGAAGGGATTCCGCCAGCGCGTGGGACTTGCCCAGGCGCTGCTGCACGATCCCGAGGTGCTGGTCCTCGACGAGCCCACCGTGGGGCTCGATCCCAAGCAGATCAACGACGTCCGCAAGCTCATCAAGAGCCTGGGCGGCAACCATTCCATTATTCTGAGCACGCACATCCTACCGGAAGTCAGCATGGTCTGCAACCGAGTAGTCATTATCAATCAGGGACGGGTGGTGGCCCAGGATACGCCCGAGAATCTCACCCGCCGGCTGCAAGGCTCCGAGGCGGTACACGTCGAGGCGCGTGGTCCAGCCAAGGAGATTCGCGCGGCCCTTCAGAAGGTTCCGAACGTCATCAGCGTGCAGTCCAAAGACCCATCGGCCAGTAGCATCTGCCAGCTCACAGTCGAGAGCCAACTCGGTCAAGACGTCCGAGACAAAATCGCGGCCGCCATCGTTCAGGGCGGCTGGGGCTTGCTCGAAATGCGACCGATGGGGATGAGCCTGGAAGATATCTTCCTCAAGCTGACCACTAAAGAGGAGGTCGCCTCCTAGATGCGCAACACTCTTACCATTGCCGAACGGGAGCTGAAGTCCTACTTCGTCTCCCCTATAGCTTACGTCGTCACGGCGCTGTTTCTCATCGTGACCGGTTACTTCTTCGTCGCCATTCTCTGGGGAAGCCAGCAAGCCAACCTGCGCGACCTCTTCAGCAACATGGCCGTGATTCTCCTGTTCATAGCGCCGGCCATCACCATGCGGCTGCTCTCCGAGGAGCAGCGCTCCGGCACTATCGAGCTGTTGCTCACGGCCCCGGTCCGGGATGTGGAGGTTGTGCTGGGTAAGCTCCTGGCCGCCTTCACCCTACTGCTGGCCATGCTGACGCTCACGCTCTATTATCCACTGGTGCTGTATATCATCGGCAATCCAGATACAGGGCCGATCGTCAGCGGCTACGTGGGGCTGATTCTCCTATCATTGGTCTACCTGTCCGTCGGGCTGTTGGCCTCGTCGTTCAGTCAGAACCAGATCGTCTCGTTTCTGGTGGCCTTCTGTGCGGTTCTGATGCTGTGGGTCATCAGCTACGCCGGCAACTTCTTCTCGCCCTCGGTCGGCGCCGTGATACGTTACCTGGGGCTGCCCGAGCACTACAACGACTTCAACCGCGGCGTCTTCAACCTCCAGGACGGCGTCTACTACGTCAGCGCCTCCATCGTCTTTATCTTCGCTGCGATCCGGTCGCTGGAGACTAGGAGGTGGAGATAGTGCAAGCCTTGCTTGCGAAAACCAACCCATACTTCGGATACCTCGCCCTGGCCGGACTGGTGGGAGCGGCTGCCCAGTTCCTGGTGCGGCAGCAGCTCAACTGGATCGGATGGGTCCTGCTGGGCGTCGGTCTGCTCGCGCTGATCGCGTGGGCAGTCGGCAACCCGCAGGCCATCAGAAAGGCCGTGGGTGCGCGCGAGACACGCTACGGATCGAACACCGTGGCCATGGTTCTGATCTTCGCGGCTGTCATCGGCGTGGTCAACTTTATCGTCGCCCAACGCAATCAGACCTGGGACGTAACCGCTACACAGCAGTTCACGATCTCCCAGCAGACCATCAACCTGCTCAAGGGGATCAAGGACCCAATCACAATCAAGGCCTTTTTCTCAGAGCAGGCTTACAACAAGAAGCAAGCACAAGATACGCTGAACTCGTACACTCGGTACACGGACAAGCTCAGCGTTCAATGGATCGATCCGGTCCGCGACCCCAATGCCGCCATGCAATACAACCTGACATCAGACGGCACCACCTTCTTCGAGCTTGGCTCCAAGCGCCAGTCTACCCTGGGCGTCGGGGAGAGCGACTTCACCGGCACTCTCATGAAGCTGCTCAGCACCGAGCAGAAAACCGTCTACTTCCTGAAGGGACACAAGGAACGAGCCCTGGATGGTAGCGACCAGAATGGCTATAGCCAACTGAAGGCGGCCCTCGAGCAGAACAACTACAAGACTGACACCGTCGATCTGAGCACAAACCCTACGCTGACAATCCAATCGACGGTCCTGGTGATCGCCTCACCCCAATCGGACCTGCTGCCTGACGAGCAAAAGGCGCTCACATCTTACCTCGAACAGAGCGGAAAGGCCCTCTTCCTCGGGGATCCGCGCAGTCTGCCCAGCGTCAACGAAGTACTCAAGCCTTACGGCGTGACCTTAGAGGACGGCTTCGTTATCGATCCCGTCAACTACGTGGCCCAACTGGGTCCGACAGTGCCCATCATCCCAGACAGGCAGGGCGCGGATAGCGCCAACCCGGTCACCAAGGATCTGGGCCGCATACTGCTTCCGGCGAGCGCGTCGGTCACCATTGCCGAGGACGCGCCGTCGGAAGAGACGATTACCCCTATGCTCCAGACCACAACTCAGAGCTGGCTGGTTCGCCCATCGACGCGTACCGACGGGCAGTTCAACGCTGCCAGCGACCTGAGGGGTCCACTAAACATCGGGGCGCTGGTGCAGGCGCCCATCAAGTCCGGCGACAACGCGGACAACAAGAAGAACACTCGGATCGCCGTGGTGGGCAACTCGCTGTTTGCCACCAACCAGTTCCTCATGACCATCGAGGGCAACCGTGACCTCTTCGTGAACACTGTCAACTGGCTCTCCGAGTCAGAGGACATGATCGCCATCGGACCAAAGCCGATGGATACGCGCCAGATCTTCCTGATGCCGTCTGACATGAACCTGGTCTTCTGGTCCAGCGTCGTCTTCCTGCCGGCCGTGGTCCTGGCCATTGGCGGGATCATCTGGTATAGGAGGAGGTAGCGAATGAGCTTTCGGACAACCGGAATCCTCCTGGCAGCCCTCATTGTGCTGGGCCTGTTCGTGTACTTCTATGAGATGAGGACGCCCAAGACAACGGAGACCGCCGCCAAGGATAAGGCCCTGGAGCTCTACAACTTCCAGAACCAGGCCGCCAGTTTCGCTCTGATCGAGATCAAGCAGGGCGATAAGACGACCAGGCTGACCTCGACCGATGGGCTGAGCTGGAACCTGGAGTCTCCGGAGAAGGCCCCGGCTGACACGAGCCGAGTGTCGCAGATCATCAGCGAGATCACCGTGCTGAAGGCAATCAGCGTCGTGAGCGACAATCCGGACGACCTGCCGAAGTACGGTCTGGACAACCCGACAATCACCGTATCTGTGGGCATCAAGGACAAGGACTTCCAGAAGATCCTCGTCGGGACCCAGGCGCCGACCAAGAGCGGGTATTACGTCAAGAAGTCGGACGGCAAGACCACCTACCTGCTCGACAGTTACATCGTCAACGACCTGAAGAGCCTGATCACCGAGCCGCCGAAGGCTCTGCCGACTCCAACGCCAATGCCGACGATGGCGCCGAGCCCGACGGCGACACCGTAGCAGAACAACGGCGAACCGCATGTCGAACGTAGGGGCGACCGAATGGTCGCCCCTGCTCATTTCTACGCCGCCGTCTGAACCGCAGATTACACGGATTATGCTGATTTCGCGGACTAGTGTTCGACCACACTGGTTTTGTCATCCTGAGGCGCGCACGCCGAAGAATCCGCGCCCTGGGGATACGGATTCTTCGCGCTGCGGCGCTCAGAATGACAGGTAGCGTCTTCTCTGTGGTCGAACACTAGGTGAGGTCTGGTCATAAAGCGAGGATGGCCTGGGAGCGCGGGCGAGACGCCCGCGCGAGCAGGGGACGCCCTCCCGCAATTAGGATCAAGCTTCGATTAGTTACGGACTGAATCGACCGCCCTAGCGATAGTTCTCCATCCTGTTAGGCCATCAGATCACCCGGACATTGCAGGCCAGACAATCCGCGGAATCTCTGAATCTGCGCAATCCACGCTTCAGACTGTCCCGCTGGAATGTGCTACTCCCGCGCGCTAGAATACAACGATACTTCGGCTTGGACAGTGGAGAGAAGAAGCTTCCAAGCTCTATGAGGTTGATCATGCTCCACATTGGCGTTCTGACAATCAGCGACAAGGGCTCGCGCGGCGAGCGAGAGGATCGCAGCGGGCAGGCGATCCAAGAGGTCGTCGCGACTCTGCCAGCCCAGGTGGCGCGCTACACCATCGTGCCCGACGAAAAGGATGAGATCTACCGGATGTTGGTCGCCTGGGCCGACGCCGGCGATCTCGACATCATCTTGACCACCGGCGGCACCGGTCTGTCCCCGCGCGATGTGACGCCCGAAGCCACACTCTCGGCAATCGAGAAGCAGGTTCCGGGCATCGCGGAGGCGATGCGCCGGGAAAGCCTGCTCAAGACCCCCTTCGCCATGCTCAGTCGCGCCGTCGCTGGCGTGCGAGGACGCACCCTGATCGTGAACATGCCCGGCAGTCCTGCGGCGGTCCGAGAGTGCCTGGAGGTCATTGTCCCGGTCTTGCCCCACGCAGTCGCCACGCTGCGCGGGGAGGTGGGCGACCATGGGAGAGCGGGATAGTCTACCATCCAGCCGGAGCCGAGCTCGAATGACCAAGCACCCGGGGAGATACCATGCGCATCGACATCCTGACACTGTTCCCTGCGATGTTCGCCGGTCCGTTTTCTGAGAGCATCATCAAGCGGGCCACGGAGAAAGGCATCCTGGAGATCATCGTCCACCAGATCCGGGACTACGCCCCCGACAAGCACCACATCACCGACGACTATCCCTACGGCGGCGGAGCCGGCATGGTCATGAAGCCCGAACCCCTTTTCTCGGCCGTGGAGAGCATCCTGGGACTGCCACCGCTTAGCCGCGACAACTGTGTCCTTCCGGAAGCAATGCAGGAGGGCATGACTTCTCCCAGTTGCGTGAGCGCCTACACTACGGTTCCCGTCATCCTCATGACGCCTCAGGGGCGGCAGTTCGACCAGCACGTGGCACACGAGCTTGCCGCACACGATCGCCTTCTGTTCATATGCGGCCACTACGAGGGCGTCGACGAGCGTGTGCGGGAGCATCTGGTCACGGACGAGGTGAGCATCGGCGACTACGTGCTGACGGGCGGCGAGCTACCGGCAATGGTTGTGATCGATGCCCTGGCCCGCCTGATCCCCGGCGTCCTGGGCGCCGAAGAAGCCACCCACGAGGAATCCCACACCCGCGGCACCCTGGAGTACCCCCAGTACACCCGCCCCGCCAACTTCCGCGGCTGGGCCGTCCCTCCGGTCCTCCTCTCCGGCCACCACGGCGAGGTGGAGCGCTTCCACCAGACCGAGTCCCTGCGGCGAACGCTGCGCAGGCGGCCGGAGCTGCTCCGGAGGGCAGAACTGACGAAGGAGGAGGAGAAGATCCTAAGGAAGTTGTTGAAGGGTTGAACAAAGCAGATACGGCAGATCGCATCCCAAACGTAGTGGCGGACGGCTCTGTCCGCCACGGGGGGTGGGGGCACCACGCCCGCACATAGCCAAAGCATAGCATCCCCGCGAAAAACCGATAGCTCCATCCACCAACCCGGGGGAAGAACATGTCCGACGATAGGACAAACCACTGGCCCGACCTCGACAAGCGCCGCAAGAGGCTGCGCCTGGCGTCTTACGACTATTCTGACCCGCACCATGTCTACTTCGTAACCCTCTGCGCTCACGACCGCAGCCAACCGTTCTTAGACCCGTCTCTCGCACAACAGGTGGCCGAGGCCATTTGTTTCCGGTCGAGCAGACACGATTGGTGTGTCTACACGTACTGCCTAATGCCCGATCATTTGCACCTGGCCCTGTCGCCTGAGCCCGGCAAAGGTGGACTGCCTCAATTGATGCAGGGCTTCAAGAGCTTTACAACTCGACTTGCCTGGCGACATGGGCTTCAGGGGGCGTTGTGGCAGCGGAGCTACTACGATCATATTGCGCGCCGAGAAGAGGATCTGCGGGCGATTTGCGAATACATCCTCGCCAACCCGGTGCGCAGAGGATTGGTGGATGACGCGAAGCTATGGCCATATTCAGGAGCGCCAGATCCATTCCCAGCGTAGCCCATCCCCACCCCCCGTGGCGGACAGAGCCGTCCGCCACTACGTTTGGGATGCGCGTTGGAAATGATAGACAAAGCAATCGCTGATAGCAACGCCCCGCAAAGGTCTTTCGAAGCCCGCAAGGAATTGCCGGCCGCACCGCGCGCCCTGGTTTGACATAGTGGCGGACGGCTCTGTCCGCCACGGGGGGTGGGGGCACCACGCCCCTCAATTGCGTTTGGCCTTTCCGCACCTCCTATGATATAATCCCGTGGTGCGCCCTTGCGGGGAGGCGGAGGGTCCGGACTGGCATGTATTATCGATGAAAGCGTTCCACAGATGAAGGACCCGATGGCAAGCGAGCACTTGATACGGGTGGCCCGCATTCAGTCAGAGCCTCTGGCGGAGATGTGGGCCGAGCTCCTTCGGCAGGAGGGCATCAATCCCCTCCTGAAGAGCGAAGGACCGGGGGCTGGCGCTCTCGCGACCGGGGCTCCCCTGGAATACTCAATCTGGGTGCTGGCGTCCGACGCGGATCGTGCGCGCCAGGTGCTGGAGCCGCTCCAGAGTGCCGACGCTTCCCCAGACGATGAGACGGAGACGCGCCCCTTCTAGTCCACGCGCGTCATCGCCTCCAACGCCTGAACTTGAGGAAGGATAGAACCGATGATCGATATCGCAAACGTCGTTGAGCTTGTACCGAACCCGAATATCCCTCCCCTTAATCCCGGCGACACGGTGCGCGTGCACTCGAAGGTCGTGGAGAGCGGACGCGAGCGTACGCAAGTCTATGAGGGCGTGGTCATCCGCATTCGCCGGGCCGGCTCCCAGAGCTCCTTCACCGTTCGTCGCGTGACCCACAGCGTCGGCATCGAGCGGACCTACCTGTACCACTCACCCCGCCTGGAGAAGGTAGAGGTCACTCGTCGTGCTCTAGTTCGGCGTGCCAAGCTGTACTACCTGCGTGAGCTACGTGGCAAGGCCGCCCGTCTGAAAGAGAAGCCGCGAGACAGGCGCTGATCCATCGCGAGAATACGTCGGGGCTGGCGGCACGCGACGGCATCAAACCCCGCAGATCCGCTGAGCCCCGAGACGACTGAGAGTTGGAGACTTCCACGACAGCCGGCGGCCCATCGAGATACGTCGAGGTGGCCGTCCACCTCCCGCTAGCCCAACAGGACACCTTCACCTATCTGTTCCCCCGCGGGCTCACACCGCAGGTGGGGCAGTTGGTCTGGGTGCCGTTCGGGCAGCAGATCCTCCAGGGGCTGATCTTCTCCGTCGGCGATCACACGGAGCTGGACGCGGTGAAGGAGATCATCGATCTCGCCCAGCCCGCCCCCATCGTGTCGCCTGCCCAGATCCAGCTCGCCCGCTGGATCGCGCGACGCTACTTCTGCTCCCTCTACGAGGCCGCCGCATTGATGTTCACTCCGGGTGCGGAGCAGGAAATGGTCGTCCAGGTGTCTCCCCAGCGCAATCCTCCCGTGCACGTGGTCACCGCCCTCTCCCCGCGCCAGCGCCAGGTTTACGATCTGTTGGTGCGCAAGAAGCGGCTGACCCTGCCCATGAGCCCGGCTAACCCGCGCCAGCGCCAACTGAGCACGACTTTGGAACAGTTGTTGCGCAGGGGCCTGGTAGTCAAGACCATCCAGGTCAGCCGACCCGGTGCAGCGCCCCGTGTGGAGCGGCTGGTATCGCTCGCCCCCAACAGGGACACGGTGGCGTCCGCGCTCCAGCGCGAGCACGCCCGCCCGACCAAGCTAGTCGCCGTCCTGCGCTTGCTGCGAGCAGCCCCTGGTCAACTCCTCTCGCTGGCGCAGATCCGGAACCAGACCCCTCTGGATCGCCCGGCCCTACGCCGAGTGATGGAGTCCGGTTTCTTCGTCCTATCAGATGCGGAGGACGGCTCCAAGAACGAGATACTGGCTCTCACCGGGAATGCCACTGGAACGACTCCAATGGAGACGGAGCAGCCGCGCCTCACCCCCCGCGGTCGCATCCTGGCATACCTTCTCGAACACGACGGGATCGCATCCTTCGGCGTGCTCACCAAGGCCACAGGCACTAGCGCGCAGGTCATCGCATCTCTCGAGGAGCAGGGGCTGGTGCAGATCACCACGCGCTCGATCCGACGCAACCCGCTCGGCCACGTGTCCTATCCACCGGCGCCCACCATCGCCCTGACGCCCGTGCAGCAAGCGGTCTGGGACAGGGTCGAGCGGGCACTCCGGCAACCAACACGGCCCGGCTCTTCCGATCAGTCCGCACGAGTTTTCCTGCTGCACGGTGTGACCGGCAGCGGCAAGACGGAGATCTACCTGCGGGCGGCCGCGGAGACCCTGGCCCAGGGCAAGCAGGCCGCGATCCTTGTTCCTGAGATCTCTCTGACGCCACAGATGATCGCCCGCTTCGTATCCCGCTTCGGCGAGCGGGTGGCGGTCCTGCACAGCCGACTCTCCATCGGAGAGAGATTCGACGAATGGCAGCGCGTGGCGACTGGAGGCTGGGGGTTGGGGGCTGCGACATTGTCCTCCAACCCCCAACCCCCAACCCCCAGCCCCCTCGTGGTGGTCGGCTCGCGGAGTGCGCTCTTCGCTCCGCTGCACAACCTGGGGTTGATCGTGATGGATGAGGAGCACGAGTGGAGCTACAAGCAGCACGAGCAACCGCCGCGCTACGATACCCGCGAGGTCGCGCAGCAACTGGCCGCACTTACGGGCGCTGTGCTCATCCTGGGCAGCGCTACGCCAGACGTGGTTAGCTACCATCGCGCCGTTTCCGGCCGATATGAGTTGCTGGAGCTTCCGGAGCGCGTCGCCGCGGCGGACGACGGCGCGCTTGCACTCTCGGCGCTCCCTCCCGTGACCCTCGTGGATCTGCGCGCAGAGCTGAAGGCGGGCAATCGTGGCATCTTCAGCCGGCTTCTGCGCGGGGCGCTCGAAACCGCCCTGGCGTCCGGTGAGCAAGCGATTCTGTTCTTGAACCGCCGCGGGGCGGCCTCCTTCGTGCTCTGCCGCGACTGCGGATTCGTAGTCCGCTGCCGGCGCTGCGACGTGCCGCTGTCCTACCATCCGGCCGAGGATGACCTCGTGTGCCACCAATGTAACTATCGCGCCCCCGTCATGAACGTCTGTCCGTCGTGCATGAGCCGCCGCATCCGCTACTTCGGTCTCGGAACGCAGAAGGTCGAAGAGGAGACCGCCAAGGCCTTTCCCAGCGCCCGGCTCTTGCGCTGGGACCGCGACGTGACCGGCTCCAAGCACGCCCACGAGGAGATTCTGGCCCGCTTTGCCGCCCGAGAGGCGGATATCCTGATTGGCACGCAGATGATCGCCAAGGGGCTACATCTACCCAACGTAACGCTGGTCGGGGTGATCAGCGCCGACGTGGGACTGAATCTCCCGGACTATCGCGCCGCGGAGCGCACCTTTCAGATCCTCACCCAGGTGGCCGGGCGGGCTGGACGCGGTGTGCTGGCAGGCAGGGTAATCGTCCAGACCTACGCGCCGGAGCATTTCGCCATCCAGGCTGCCAGCCAGCACGACTACGCCGGCTTCTATCGACAGGAGCTGCGCTTTCGCCGCGAGCACGACTTTCCGCCGTTCGCGGAGCTGACCCGCCTCGTCTATGCCCACCCCAACGTCCGGCAGGCACAGCATGAGGCTGAGCGAATAGCTCGCCAGTTGCGTCAGGAGATCGCACGGCAAGGGCTAGCCGATACATCGGTGATCGGGCCGGCCCCGGCCTTCGTTCGTCGGCTGCGCGGGCGCTACCGCTGGCAGGTGGTGGTGAGAGGCCGGAGTCTGGATATGGGTAATATGCTGCCAGATAGGCTACCGCGCGGCTGGGTAGTGGACGTAGATCCGGTCACTCTGTTATAATCACGTTGCCGTCGCCATAACATCGCGACGGCAGTCGTTCTTCATGGCTGTCTAGGTTCATGCGATTGAACGGTCGCGTGCGACACGGTCAGGAAGCTTAGTGGTTCATCCACCAAGTCCTTTGCGCTTTCGTAGAGGTGGACCGCCGTGTCCGCCATGGGTGGGGTGGGGCGCGCCCACGCCCCGCCCATGGCGGACAGAGCCGTCCGCCACTACGGATGTCGATTAGAGTTGGTGGGATGCACCAATTGGGCTATCATAAGTGCATGGATCGGGCGCCTGGAGCGCGGAGGAAGTAGTGTCGATCCTGCCCATTCGAACATACGACGACCCGATCTTGCGTCGCAAGGCAAGCCGCGTGAAGCGGGTCGACGCGTCTGTAGAGAAACTGGTGGCGGACATGATCGAGACCATGCACGCCGCGCCCGGGGTAGGATTGGCGGCGCCGCAGGTCGGCGTGCCGCTCAGACTGATTGTGGTTGAGCCTCCGGATGAGCCCCTGATCGTCCTGGTCAACCCTGAGATCGTCAGAGCAAGCAAGGAATACGAAGTCGAAGAGGGCTGCCTCAGCGTTCCCGGCTACGTGGGGACGTTGAGACGCTTCCAGCAGGTGGTAGTCAAGGGTCGAGACCTGGCCGGCAAAGAGGTGCGCATCAAAGCGGACGACTTCCTGGCAGAGGTCTTTCAGCACGAGATAGACCACGTCAACGGCATCTTGTACATCGACCGTCTGGACAGTCCTGACAAGCTGCGCAAGCTGCGGCCGTCCGAGGTACAGCAAGAAGAGCTAGCCGAATAGCATCAAGCCCCTGGAGGAGATGCGCGTGTTTAAGCCGAATGCTCCGATCGTGATCGGTATCATTCTCCTAACCATCCTGGCTGCCTGGGTTGTGTGGCCGCAGAATCCGGCGGGATACTTGCCGGGCTTCCTCGGTAGTATTCCGGGCAATCCCGGCATCCATCTGCGCATCGGCGACTGGAGCTTCGATCGGCAGGGCATGCGCCTTGGGCTCGATCTTCAGGGTGGCACGGACCTGGTGCTGCAAGCCGATCTTTCCAAGGTGAGCGCTAGCGAACGCTCCAGCGCCATGAAAGGCGTGGTGCAGGTGATCGAGCGCCGTATCAATGCCTTCGGGGTCGCCGAGCCGCTGATCCAGACCCAGGGTGAGGATCGCGTTTCCGTCCAGTTGCCTGGCGTGAAGGACATCAACGAGGCCAAGAAGCTGATCGGCCAGACGGCCCAACTCGACTTCCGCGAACTGGTCACGACCCCGGAAGGAACGACGGATTGGGTCGTCGCCAAAGCCAAAGGCAACAACGGTGAGGAGAAAGAGCTCACCGGCCAGTACTTCAAGCCGAACGCGCAGGTGGTCCTCGATCAGCAGACGGGACAGCCTCAGGTGGCCTTCGAGTGGAACGACGAGGGCGCCAAGATGTTCGAGGAGATCACCGGGCGTCTCGTGGGCAGGCAGCTCGGCATCTTCCTGGATAACCAGATGATTTCGGCGCCCACGGTAAAGAGTGTCATCGGCGCGCGCGGCGTCATCGACAACATCCCGCTGGCTGAAGCTCAGACGCTCGCCATTCAGCTCAACGCCGGTGCCCTGCCGGTGCCCGTCTCCATCGTGAAGGAGCAAGACGTGGACGCGACCCTGGGCGCCGACTCGGTGCGGAAGAGCGTCCTAGCGGGTGAGATCGGGCTGGGCATCGTGGCCCTGTTCATGCTGCTTCATTACCGTCTGCCCGGTTTGCTCGCGGACGTGGCCCTGCTGATCTACGCCCTGGTTCTGCTAACGATCTTCAAGCTGGTACCCGTCACACTGACGCTCGCTGGCATTGCCGGTTTCATCTTGTCCATCGGCATGGCCGTAGACGCCAACATTCTCATCTTTGAGCGCATGAAGGAGGAGCTGCGGAGTGGGCGCACTATATCCGCTGCCATCGACGTCGGCTTCCGCCGAGCGTGGACTTCCATCCGCGACAGCAACATCTCGACGCTCATCACGTGCGCCATCCTCTACTGGTTCGGCAGCAACTTCGGCGCGACCATCGTTATGGGCTTCGCGCTGACTTTGGCCATCGGTGTGATCGTCAGCATGCTCACGGCTATTATCGTCACGCAGACGTTCCTGCATCTCGTGCTCAGAAGCAACAAAGTCACTCAGCACCGCTGGCTCTTCTCCTTGTTCCAGGCGCCGTCAGCGGCATGATGATCGGAGGGCTAGGGGTTAGGGTCTGGTCCCCCAACCCCCAACCCCCAAGAGGTGTTTAATGGTAAACTTGGTCGGGAAACGTTACTGGTTCTTCCTGGTATCACTGCTGATCATCGTGCCAGGCTTGATCTCGCTGGCCATACCGCCGGCTCTGAAAGTGGGTATCGACTTCACCAGCGGCTCGATGATGACAATGCAGTTCGCCGATCCGTCGGCGGTCTCGCAGAGCGACCTGCGAGCCGAGCTGACCACACTGGGGCACGGCGAGGCGGTCATCCAGCGCAGCGGTGATCAGTGGCTGATCCGCACGGGCAATCTGGACCCGGAGCAGCGGGATGCCCAGGGCAACGTTACCCAACCACCCGAGCAGCAGCAGATTCAGGACGCGCTGACGGAGCGCTTTGGTCAACAGGCCACGCTCGTCGAGTTCACCCAGGTCTCGCCCGCGATCGCCGCGGAGGTCGTACAGAACGCCACCCTGGCCGTGGTCCTTGCCTCGATCGGCATCCTGCTCTATATCACGTGGGCCTTCCGCAAGGTGCCCAGACCGTTCCGCTACGGTACGTGTGCTATCGTGGCCCTTCTGCATGACGTGCTAATCGTGATAGGCGTCTACTCGATTCTGGGCAAGCTGTTCAACATGGAAGTCGACGCCATGTTTATCACGGCCGTTCTGACGGTGATTGGCTTTAGCATCCACGACACCATCGTCGTCTTCGACCGGATCCGTGAGAACATGCGCAAAGCCGGTGGCGTAAACTTCCCGAACGTTGTGAACCACAGCCTCTTACAGACAATGGGCCGCTCCATTAGCACGTCGCTGACCGTGGTACTAACCTTGACGGCATTGCTGGTGTTCGGAGGCGTTACCATCAGAAGCTTCGTGCTGGTGCTCTTGATCGGCATTATCAGCGGCACCTACAGCTCGATCTTCAACGCCAGCCAATTGCTGGTGGCCTGGGAGCAGAGGGACTGGGATCGCTGGCTTACGCGCTTCCGTGGAACCCCCGCCATCGCCAAGGATCCGCGTGGCAGTGTGCGAGCGCGCTAGACACGTGATGCGGATCGTCTCGGAGGGGATATAGGTGCGTCTATCCTGGGAGCGTGGGCATCCTTCCCCGGAAGGACGTCCACGCTCCCAAAAGGACCATCCCGCTCTACGATTTGCATCACGCGTGCTAACTACGCGTCCATAGTGGAGGCGTGGCCATGGGTCTCTCTCGCGTCTTCGTAGCTCTGAATTCAAAGACGAATGCAGCGCTCGTCTCGGTCTTCTCCAATCTCCTGCTGATCGTGCTTAAGCTGGCTGTAGGCATAGCCATCGGCAGCGTGAGCGTTATCTCTGAAGCGGCCCACAGCGGGCTCGACCTGCTGGCCGCGTTGATCGCCTTCTGGGCCATCCGCATGGCCGCGCGTCCAGCCGATTCGGACCACCCATACGGCCACGGCAAGATCGAGAACCTCGGAAGCTCGGTGGAGGCCATCCTGATCGTGGTGGCCGCCGTGGGCATCACCTATGAGGCGGTGCGGCGGCTCATCGAAGGCGCGCGGCCCGTGAGCGTAGACCTCGGCGTGGGCGTGATGGCCGTCTCCATAGTCGTCAACTTGTTCGTCTCCCGCTACCTGCTCCGCGTCGCCAGACGCACCGAATCGATCGCCCTGGAGGGCGATGCCCGGCACCTCACCGCCGACGTCCTGACCTCAGTCGGGGTCCTGATCGGTCTGATCGTAGTCGGGATAACCAAGAATTACATTCTCGACCCACTCGTGGCGCTGGCGGTAGCGGCCCTCATCGTGCACACTGGCTGGAAGATGCTCCGGAAGTCCATGGGGGACCTGGTGGACGGCAAGTTGCCAGATGAGGAGGAAGCACTCATCCGGCAGATCTTCGACGACCACCGGAAGCAGTTGGTCGAGTTTCACTCCCTGCGCACCCGACGCTCGGGGGGGCAGCGGCACATCGATCTGCACATGGTTGTCAACCGAGATGCTACGGTACAGGCCGCGCACGCGCTATGCGACGACCTGGAGGGACACATTCAGGCGCGTTTCCCCGACGCTAGTGTGACCCTGCACGTAGAGCCCTGCGAAGGTCCCTGCCAGAGCTGCGAGACGCTGTGCCCCGAACACCAGGGGAAACAGCCGGGAGACATCCCTCTAGCGTAGGACCCTCTCATCACCCACACGCCTGGTGATTCTGCGCTCATCCAGATGATCGACCAGCGCCTGGGCGTACTTCCGACTGGTGCCAAACATGTCTCGCACCTCGCCCAGAGTCACCGTGCCATGCGCCCTGAGGTGCGCGACCACGCGCTCCACCATCTCGTTGTAAGCCCGTGTGTCGAACACGATGTTCTCACTCAGACGAACCACTTCGCCCTGCTCGACGAGCGCATTCAGAATCTCGGTCTCCGGCGGATTATCGCTCGGCGGGGCATAAGGAGACTCCTTCAGGCTGCGCAGGTAGCGCTGCACGATGGCCTCTTGGGCTTGCGAGAAACGAACCTCGTGCCCGGGCAGACCCAGCCAGGAGCCGCCATCCTCTGCCGCATGTTCGGCCGTCAGTCGGGACAGAACCTCCGCGAACAGCCGCTGCGGTAGCTTGAGGCGACTCTTCACCTCTTCCTTGGGCATACCGCGACGCAGCGGGAACTGTTGATGATAAGTGGTCAGAAGCTCGCGCACGCGAGAGACGAGAGCGTTCCAGACGTGCCAACTCAGAACGAAGGCGGTCGGGGCAGCGTCACGGGAGATATCACTCTGTCCCAGAACCACGATCTCCTCGTCGACCAGGAGCTGTCGCAGCGCGGGAAGCCGCTCCGAAGTGGGCAGCTCCGAGCTGTCCAGCAGAGTCTTCACCTCGCACGGCTCGATCTTCCGCAGGGACTCCAGCAACACCTCCGCCGGGCTTCCAGCCTGCATGGTGCTCAAGCTCTGCAAAGTGGCCTCATGGTAGCGGCGATGCCGCTTGGCGTGAGGCTCTACTACCTCGCCGCCGCCAATGGTGGTGTTCGGGGACCGCAGGATGAAGTAGTCACCTCTCACCATCGCCACAGGATGCTCCAACCGCAATTGGACCCAGCCGCTCTCGCCCGGCTTGATCTCGAACGCATCCAGCAGCCGCAGCTTGGCGGGCACTTCCGCCGAGCCCGTGTGAACGGTGACCATGCTGTTGTGCTGAACGGGGTGTGACAGGTATTTGACCACGCGGAGGTAGCCATCGAAGGCACCAGTCGGGCGGAGCCAGTTCGGCTTGGTCAGCACCTCGCCGCGCTCGACATCAGTCGTGGACAACCCCGTGAGATTCACGGCCACCCGATTACCCGGTCCAACTTGGGCGACTTTCTTCTTATGGGTCTGCAGACCGCGGATGCGGGAGCGCACGCCGCGCGGCAGGATCTCCACCTCGTCGCCGGTCGCGAGGGTGCCTCCGATCAGCGTCCCGGTCACCACGGTGCCGAAGCCGGCAATGGTGAAGACCCGATCGATCGGCAAACGCGGGCGACCTAGATCCGCTTTCGGCTGCACGTTCGATAGCAGGTCGTCCAGCTTCCGCAGCAGATCGGGCAGCCCTGCGCCCGTGACGGCAGAGACGGGCACGATCTCGGCCTCCGCCAGCACCGTCCCCTCGAGCGCATCACGCGTGTCGGAGATCACCAACTCCAGGAACTCTTCATCGACCAGATCCACCTTGGTGACAGCCACCAATCCACGATGAACCTGCAGTAGATCCACGATGGCCAGATGCTCCGTGGTCTGTGGCATGACGCCCTCGTCAGCGGCTATCACCAGCAGAGCTACGTCGATGCCCCCAACGCCGGCCAGCATGTTACGAATGAAACGTTCGTGTCCGGGCACGTCCACGATGCTGATCTCACGACCGCTCGGCAGCTTAAGCCAGGCAAACCCCAGGTCGATCGTCATACCGCGCTCTTTCTCTTCGCGCAACCTATCAGGGTCGATCCCCGTGAGCGCCTTGACAAGCGTCGACTTACCATGATCGACGTGGCCCGCCGTTCCGATTACGAACAAGTTCTCTGATCCCTCCTGACCAGTGCGGTCCGGGTGGCTTGCATCCTCCCGAGGATGAAAGAGGCATCCCCTCAGGATGCCCCGACAACCTCCGGCAAAGCTCAGGCCGGATTATAGCACAGGGCTCGCGGGAGCCTCAATCGGAGTCTGCGGGAGAGCCCGCCAACTTTCGCTTGGCTCAGCTTCCGCCTGGCTCCTGACCTCCGGTCCCGATCGTGCGACTTTGTACAAAGTAGCACGATACCGCGGGGGTAAGAAATGCGTGCGGCTTTGCCAGCGTTCGTCACCCCGATAGCGTCCCAGGCCAGCTTATTCGTCTCTGGCGACAAGGGGTGTTTGAGATGGTCATCTCTGAGCACCTGCGTGGTGAAGTCCTCCACACATTGCAGCAACCCTATTTTCGCCAGCGTCTCTCCCCGTCTCAGATCAATAGATGTCCTTTACCGGCATGTACCGCTCAGTGAACCAAAGTGCCATTTGTGAACCAGCCATAATCCATAGGAAGATACAACCGGACTCTCGATAACCTAGATAGTATGCCACTAAAGTACTATTGCGTTCTTGAGTATGCATGGTTATACTGCGAACATAGGGATAGGCTAGGTGACGCTCGGTAGGACAATGGCAAAGAGTCGCGCTCTTTCGTCTCGGACACGGCGGGCTCCTGGCAAGGAAAACGGGCGCAGCGGTCTCCCTATGTGTGACCATTTCTACGGCTACTTGATGGAGGAACTGATGGGCCGCCAATCCCAGGGCACGCGCAAGCAATACGAGTGCATCTGCCAGACGTGTGGAGAGCGATTCTTCGTCCCTGATCCAGGTCAGCAGAGATCACGCCGCTATTGCTCTATCGCCTGCTATGCCGCTTCGCGCTGGCGCTCGCAAGAGAACCTACGCAACCAGAAGATTTACGAACTGCGATCGGCTGGTCAAACACTAGGCGACATCGCGAAGCAGTACGGCGTGTCTAAGGAGCGCGTTCGTCAGATCTGCAATCAGGAGGCCCGTCGCCTGGAGCGACAATCCAGCGTGGTTGACACACTCGTGCCGCTCGCGTAGAATCCGGTTGCCGGGGCGCTTCACATGCATGGGCGCGATCCGACTACGCTCGGTCGGTCGGCGCCTTGCGCGGACCGCCTTCGAGCTCAACCGGATGGCGACTGTACGATGGCGACCAGGGTCGGCTATTTCTACGATGCGGCGCACGTTGCGCACAACAGCGTATCCCATCCCGAGAACTCCACGCGTCTGACCGAGACGCTGAGAACGATCGAGAGGCTTGGCCTCAACAGAACACTGGTACAGATCGCATCGACGCCGGCCACCCTCGACCAGATTCTCGCCGTTCACACCGCTCAAGAAGTCGACCTGGTACGTGCCGCATCGGCCCAGAACCGCGGCTTCCTCGACCCCGATACTTATGTCACGCCCGACTCCTTCGAGGCGGCTTTGCGCGCCGCAGGTGGATCTATCGCCTGCGTGGACGCGGTTCTCAGCGGGCAGGTCGCCTCAGCCTATGCCCTCGTTCGTCCGCCCGGACACCACGCCACTCCGCAGCGCCCTATGGGCTTTTGCCTTTTCAATAACGTCGCCATCGCCGCTCGCCACGCCATCCAGCGGTATGGACTGCGACGCATCCTCATCGTTGATTTCGACGTCCACCACGGCAACGGGACGCAGGACGCCTTTTACGATAGCCCGGATGTCCTGTATTTTTCTACGCACGAGTACCCGTTCTATCCCGGTTCGGGCGATCTGCGCGAGGTTGGCTCCGGTCCCGGTGTCGGGTACACCGTGAACGTCCCTCTGCCACCGGACTGTGGCGACGACGAGTACCGCGCCGTGTATCGCGACGTACTGGTCCTTGTTGCGAGGCGATACGCACCAGAGCTGATCCTGGTCTCGGCGGGCTATGATCCGCACTGGTCCGATCCCCTGGCCAACATGCGCGTATCGGTCGGCGGGTTTAGGGACCTTTTGTCGGTGATCTCCCTTCTGGCGGCGGAGTCGTGTCAGGGAAGACTGGTGATGACCCTGGAGGGAGGATACAACGTCCAGGCCCTGTCGGATGCGATCGCGACATCGCTCTATCTGCTGCAGGGCGAGGATACGGTTGTCGATACCCTCGGACCGGCGGCCGCTCCAGCCCGCCGCCCTGACGTCCAACCGATCATCGAGGCGGCCCGCAGGACTCACCGACTGAACGACTGATCCACCACGCTATCCCACCATGCTAAGCAACTCGCTCGGCTTCATCTCTCCGGCACCGGAGAACCTCTGTTGCCATAAAGGAACCCCCTGCTATACTCGCAGGATTGGGGCAAACTTCATACTCAATGAGGATACGATGGAAGAAGAAATCAGGCAGAAGGAGTGACCCCTAAAAGAGTCCTTTGCCCTCGACAGAAAGGCACAAAAGCATGGACACGTGTATTGACTATTTCGGACACATCGGGTATAACGAATGGGTAAACGGTTGCCTACGTCGGATTCCCGGCCCAGCCGGCCGACCAGAGGAGCCGCACAGACGCGTCGCCCCGTCACCCATGAGAGTTGCGCTGGAGGATGCAAGTCATGTTCAACCACGACGTTGAACGCAAGATCATCGCCATATTGCATCTCCTGGCGCAAGTGCATGATCCGCTCGGGGCCAGGGAGCTCTCGCGTCGACTCACGGATCAGGGCGTCTATCTAACCGAGCGGGCCGTCCGCTACCATCTGAAGATCCTCGACGAGCGTGGGCTCACCTGTAGCAATGGGCCCAACGGCCGCGATGGACGACTCATCACGGACAAGGGACGCGACGAGCTGGCCAACGCGCTGGTCGCGGACAAGGTCGGGCTGATCAGCGCTAAGATCGAAGCACTGGCGTTTGCCATGGATTTCGATCCCGCCGTACAGCACGGGCGCATCATCCTCAACACGTCACTCCTGCCCAACGCGAGCTTCCCGGCGGCGTTGGATGCTATGCGCGATGTCTTCAAGTCCAAGCTATGCGTGAGCGATCTAGTCGCCGTGGCGCAGGAAGGCGAGCGCATCGGGGAGATCGTGGTGCCAAAAGGCTACACGGGTTTTGGCACCATGTGCAGCATCACTGTCAACGGCCTGCTCTTGAAAGAGGGCATCCCCGTGGAGTCGCGGTTCGGCGGGATTCTTCAGACCCTGAACAGCCAGCCGCTGCGCTTCACAGAGTTGATTGCGTACTCCGGCTCATCTCTGGACCCCATGGAGCTGTTTATTCGCGGGAAGATGACCAATGTCCAGGACTCAGCCCGCAACGGCAGCGGCAAGATCCTGGCGAGCTTCCGTGAAATCCCCGCGGTCTGTCAGCCGAGGGCAGAGGAAATCTTCACTGGGCTGGCCGAGGCCGGCATCTGCGGACTTATCAAGTTCGGTGAGCCCAGCCAGGAAGTCTGCGCCGTCCCCGTGACCAGAGGTCGAGTCGGCATGATCATCATCGGCGGTCTCAACCCCATCGCGGCGGTGGCTGAGATCGGAACGGCCATGGAGTACAGGGCCATGAGCACCCTGGCGGAGTTCTCATCGCTCCGAAGCTTCTGGGACCTCTGCTAGCCGCCAGAGGTCCGGGGGCAAAGACGCCCCCTGGTAGCCACGGTCTTCCTGAATGGACAGTTGGCACAGCTAGAGCGACGGAGAGAGGCTCCCACAGGTGTGGATGGATTGGACGGGCAGCGTCGGCGCGCTGAAACCCGGGTCAGCCAGGCGCCGCTGTCCAGCCATAGTTGAACGTCGCATCGTCGCTGACACCAGTTGAAAAAGGAGGATCCTTAGTGAGCTTCAGCGCCAATCTAAACGCCAGCGCGGTAACTGGCACCCGGCGTCGCATCCCCGATGCCGCCCCCATCTCCGGACTCTGCGCAGTCTGTCTGGATGGCTGCCCAGGAACCTGCGAGGTAGCCAAGTCTTCCTTCCGCGGGAGGGAAGTGCTCTATCCCGGACCCTTCGGCAAGATCACGGCTGGCAGCACCAAAGAGTACCCGGTCGACTACTCGCATCTAAACATCCAGGGCACCTGCGTGGGCGCCGTGGGCGTGGAGGCGGATTCGGACAAGGCCGTCTTCCCCGGCGTGAACCTGGAGACGGAGATCGGGGCCGTCAATAAGTTCAAAATGCGGCTACCGATCTTCACCGGCGCGCTCGGCTCGACCGACATTGCCCGCGTGAACTGGGAAGGCATGGCCATCGGCGCCGCCATCTCCGGCATCGCGGTGGTCATCGGCGAGAACGTCTGCGGCATGGACCCCAAGGCCGAGATCCGCAACGGCCGGGTCGTCAAATCCCCCGAGCTGGAACGCCGCATTCGCACCTATCTCGACTGGTACGAGGGCTACGGCACCGTCATCGTGCAGTACAACGTCGAGGACGGCCGCCTGGGTGTTCCTGAGCTTGCCCTGGAGTTGGGCGCCACGGCCATCGAGCCCAAGTGGGGACAGGGCGCCAAGGATATCGGCGGCGAGGTAAAGCTACCCTCGCTAGAACGTGCCCTCGAGTTGAAGAGCCGCGGGTACATCGTCCTGCCTGACCCCGAAGACCACGTCGTTCAGGAAGCCTTCAAGGCGGGCGCCTTCAAGGAGTTTGAGCGGCATTCCCGCCTGGGCATGGTTGGCGAGGAAGAGTTCTACCTCGAGGTCGAGCGGCTTCGCAAGCTGGGCGCCAAGTACGTGACGTTGAAGACCGGCGCCTACCGTCCGGCAGACCTGGCCAGAGCGGTGAAGTTCGCCTCGTCGGCTAAAGTCGATCTTCTGACAATCGACGGTGCGGGCGGCGGAACCGGCATGAGCCCGTGGCGCATGATGAACGAGTGGGGTATCCCCACCATCTACCTCCAGGCCATGGCTCATAGCTACGCCGAGCGTCTCGCGGCGCAGGGCGCATTCATCCCGCCCATGGCCATCGCCGGGGGCTTCTCGCTGGAGGATCACATCTTCAAGGGCATCGCCCTCGGCGCCCCCTTCTTCAAGGCAGTTTGCATGGGTCGCGCGACCATGATCCCCGCCATGGTTGGCAAGAACATCGCCCTTTGGTTGAAAGAGGGCACGCTGCCCAAGGATATCGGGAAGTATGGCGAATCGGTCGAGCAGATCTTCACGGGCGCAGAGAAACTGAAGGAGAAGTACGGCGAGGACTACAAGCGGCTGCCGGCGGGCGCCATCGGCATGTACACCTTCTGTGATCGTCTGAGCGCCGGTCTCCAGCAGCTCATGGCGGGCGCGCGGAAGTTCTCGCTCACCCACATCCAACGCTCCGACCTCGTCTCGCTGACACGCGAGGCGACGGACGTGACCGGCATCCCTTACGTTCTGGACTCCGACCGGGCCGAGGTCGAGGCTATCCTCTCCTCCGCCCCCGCTCTCGCGCGGTAGGTCCGGCATTCTGACTTCTGGTGGGGGGAGATCGCTCCCCCCATTATCTTTGTGCAGGGCAGCCGCAAAGCGGCTGCCCGCAATCCGCGGTCATCCAACCGATACCCTTTCACGCTCATGCCGTCGTGATTGGCCAGACCGAGTTGGTTTCGGAAACCGACTCGGTCTCGTGGTCGCGATCACAAAGTGCCCAATGGGAAAGAGTATGAGACGTGGTCAGCATTGTGAGAGACGGTGCTGTCTGGGAGCGCGGGCATCCTGCCCGCGCATGCCTTGGCTGATGCGCGGGGCAGGATGCCCGCGCTCCCAGGACCCGCCTTCGCGCTCTGCATCGATCGTGATGTATGACCAGACCTCTAGATGGCATGCGACTGTTTCATTGGACCGATCGGTCAGATCCGACCAATCGGTCCGATCCCTAGTCTTCCATACCTGAGCACACCAACCGCAGAGCCCTAGCCCTCCAACCCCGCGAAAAGCCGCGCCAGTATCTCGTCCAGCAGCAGCCGTCCTCGCCGCGTGGCTCTGATCGCGCCGTCCGCCATGTCCAGCAGCCCCACTTCGCGCAACTCCAGCAGAGTAGGACCCACAAGCTCTTCCAGACGGCATCCGGTTTCCCGCTGGAACTCCGCCGCGACGATGCCCCGCCCCAGACGCAGTCCGAGCATGATAGACTCCTGCACACACGCGCTCGGCGTTAACTCCTCCCAACCATCGAGAGCTGCCTCCGGCAGTCCGAGCGGGTTCACACTAAGCCGATGGTTCTCCCGGGAGCGCGGGCGTCCCGCCCGTGCGTGTACCAGCGGCCGCGCAGGCGAGACGCCCGCGCTCCCAGGAACCCACGCCGCGATGTAGGCCCGCGGTCTGCTCACCGCCCAGAAGCGATACTTCCCCAGTCGCGCGTGGGCCCCGGCGCCGCAGCCCAGATACGGGCCGGAGGTCCAATAGTTCAGGTTATGCCACGACTGCCGGCCCGGGCGGGCCCAGTTGGAGAGCTCGTAGTGCTCGTAGCCCGCATCGGCCAGCATCTCCTCGGCCAGTCCGTACATCTCCGCCGCGAATTCCGGGTCCGCCGTCACATACGTACCCTTTCTGACCTGGCCCGCGAGGGCCGTGCCCTCCTCCACCGTGAGACCATACAGCGAGATGTGCTCCGGACCGAGCTGGATGGCCGTCTCCAGGGACCGCCGCCAGAGATCGAGCGATTGTCCGTCAAGACCAAACATCAGATCGAGGCTGATGTTCTCGAACCCAGCCTGCCGAGCATCATGGTAACAACGCAGAGCATCCCCGGCGGTATGTAGACGACCGAGCACCTTCAGCAAGGAATCGTCGAAGCTCTGGACCCCCAGACTCAGTCGGTTGTAACCCAGGGACCGCACGTCCTGGAGCCACGCCAGCGAGGCAGATTCGGGGTTCGCCTCGATCGTCACCTCGGCTCCGGCCGTGATGCCCAGCGCTTCCTCACAGCCGCGCAGCAGCACTCTCAGTTGATTTGGCGTCAGAAGCGACGGCGTCCCTCCCCCCACGTAAACGGACCTCGCCGCGCCCGTCGTGCGTGCCTCGTCGGCGGCGCCCGCCAGGGCCCGCCCCCACCAGCAGATCTCCGTGGCCAGCGCGTCCACGTACGCGGCGCGAATGGACTCGTCTGTCACGTAGGAGTTGAAGTCACAGTACGAGCACTTGCGGCGACAGAACGGAATATGCAGATAAATGCCCATCGGCTGCTCGATCATCGTGCTACAATGGTACCATATGTCGAGCAGAGAAGACGAAAGCCACCCGGATGGCTAAGTTGAGGGGAAACATGCAGGCGAAGCTCAGGGTCGCCACGCAACGACAGACGGAGATGGTCGATATCACAAGACAGATTCAGGAGGCGCTGGCGGGGCGAACGTCGGGTACAGGGGTCTGCCACGTCTACGTTCCTCATACTACGGCCGGCGTCACGATCAACGAAGCCGCCGACCCCGATGTCGTGATCGACCTCTTGACCGCCCTCGACCGATTAGTGCCACGCACAGCCGCTTACCGGCACGCGGAAGGGAACGCGGACGCGCACATCAAGACAGCCCTGGTCGGCACGTCAGCCCACGTGCCGGTCGACAACGGGCGTCTGGTTCTGGGAACCTGGCAGGGCATCTTTCTGTGCGAATTCGACGGACCGCGCGTGCGGGAAGTCTGGCTGCGCATGCTCGCCGAACACTAGCCGGACTACTGGATATCTATCTTGGTGGTCCGCGTCTGGCTCTCCTGCTCGCGCTCCTCGAGCCGATCGATAGCGCAATCCAGCATGCTACGGACGGCCAGCAGCATCTCCCTACGCGCCGCACGCAAGTGAACCTTGGCTTCCCTGGGG
This sequence comes from Chloroflexota bacterium, assembly GCA_004297765.1. Lineage (GTDB taxonomy): Bacteria > Chloroflexota > Dehalococcoidia > FW602-bin16 > FW602-bin16 > FW602-bin16. The sequence continues at coordinate 20,019 of SCTZ01000087.1, read as the reverse complement.
ATCAAGCGCGGGATTCTAAACGTGAAAGCGATCTCACGCTCCCTGGATTCCTGACGTTCCTCTGTTCTGGAGCTCTCATCAGCCTCTAGCATCATGATACCTCCTCGTCTAATGGCTTCACCGGCCAACGCACTACCGCTGTCCAAGGACACTATCCGTAGGGGCGCGATTCATCGCGCCCAGCGACCTGCCGCTTATCACATGCGCAACTTCTTCCAGCATCACACCCACCCCCGAGCGCGATGATGGTCTCTAACGAAACAATGTGGTACATGGTCGGACGCTGCCCCAGCCACACCCTGGGGCGCAATGAATTGCGCCCCTACGCGGGATATACCTCGTTTGGCTGTCGAGCACTATAAAGGCCACAAGAACGATGCCGCAACTGCCGTACCGAGACGAACCGCCCGGAACCTACCCCTGAGGGAACTTGATCGTCAGCTTGCCATCGGCGAGCTTGGCCTCTCTGGGAGTGAGGCCGACTAGGGCCCGCGGAAGCACGATGTTGCGCCTCTGATTGCCAACCTGGACGATCAGCTCGTCCCGGTGTTGCGTGAGCGACACGTCCTGCTTATCTACAAACGGGAGGGCAATCGTGAGAACAAACGCCCCGTTGTCCTTCTTGACGGTATGGATCTGACCTCGGTAGAAGAACGCGTGAGGATCTCGGTCTGCGAATATCGCTCGGCCCATCACCTCTAGCATTCGCTGTCCGACCACTTCCTGATCGAACAGCGGCGCTGACAGGATCGGCAAGGGCGAGAAGCCCTCCTCGGCCATCTGGTAGTACTTCCCCTGTGCCGCTTTCCACGACTCGAAGTACTGATCGTGGACCTCGCCGGGGATGATGCGATTGCAGACGATGGCGTCCACGGGATAGCCAAAGAGGTTCAGATAGGTGAAGGTGCGCTGCGCCTCCTTGATGACCATCTTCTCCGGGTTGAGCACCAGCCGCACCGAGGACTTGTCAGTATCCGCCAGGAGCCGATGCATCTGATCGAGCTTGGCAAACAGATGCTGCAAGGAGTCGAAGACCGGATCGTCGGGCAAGGGCATATCCATGATCGTGCGCACCAGCGGGCGGATGGTCTTCGAGACACGCCGCTGAATCGGGAAGATCTTCTCCATCCACCAGCGCGCCACCTCGGGGAAGCTGAGCAGACGCAGGGTCTCGCCGGTGGGCGCACAATCGACGATGATCACGTCGAATTGACCGCTGTCGTGGTGGTCGGTGATCTGCAACAGGCTGATGAGCTCCTCGATCCCCGGTAGGATCGTCAGCTCCTCGGCAACCACCTGATCCAACCCACGCCAGGCCATCAACGCGGACACGTACTCCTGGACGGTTCCCCAATTGGCCCGAATCTCGTAGAAGACGTCCACCTCCTGTCCCCACAGGTTGGAAGACAGCGCGGTTGGGCGGGCACCCAGCGTGCAATCGAACGAATCGGCCAGGCTATGGGCAGCGTCAGTACTCAACACCACTGTGCGATATCCCAACTGGGAGCAGCGCAGAGCCGTCGATGCGGCCACACTGGTCTTCCCAACGCCGCCTTTACCGGTGTATAGAATAATGCGCGCCTTGGCGCTGTCGCGGTTTACGGCGCCTTCCACAGATCCCACCCCTTCAACCCCTCGATCAAGCTATGATTGGTCAAGTCCAGATGAATCGGCGTAATGGAGATCATCTTCTCCTCCACGGCCAGCAGATCGGTCCCCTGTTCCCGCAAACCATCCGGCACGTCGCCTTCTATCCAGTAATACTGGCGGCCGTTGTCGTCCGTTCGCTCGGTCAGAACGTCGCGGTAGATACGCTTGCCGAGCCGAGTGATGGCCACGCCCCGCAGCTCGGACTTCGGAACGGCCGGCACGTTGACGTTCAGCAGAACCTCGGAGCTCAGGTGGTTCTCGACGACGTGCCGCGCCAGATCGGCCGCAAACTCCGCCGCTGCGTCAAACTCGAAGTTCTCGTAGGCGTTCAGGGAAACTGCGATAGACGGGATACCGCTGATCACGCCCTCCATGGCGGCGGCAACCGTGCCGGAATACGTGATGTCCTCACCGAGATTCGGCCCCTTGTTGATTCCAGCGACGACCAGGGACGGCTTGTGTCCAAACAGCCCTAGCACCGTTAGGGATACGCAATCCGAGGGGGCGCCATCGGTCGCGTAGGCTACGGTTCCATCGGTGAGCGTGGTCTCGAAGACGTAGATCGGCTTGAAAATGGTCTTGGTGTGGCCGGCAATGCTCCAGTTCCGGTCCGGCGCAACAACTATCACCGGAAGCACCCTGGACACAGCCTGGCTCAGCTTGGCCAACCCCTCGGAATCGATCCCATCATCGTTTGTAATCAGTGCGTATTGTTGTGGTAAATCGTTTCTCAAACTTTGTGCGTCAGGAGCAGCGCTCGGACCCGATCAGATAACAGACACTCTGCTCGTGAACTTTCTCGAAGTTGGTCTCTGTCGATTTGCTGCCTCATGTCCAAAAGAGACAAAGGGCCGACAACTGCCGGCAATTAAAAGTATATGGCCGCCTCAGGCGGAAGTCAAAGACAGCACTCGGGCTAGGAGGAGATCGTCCGGGGTAAGGAAAGACAGGTCCGGGTCATGGTCGGCGAAAGGACATCCGCGCCGAGCTGGGGCTCGGCGCTCCCGGGACCATCGCCTGGGAACGCCGAGCCCCAGCTCGGCGTGATGATCCAGCGACTACCGGGGAGCCAAGGATGTCGCTCGCTTGGGCTTGCGCCCCCTGGGGAATGGGAGCACCTCTTCTGCCACCTTGGTCATGACCAGGAAATGCGAGAGTCCGAAGGTGCGCAGAGGAGTCGTCTCGAAGAAGTACGTGACGCGGCGCAGTAGACTGGCCAGGAATGCGTTGCCGCGGGCGATCTTGTCGAAGCCCGGGTATACCTGCGTGTGCACAACTTCGCGGGTAGACAGCCCGGCAAAGAGAGCGCGCAGGCCGCCGCTGCGATAGGCGCGGGCATGCGGAACCAGCTTGTTGCGCAGGATGCCGGGCAAGTAGTTCACCAGGGGTATCACCCCGAAGATGTACTTCTTGCCCAGGTACACACCATGTGTCTCGAAGAAGTAGAGGCGGTTGGGCGCGTAGATGATGATCTGTCCGCCAGGCTTGGTGACACGCCAGGCCTCCTGGATCGTGCGCCGGTCATCCTCGACGTGCTCGATGACTTCGTGTAGAAACGTGACGTCAAAGCAATCATCCGGAAATGGCAAGCGCTCGCTGGCGGCCACCCCCACGTTGGGCACGCTTTCCCGGGCCTCCGTCATCTTGTCCAGGTCGACGTCCACCCCATAGACCGCTTTGCTGAACTGTCGGAACTTGCGCGTGTACATGCCGATACCCGCGCCGATATCCAGAATTCGCTTGTCGCGCAGATCGACGTACTGGCAAATGAGCGCCAATCGACGATCCTGACCGAACCGCCAGCAATAGCTTGGATGACCAAGGGTGATCGCTCTGACTTCGGGATCGGCTACCTCCACCGCTGCTCTCCTCAGTGATTGGCACATCCGGCAAGCTCACATGCGCTTCGTAGGGGCGCAATGAATTGCGCCCTGGGGGTGGCGGGGGGCAGCGCTCGCCCATGTACCACGTTATTGTGTTGATGACCGTCATTGCGCCCGCCGAGGCACGGGGCGCTGGGCGTGATGAATCACGCCCCTACGAAAGTGAAAAACCATTTGACGGCTGAGCCACTAATCCACGGGGACGAACTGTCCACGACGGTAGACGCCGGCCCGGAATCGCCCAGCCCGCAGCTCTTCCAGGAGTTGCTCTTGACTGGAGACCTCGTTCTCGAAGATGCTGACGCAGTTACCGACACCGACCACGGAGTGCGCGTCGCTGCCGCCCATGGCCAAAAGGTTCAGCCGTCGACACACCTCTCGGGCCATCTCATTCTCCTTATCGGTCGTGCCCCCGTTGTAAACCTCTAGGCCATGCACCATCTGGAACACCGGCCAGGTGCACCCTTCCTCGACCGTGATGGTCTTGTGGTCTGGGTTATGGGACCAGGTGAGCAACTCGCGGAACGGGTGGGCGACGAACATCACGCCGTTCGCCTCCTGGACGTAGCGCTGCAGCTTCTCGACATACCACATGCCACCCATGTACGTCTCCATACCGTAGACAAGCACATGGCCGTAGGCCGCGAAGTTACTGCTCACCTCCATGCCGCGAAAGACCGGAAAGCCGAACTCATCCCGCACGGCCTGGACTGCGTCGGCCGGCCAGATCCGATCGTGCTCGGTCAGGCAAATGGCGTCCAGCCCTTTTTCTCTCGCCCGCTCGATGAGATGCGTCCTCTTCACATAGGCCAATAAATCCTCAGTCCGGAGCTGCCCGTTCGAAGTGAGTTCCGTGTGATAGTGCATGTCTATTATCAACTGTGCCCACCCTCAGTACGGAAAGTCGGGCTATCCGCAGAAATGCCCGCTGCTGGCGCGTATTGTGGCAATCGCAATCAAGTGAGCGCCTGTGGATCTACTGCACACGCCATCGGCCGTAGCCCTGACGATAAGACCTCCTAGCAGCAACTCGCTCTCTCGGCCATTGGTCCAGTCCGGCCACACGGCGGCGGGACAGACATTGATCACGCCAGGGCGTGGAGAGGAATACGGAGGAAGACCAGCGACGCACCGCCGGGGCTACCTGGAACGGCAACATTGGACTCATTGTAAGCGGGCGGCAGCAATTCTGTCAAGTTCAGTTTGACAGCCAAGCTATCGCCGATTGACTTTTGGGAGTCCGTTTGCTACAGTCTGACAAATTCGCTTACCGTAAATCGCACCCGCTAGTCCATAACTGTACTTTGTCATTCTGAGCCGGAGCCGCAGCGCAGGCGAAGAATCCGTGCCCCTCCACCCCGGGCGCTAGGGGTGCGGACCCTTCGACCGTGCTCAGGGCAAGTTCCTCGGCGTGCGCGCCTCGGAATGACAGATTCGGCACAGTACTGTAGTGGTACCAGGCCAGGGTCGAAATATGAATCATACGGCATTGTGCATCAAGGAGGAGGGCTGACGATGGCCAAAACTAGAGAGCTGCGACCAGCATACGGGTTCGACGACGTTGCATTGGTCCCTGGCAACGTCACGTGCGATCCAGCCGACGTGGAGATCGGGCTTCGCATCGGGGATCTGACGTTCTCGATTCCTATTCTGGCCGCGGCCATGGACGCCATCGTCGATCCCGCCTTCGCCATTCGTTTCGGCAAGCTCGGAGGGCTAGCCGTCATGAACCTGGAGGGCGTGCAAACGCGCTACGACCGGCCGGCTGAGCTACTCACTCAGGTAGCCGAGTCGACGCCGGATCAAGCGACCGCGCTCCTCCAGCGCATCTATGCCGAGCCGATCAAGCCGAAGCTAGTCGCCGAGAGAATCGCCGAGATCAAGGCCGCCGACGTGCCCGTGGCGGTCTCGGTGACACCCCTGCGGGCCGGAGACCTGGGTCCCGTGGCCGTCGAGGCCGGCGCCTCGGTCCTCTTCGTCCAATCGACCGTGACAACAGCGCGCTACATCTCCAAGAGCCAGAGTCAGCTCTCCTTCGCCTCCTTTTGTAAGTCCACGCCCATCCCGGTCGTCGTCGGCAACTGCGTCGGGTACGACACCTCCATGGAGCTCCTGGAGTCAGGCATTGCCGGTCTGCTGGTCGGCGTTGGTCCAGGCGCCGCCTGTACCAGCCGGGAAGTGCTAGGCATCGGCGTGCCTCAGGTAACGGCGACCCTCGAGTGCCAGGCGGCGAGGGATGACTACTTCGACAAGACCGGCCGCTACGTCGTTTTGATCACCGACGGTGGAATGCGCACCGGCGGCGACATCGCCAAGGCCGTCGCCTCGGGAGCGGACGCTGTCATGCTGGGCTCGCCCTTTGCCCAGGCCGCGGAAGCGCCCGGGCGAGGTCACAACTGGGGCATGGCCACACCGCATGCGGCTCTGCCGCGTGGGACCCGCGTGAAGGTCGGCGTGCGCGGCACCCTGGAGCAGATCCTCTTCGGACCCACATCCTTGACCGATGGCACTCAGAATTACATCGGAGCGCTCCGCATGTCCATGGGCATGTGCGGAGCCCAGACGATCCGCGACATGCATCGCGCCCAGATCGTCCTGGCGCCGTCCATCAAGACCGAGGGCAAGATGTATCAACTGGCTGGGATGCGATAGGCTACCACCGTCCTTCCGCCAGGGCGCATCAGAGGAGATGATCTGTTGGCGCGCACTCAGGTCCGGACGGTCACTATCGGATTCAACCTGGAGAGCCCTTTCCGGGAAGATCCTGTGCTTCAAGCCGCGGACCAGGGGGTCCGCGCCAAGCAGCTTCTTGAAGAGCACGGCTTCCAGGTGCAGGGGGCTCGCTTGTGCACCCAGCCCTTCCCAGAGTACGTGGGAGGGCTGGAGACCGGGGATGTCCTCAACTACTTTCGCGCCCTCCAGACCGTCCTGGGGCGGAGCTCCATCTACGCCTGCGGCATTGGTCCCATCCGGGCCAGCCATTGGGATGCGGAAAGACGTTTTGTCGATCTGCTCCCAGAACTGTTGGCGCAGAACCCATCGCTAGCGGCTACGATCGATGTCCTGGACGATGCCGGACGTCCGCACGATCTCGCCTGCCGTGCGGCCGCGGAGGTGACGCTGGCCGCGTCACGGATCAGCGCCGACGGCACGGCCAATCTGCACTTCGCCGCCCTGGCGAGTTGTCCCCCCAACACGCCTTTCTTCCCAGCCGCCTACCATAGCGGTGGACGCTCTGGACTTTCCGTTGGACTGCAATCAGCCGCCATGGTGCAACGGGCCTTCAAGAAGGACGTGGGGCTCGACGACGCGGAGGATATTCTCACTGAGATGCTAAGCGGATACTGCACGGCCCTGGAAGGGGCCGTGCAAGAGGTGGCCGGCGAGCTAGGGCTGGAGTATCTTGGCATCGACCTCTCCCCGGCCCCCGGCAAGGAAGCCAGCATCGCCGACGCCGTGGAGCAACTGAGTAAGAAACCTGTCGGGGAGCCCGGGACGTTGAGTGTGCTGCGACTCATCACTAACGCACTGGCCCGCGTGCCCGTCAAGCGCTGCGGCTACTCCGGATTGATGATTCCCGTTCTGGAAGACGTTGGACTGGCCCTGCGCAACGTGGAGGGGTACTTCGACATCCCGAGCCTGCTCTCCTACTCGTCCGTCTGCGGCACAGGTCTCGACACCATCCCCATCCCGGGCGACTCGGACCCGGAGGTCGTCGCCGCCCTTATCCGCGACGTAGCCTCCCTCTCCGCCAAGCTCCACAAACCGCTCTCGGCGCGGCTCTTCCCGATACCGGGACTAAGGGCCGGGGAGATCACCAACTTCCGGCACCGCGTGCTGGTCAACACTGCGGTGATGGGCCTATCTTTGCGACGCACACGCTAGGCGATCTCTACGGGTATCTTCCACGCACGCGGGTTGCCTCGGCGACGCGAGAGACGGCCAGCAGATAGGCGGCAGTACGCATATCCACTGATCGACTAGTGGACATGGCCAGCGTATCCTGGAAGGCCCGGTTGATGATTCTCTCGAGACGCGCGTTGATCTCCTCCTCGCTCCAGAAGAAGGACTGCAGGTCCTGCACCCACTCGAAGTAGGAGACCGTCACCCCTCCGGCGTTGGCCAGGATGTCCGGAATGACGAAAATCCCCTTCTCGATCAGCTTCCGATCCGCATCCGGCGTAACGGGCCCGTTGGCCCCCTCCGCCACTATCTTGGCCTTGATGCGCCCGGCGTTGACACTGGTTATCTGGCTCTCCATGGCGGCCGGCACGAGAATGTCGCACGGCAGCTCCAGCAGCTCCGCGTTGGAGACAGGCTTGGTGCCCGGAAAACCTACCACACTGCCCGTTTCCGCCTTGAACCGCACGACCTGCCGCGGATCGATCCCCGCGGGATTATAGATGCCGCCCCTGGAGTCGGATAGGGCGACCACCTTGCAGCCATCGAGATGCAGCAGTGAGGCCGCCGTCGCTCCGACGTTACCGAACCCCTGGACCGCGGCAGTGCATTTCTGGATCTGCAGCCCCAGGTGTTTTAGAGCCTGACGAATCGTGAAAAGGCACCCTCGCCCAGTCGCCTCGGTCCGCCCTTCCGAGCCACCGATACTCAGTGGCTTCCCCGTGACCACGGCCGGCACAGAGTAGCCAACGTGCATCGAGTAGGTATCCATGATCCAGGCCATCACCTGTGGCGAGGTGTTCATGTCGGGCGCGGGGATATCCTTCTCCGGACCGATCAGTATAGAAATCTCGGTGGTGTACCGTCGCGTCAGCCGCTCCAATTCGCCGATCGACATGGACTTGGGATCGCAGATCACGCCACCCTTCGCTCCACCGAAGGGGATGTTGACTACCGCGCACTTCCACGTCATCCACATGGAGAGCGCCCGCACCTCGTCCAGGCTGACATTCGGACTGTACCGGATGCCTCCCTTGGCCGGACCGCGGGCGATGTTGTGCTGGATGCGATAGCCCCGCAGGACACGCACGCTGCCATCATCCATTCCGACCGGGAAGCTGACGATAAGCTCGCGCATGCAGGAGCGTAAGGTATCCCGCAAGTCTTGCTGCAGGTTGAGCATGTCCGCCGCGATGTCAAACTGATGCTGCGCGATCTCGAAGGGATTCTCCTGCGAAACGGCAATGCTGGTATCCAGAGCCACGTTAGTCCTCCGATAGATACTCCTTAGCTGCCCAGCCGCCGGATAGCCGCACAAACGTAGTCGCCGGTCTCCTTGGTGCCCAGCTTGCCGCCTAGCTCGGCAGGTACCTGACCCTCGCGCATGGCCTGGATCACCGCGCGCTCGATCAACTCACCTTCCGCCTCGAAGCCAAGGTGCTCCAACATCAACTGCGAAGTCAGGATGGCGCCCAGCGGATTCGCGATGTTCTTGCCCGCATACTTGGGAGCCGAGCCATGGACAGGCTCGAACATGCCGATCAGTCCGGGGTTGACGTTCCCGGATGCGGCCAGACCCAGCCCACCCTGCAGTTGAGCGCCCAGATCGGTGATGATATCGCCGAACATGTTGCACGTGACGACGACCTGGAATTGCTGTGGACGCTTGACCATCTGAGCTGTGAGAGCATCCACGAAGAGGTGCGAGGTCTCGATCTCAGGATACTGAGCCGATACTTCATGGAAGACACGCTGCCAGATGCCATGGGCATGGGGAAGCGCGTTGCTCTTGTCGCTCATGCACACCCGCGTCAGACCCTTTTTCCGCGCGTAGACGAAGGCGTGCTCGATGATCCGCTGTACGCCCTTGCGCGTGTTTATGTCCAGTTGGATGGAGACCTCGTCAGATGTCTGGAACTTGAACGCGCCACCGACCTGGGAGTAGGCCCCTTCGGTGTTCTCCCGGAAGACGATGAAGTTCATGTCGCTCTCGGTGACGTCCTTCAGGGGGCAGAGCCGCGCGTCCAGTAGCTTCACCGGGCGCACGTTGACGTATAGATCCAGACCAAAGCGCAGGCCAAACAGGAGTTGCGACGCGTACTTCTCGAACGGCGCCCGCGGGTCGCCCACTGCACCCAGAAGGATAGCATCGAAATTCTTGGCCAGCTCCTGCTCGGCACCGTCCGGCATAGGACGTCCGGTCTGCAGGTATCTCTCGACACCGTAGTCGAAGTCGGTCATCTCTAGGGGAATACCGCGGACCTCGGCGATGGTTTGCAGAACCTTCTTGGCCTCGGCGATGACGTCGACGCCGATGCCGTCGCCTGGGATGACCGCAATCTTGGGCATGGAGCACGCCTCCTCACACTTGGAATTCGGGAGGCATTATAGCAAGTGCGGAAGGATTACTCCATTCCGAAGGCCCAACGCGTCGCCCGATCCAGGCGATAGACGGGCACCAGATGGATGTTGACGCCCCGGTAGATCAGGATATCGGTCGTCAGCTCACCAACCGTATCGAGGATGGCGAATTCATCCACTTCGTTGGTGTTGACGTACAGGTTAATGTCGTCGGGGCGCAAGCCCTGGCGAATGCGAAACTCGGCCTCCGGGAATCGCTCGAGGATTCTCTTCTCGACTTCGATCACGAGATCCGTTGTGGCCGAGCCTCCGCTCGTGCTAGTGTACGTCATCTCCTACTGTGCCCTTCCCGACACGCGCGCCTCCACGGCACCCACAAACGCTCGGGCCTTGTTCAGCGCGCGCGCCGCTCCTTGGGCGCTAACAGCCTCGACGGCGTAGTCGGCCTTGAGCCGCAGATCTTCTGCCTGCTTAAGAATCGGCCTTAGCTCGCGCGGGTAGACCTCCAACCGATCGATCAACTCGCTGACGAAATCAACCTGCATATGCGAGTGCGATCGTTTGCTGTCCTGCCCAGCCCCCTCGTGAGCCATGGCCGCGACTGCCGCAAGAAAGCAGGCATAATACGCCCGATTGGCCGTGTTGTTATAACGCCCGCTCGCGTACTCGCTCTCGGCACCCCGCAAGCTCTCGAGAGCCTTCGTCAGATACGTCTGCTCTTCAACCTGTCTACTTGCCATCATTCCCTATTATATCCGAATCACTCGCCTCGAGACCAAACGCGGGGGTTGGGGGCTGGGAGACTAACCCCTAACCCTCTAGCCCCCCATCACGCCCAGCGGAACGGTCCTCTGGCGAAGATCCGACGACAGGCATCGACCACCTGGGAATCGTACAATACACCACTCTGGAGGGTGATTTCCTGCAAGGCCGCCTCCACACCCAGAGCGGGGCGATAGGGGCGGTGCGAGGCCATGGCCTCGACCACGTCGGCCACGGCAATGATCCTGGCCTCCAGAAGAATCTCTTCGCCTTTCAAGCCGGACGGATAGCCGGAGCCGTCCATTCTCTCGTGATGCTGATGCACGATCCGCGCTACCGGCCATGGGAACTCGATCTTCTCCAGGATGCTGCATCCCTTGTCGCTATGGCACTTGACCAGGGCGAACTCAGTCTCGGCGAGCCGCCCCGACTTGCTCAGGATCTCCGCCGGCACGCCGATCTTGCCGATATCGTGAACAAAAGCCGCCAGCCGGACGACATGGATCTGCTCTTCCGACAGGACCATCTCCTGGGCCACAGCACGAGCCAGCGCAGCTACCCTCTGCTGATGACCCGCCGTGAAGGGATCACGCATCTCCACAGACAGAGCCATGGCCTCGATGGTCCCCTCTAAAGTGCTCTGAAGCCTATCCAGAGTTCCCTTGAGTTCCCGTTCCACAGCCTTGCGCCCGGTAATGTCGCGGACGATAGCTAACAGGCGATCCTGACCGCCTATGGATGCTCGCTTGATGTTGACCTCGGTCCAGAACACCCGGCCGGATTTGTCCCTGGACATCCACTCGAAAAGCTGGGGGCCCGTTTCGATAGCTTTCCCCAACCAGACCCCAGCTTCCCGCTGCGAGAACGGCGGAACGCCGAGGCTCATCTCCTCCACGGTTAGCTGGCGAGCCTCTTCCCGGGCGTATCCAAACATCTCGGTCATCTTCTGATTAACGTCGAGAATGGCGAATGTCTCCAGGTCGTGCACGAAGATGGAATCGTTGGCCGCATCGAAAATCGCGCGATAGTTGGCCTCCGAGACGCGCAGGGCCTCCTCGGCCATCTTTCGGTCGGTTATGTCGCGGGCCACGGTCGAGACGGCCACGATCCGTCCCGTCTCGTCTCTCACCGGCGACATTGTCACGGAGACGTGGAGAACCCGGCCATCCTTGCGTAGGCGTTGGGTTTCGTAGTGCTGAACGCGCTCGCCCAGCTTGAGACGCTCCATCATCACGGGCACATCGTCCTGGTAGTCAGGCGGAACGAGCAGAGACCGAGATTGCCCCACAACCTCCTCGGCCATGTAGCCATACAGTCGCTCTGCCGCGGAGTTCCAACTGACGATGATGCCCTCGAACGATATGCCAATAATAGCGTCCTCGGAGGATTCCACGATAGCAGCCAACATGCGATGGATCGATGGTAGGAAAGCCCCATCAGGTATCTGTACCCGTGTCCCAGCCTGGCCTCTGTTCGAGCTGTCCTTCATCACGACTTGCTCCCTCATGCCACACCCACTCGGCTTTGCCCATCGGCGGCGCGGCCCTATCGTACTTCTTGTGATGCCCGGAGGTCAATTGGGCGGACCAAAGGACTGGAGTACTCGTGAATGGGAGAAGAATATACTAGGCAAATCTGATAGATTCCTAGTATAACAGATACTCAGTGGACGCTATCTGTTGGAAGACCAAGGCGTAGTAAACTAGATCGATACGAAGACGGATCCACCCGCGAGCGATAGCACCGCCTCCTGTTATAAGCGACGCACGCGGGCGTCAGCCGGCGCGGTGCGATGGCGGCGAGTCGGAACGACCGCCGTGTCACGGCGCGGCCGACCCACAGCAGAAACATGGCAATGCAATGAAAGGAGGGACGGAAGAGAGAACAAGGTCAAGGGGTAACGGGTAGCCCACCCTCTCCGGCATTGCCGGTTGGATCGGCAACCCATCCATCGCCATCGAACTCGCGAGCCAAGGCGATTTCTACGAACAATAGTGTTGGAAAGGAGAAGCTCAAGATGCTTCGCAGCAAGAAGCGCCTCGGGTTGATTATCGGACTGGTCTTTCTGTTGGGGGCCAGCGTCCTGGTCTATGGCGCGGCCGCCAGCCCCAACAAAGCCACGGCGGACGTGGGAGTATCCATCAGCGGTACGGCCAGCGGCGGCGTAGTTACCTACAGCGTGACCGTGATCAACAACTCGTCCACGGCCGCGGGTGACGTTTATGTCTCCGCCACCATCCCTGGCGGCACGACCTTCGATTCGGCCTCCGCCACCCCACAGGGGGCCTGGTTCCGTGGCGTTGAGGCCGGCAGTGCTGTCTGGCTGGCTGACCAGATCCCCGCTAACGGCAAGTTGGGCCCATTCAGCTACAAGGTCAAAGTCACCACAGGCCAGGCCGGCAGCGCCACCGCCTGGGTCCACTGGAAGAGCCCGAACGATGGAACGGCCTCCAGCACCGAGGCCACTTATCTGGCCGCCGTCGAAGCCGGTGCACCCAAGCGAGGCTGTCTGGCTTGTCACGTCTCGGCCGACGCCAAAGGCAAGTACTCGTTGCCCTGGGAGGCCGAGGAAAGGGCTCTGGCAGCTGGTGGAGAGCACCCGAAAGTCGCGCCCGATGGCACTATCATCGACCCGACCAAACTGGATCCCGCTAAGCCGGTCGGCCCGGAGACCTGCTTGCTTTGCCACAAGCCGGGCACCGGAGATCGCGCGGGCAAAGGCGCGGGCGCGCCGCTGGCGCTCCGAGACATCGTCCATCCTGCCCACATGTTCAGCGCGGGATTCAAAGGCAACTACAACGGCAACTGCTTCACCTGCCACAACGTCGCAGGTGATGGCACCTGGCAACTCCTGGGTCAAAAGGTCGCCGTGAACGACAAGGGCGTCCCCAAGATCGCCCCCATCCCCGGCGCGCTCAACCCCAGCGAGCGCTAGCCGCAAGGATTCCGCTCCTAGCGGCAACTTCTTCGCGAAATAGCAGGGCCGGCTACTAAAGCCGGCCCTGCTGCTGTTCTGCAAACGAGCGTCTGGTTTCCTCGAGATGGTCAGGCGCGCTCCGCTCGGTATTGGAGTATAATAGACCCCAGACAAAGAAGAATCGCAGGGGAGCCACGATGACCGTCAATCTGGGAGAGATCTCTCGCCGCCTCGGCATCCCTTCGGAAGAGCTGATGAAGAAGGGCATTCTCTCGTTCGTGGCCCAGGAGATACGCCTCGCCGAGTGGGACATCGCCGACATCAAAGAGAGATACGGTGCATCCTCACCGCGAGACCTGCAGAGCAAGATTGAGGGTAGAGAGATCGCCAGCCATCCGGCCTGGGAGGACCTCATCCACTGGGAGAACCTGGAGAACTATATCAGCCGTCTGCGTGCCATCGAGGAGGACGTGAAGACTGCTGCATGAGTTCTCGCACATCGCCCAGACCGAGTTCGGCGATATCGTTACCTCCACCGAGTTCCTGTATCGCCGGGCCGGTCTGCCAGAAAAGGTGCGCCTGCATCTGCGGGATGGCACCTTTGCCGATCTTTGGACCAACAGTTCCGGGAGCCGGTATGCTTTCCACTGGGAACACCGGGCCAAGCGAGGACTGATCCACCGCTACGACAACGCCCCGGACCACCCCGACATCGCTACCTCCCCCAAGCACCTACACAACGGTGAGGACGAGCGGGTAGTGGACAGCCATCTCAGCGATGACTTGACCGTCGCATTGCGGGAGTTCCTCAGCTTCGTGAGGTCGAAGCTTACGGAACTCGGTGCATGACTCTAAGTGCGCCGTTCCTCAAGTAGTGTATAGGCTTTGGTTACGATGATATCGGGATAGCTGACGTGCTATCCCCTCTCCCTTCGCAAAGGGAGAGGGCGAGGGTGAGGGTCCCCCGGGTCTTCATCGGTCCGGGACGGCGATCCATCGGCGTCAGGGGCTGAACCCTCACCCTGACCCTCTCCCTTGTGCGCAAGGGCTAGGGAAGAGCGCCGCCCGCTCGCTGTAATTGAGGAACGCTGCACTAAGTCCGAAGATCGCTAGGACGATCTTCTCTCCTGGCGTAGGGCGTAGAAGCCAAAGCCTCTCAACGGGTTCGGCTCCGCGCAACTACGGACCCCGCCCGGTTGCGGACCTCGACGACGAGCACGCCATCGTCTGTCACGTGCCCCTCGATTTCAAACGCGCGAGAGAGATAATCACCGTCGCGTTGGAAAACACCAACGCTGAAGCCAGCTCCCACGCCCACGGTCTCCAGCTCAATAGGATTCTCGTCCAACCCATCGACAAACACGACCAGCTTAAAGTTCTCGACTGGCTCCATGGCTGGCTTCCCCCCACCCTCAGTTTGCTACCCCGTCCTGAGTCCTACCGCCACTCAGCCTACCACACTTTGGAGCACTCGAATATGGACGGGCGCCCTCCTTTCTCCTGCCCGACAGTCCATATACCAATTGTGTTTGCCTCTATCCTGATTCGCCGACGCAACGCTGCCGATCGCCCAGGGCTGAAGCCGCCGGACTGAGTCAACAAAGCCCGCCGAGGCGGGCTGAGTACCGCGCCCAGCCCCTCGGAAGGGGCTTCGTTGCCTACGCCCGCTCGCTTTAGCGGCGGGCGGGCGGTGGACAACTGGATGCAATCAAGGACAATCGGTATTACTCTCCTGTCGCACGCCGATACAGGCGACGCTATGTATACGCCAGCCAAAAGTCAGGCGCTCGACCGCGGTCGGGTTTCTCGACAACCCGCCCGAAAGTCATCGACCCACCAAGCGGCAAGGTCAATGGCTTGCGTTGTTCCGCGCGGAACCATCCTCAGTACCCCAGAAGAACCCTCCCCGGAGATAGCTCGTACAGTCCTTTCGTCGTCTCAGTCGAGCGCGATCAGTCAGTATCTCCCTTCAAGGACCAGACCATCTGGAACTCGATCTCCTCCTGCGAGGAGCCCCGCTCGTGCTCAATATTGATGACGGCATGAGGCGGGACGGAGATGCGCTCTCCGGCCACTTGAATGCGGAACCGTTTGCCTTGCTCGATCGAATCGGCGAGGCGCCGCAGTTTGGCCGCGAATTGCCGACGAGGGTAGTCCTTTTCAATATCGCGCTTCGGCTTGGGATAGTCCGTTGTCATCTTGATCCTCCCGGTGCTCACTTAAATGGCGCCACAATACCTGCGCACAGACTACATAGACGTCAAGACGTCGTCTGCTAAAGAGGGCTCAGGAAGGCCTGGACAGCCGCCTGCGGAGTCCTAGCAGCCAAAAGAGATGGTCATAGGATCAGACGCATGATCTCCGAACCGTCGGCACCGTCACTGAACTCGCCCCAGAGCTCCCTCCTCAATTCCCGCCACGGTATTGCGCGAAGGGAGGATACTCTATGCGGCCTGAATCGTGGCGGGAGGTACAGGATTGGCTGAACCGGGCTGAGCATGACCTGGTGGCTGCCGGATAACTGTTGGGGGAAGAGCCAACTAGCCGCACAACGATCTATCAACTGGCCGACTTCGCCTGCGCCTCAAGAGCGGCGAGCCGCTCCATGATCCAGATGCGCGCCAGCGTGGACGGTCCGATCCCGATCCGCTGGCCGATGCGCATCAATTCGTCAATGGTCCGCGCGTCCAGCCGCACTTGCAGGACGTGCTCAAGCGGCCGTTTCACCTGCACCGGCTCCGTTCCTATCTCCCATCCCTCGTAATCCAGCGGGCTATGCGTATCCCAGAACTCCGCTTCCTGTTGCTCCGAAGCAAACTCGGGCATGGGCAGCTTCTTGCGTCTTGGCATATCGGTCATCTCCTTCCGTGCTGTCGCAAATAGAGGCGCCGCTCCGCGTCGGTCATGTCTCGCGCCGTGACAGGGCGGTATTCGCGACGGCTGCGAGAGGCAAGTACGACGAATAGATAGCGCCCCGCCTGAGTTTGACCGAGTAGCACGATCTTCCCCACGCCCCGGGTATGGAGGAGAGTATGGGCCCCAAAGCAAACCTCTTCGACTTCCCGGGCGTCCATGATGGCGGGCGATGTGTTGCCGATTCTCTTCGTCCCAGACGATGGCATCGATTCCGAGCGGCATATCACCCTTTCTGCATTATATTGTAATACGGTGTACTACGGCTGTCGAGAGGTGAGTATATCGTCGCTCTGGACCCGGAGGAGAAGGCCAAGGTCGGGTTTGACCTGAAGACGCTGTGGGACTTGGGCCTTGAACTAGCGCACCGTACATGCGAAGTCTGGAAGGAAAGATCTGGGAATTGCGCGCCACTGGACAGATGCAGCATCGGATCCTTTACTTCGCTGTGGCTGGGCAGCGGCCGGTGTTGCTGCACGCCTTCACGAAGAATACGCAGAAGAAACCGCAAGCAGAGATCGAGACGGTCCGGAAGAGGATGGTCGAATACCTGGACCTGGACCGGATGCACACGTAGCCTGGGAACGCCTGGGCCTACAGTTCGAGTTTCGGAGGGCACCGATCGGCGCGTCTTGCAGCGGGGCTGACTCAGAAGCAGTTGTCCGAGCGTATCGATTCGACACAGCCTTCTATCGCACGGCTGGAGAGAGATGAACGTTTGCCGAACGTAGACACCCTGTACCGCCTGGCCCATGCGCTCGGCGTGGAGTTCGTGATTAACACGAAGGAGCCGCTAACTCTGCGCCCACGCGGAACCGCGTGGCGGCCCGTACAAGGGCGGCCCAGCCCTCTCGATGATGGACACGTACTCCCCGACATACAGGCCGAGGCAGTCCGGTCCCTGGATGCCATTTTCCCATCTCAAAAAGCGCCCAGTTAGCAAACACAGCGCAGGCCGGCCTGCGTCGCATCCCGTTTCATTCGCTCCGGCACACGCACGCGACAATGCTGCTCCTGCAGAACGTGCCCGCCAAGGTTGTTGTGAGCGAGCGCCTAGGCACATTCGACCATCGCCATCACCCTGGACACCTACTCCCACGTCCTGCCCTACTTGCAAGACGCGGCCGTTAGCAAGTTGGAGGAATTGCTCAGGGGAGCCCGCTAAGATAGCGAACACCTCATACCGTAAGAACGCGCGTGGGGATGGGCCCGGTACAAGTCTCGGCATCCGGAGGTCGAGCCTAGGCACCAGAGTTTAGCTGTGGTACATGGTACCAGGCCGCGCTTATCTGGTCACAACTGATCGGTAAGCGCCTTGCCCGAAGGGTAGGGAAGCCGCAAGCAGAAGAGAACGAGGGAGCCGATTAAGTAGGACTATCGAGGGATCTTGCCGGTCGATGAATCGAGTGGATACTCGCTGTCGCTGATTGCCCCTATGGTCGGACTCGTTAGAATGCCCGTCACTGCCTTGATCTTCTCCATCTGGCTTTGCTCATGCTCCGTCCAGTCGGCTATTTCGAGTATACAGTAGTCGTACGAACAGGTTGGTCTGATCTGCTTCTCAGTCGCAATGCCGATCACTTTCTGGTTCCGGAGATAGGTCCCACGCGCCACATAACACAAGTTGGCCAACATCTCGCGGCGTCGCGGATGGGGCTCCGGATCGTCCGCGAAAAGAAAACAATATGTAGTGTCATCCGCAGAGAGCACTCGCCTGAATATGTCTTTCCTTCGATCCTGATGAGCCAGAACGTGTGCATCGAGGAAGCTCTCAGCCAAGACCCGTCTCTTGAAACGATTCGGGCGAGCCAGTTCGCGCGCAACCAGTTCGTACTCTGGCACGCCAGCCTCGTGGGCTCTGTCAATTATGCTGTCCCAGCCATAGCTCACGCGATCGGCATCCTTCTTGGCGAAATACCGGGGGTTCTTCTGCACGGACTCCCAGATCCCTGCGTCTATGGTGATCATGTTGTAGCCGGCGTTTTGTAGATGGGAGAAAGATCTTTCATTGAGCAGGTACTCAGCGAGCAGTTCCTCTTCCCCCCCAATAATGAAGATATGCATGGAGGCGGAAAGTAGCTTCTCTTTTTCCCGAAGATACGCACAAAAGTCGCTAATGGTATCAAGTTCTTGCAGGAGTATCTGTGTCGAATCCCTAGTCAAAACGTGGACGGTGTGCTCCTTGATCGTCTCCACTAGAGGATATGCGCTCTCTCCTTCACCCAGCAGCACGGAAATAAGGTAGACTTCACGGATAGATTCCGGATCGAATACCTCTTTGCCCCTCCTGACGTTCTGAAGTTCAATTTGCGTCTTTAGATCGAAAAGTTGACGGCGTGCACCTGACAACTGTCTGAGATTCTTCTCAACCTCAGATGGCTTGTACTTTCTATTGCCGTCTAGCTTCAGATCCTTAATCTGCCACACGATTGCAGTATCGTCGAACACGACCAGCAAATCGCACAACTCCTTGCCGGATGGAAGCACAGGATTCGGATAACACCAGTCTGTGAGAAACGTCTTGTGGGCCAGATCAAGAACGAGCTGTTCCGCGTTCTTGCCTTTGACATCGAAATAATTCGATGGCAGTATCTGATTGACTGGCTGTTGTCCATCGAGGCAACATTTCTTGTACTTCTTCCCGCTTCCACAAGGGCATGCATCGTTTCTACCTGGTGTAATCGAGCCTCCATCCGAGACGTAGCTAATAGTGCTGAATCCGCCTTTAGTGCGTCTCGCCTGAGATCCCCTCCCTGTCTGGACTCCCGCATCTTCAGCTGGACCAGCACCATGCTCGCATTCAGAAAATGTAGGGACCGATCGACAACAGTGTCGTCTACTCGGGTTATGCAACTGACGCAAACGAGCAAGTCCTCCATCTCGACGGAAGAAGGTAGGCGCCTCGCCCGCTTCAGATGCAATCACGATACCCTCAAGCGGTGCTACTTCGACAGAGAACGCAGCCTTGGCGAGCATAGGATCCTCCTTAGCGCCAGCGCTGCGAATGCTACGATTCTTGCCAATCTCTTGCCACGAGTCGGTGAGAAGATGAACCAACTGAGAGAGCGACGTGAGGTTTCTGGCGCCAAATCAAGGCCAACATGGCGGAGGGAGAGGGATTCGAACCCCCGGGGCTCATCGCCCAGCTGTTTTCAAGACAGCCACCATAAACCGCTCGGACATCCCTCCGTGAGCAGGTCGAGAATCCTCGACTCATAGGCCAATTCTAGCCTAGCCTTAAAGGTGCTGTCAACCAATACAGACTGGAACAACGCGGAGGGTGGACACACAAGCACGTGCCGTTCTCTCATTTGCGCGTCCCAGCCCCCCATGCGGGCGAGGACGCCTGCGCTCCCAGGATGGAATAACCGTGGGTACTGCGTCAAGCAACGTGTCCATGTTCAAGCCCTCGATCCACCGACTTTTCGCGTGTTTTCGCGCCGTCTTTCGCGAGCTCCGTGATCCAAACGGCCTGGCGATCCAAACAAACCCAGCCATCCACACACGCAATGCAAAGCGCCCCCCCGCGATCAAACCGCTTACAATATGTGACTTCAGTCGCTGCAACCAACCCTTCCGATCGTGTCTAATAAAGACATGGGCACCCGATCGGGGTCAGACCGCCGCGGTTTT